>NZ_JAURWA010000059.1 GCF_030655195.1 Patulibacter sp. | reverse complement strand
AGCGCGGCGTGGGCCGGCGGCGCGGGGTGGGTGGCGCGGGGCGTTGGGTGGCGCGGGGCCCGAAGCGACGGCCGGCGGATTGGCCGGGTCGGGCTGGGGTCCGACGACGGATTCGTGCGGCACGTCGGGCCTCGGCCGACGTGCCGCACGTCGTCGCGCCCCGGACGACGAGATCGTGCGGAACGTCGGACGGGTCGGCCCGTCCCGCACGTTCTCGGCCCTGCATCGGACGCCCGTCCGACTCCGGCGCCCCAGCCCGAATGCAGCCCCCACTCCGGCCCCGGCCGCTGCCCCACCCCGGCCAGGGCCGCCGCCCCACCCCGGCCGCTGCCCCGCCCCGGTCCTGGCCATTGCCGCATCCCGGCCATGACCGCCGCCTCGTCCCGGTCCCGGCCGCCGCCGCACCCCCGGCCCCACCCCGGCCACGGCTGCCGCCCCACCCGGCCACGGCCACCGCCGCACTCCGGCCCCGGCCGCTGCCCCACCCCGGCCACGGCCGCCGCCCCACCCCGCCGCCGGTCGTCTCAGGCCGGTCCGACCGACGCGATCTCGTAGCGCGACACGTCTCCGGAGACCACGACCGACATCGACTCCGAGCTCGGGCCCTGGCCGCGGAAGCGCTCGAGGTCCGCGGCCGTCTCCCACCGCTCGTAGACGTTCACGCGGTCGGGGTCCAGCGGATCCGCCGCGACGACGAAGTCGTGGCAGCCCGCCGCCGCGCGCGCCTGCGCGACCGCGTCGGTCGAGTCCGCGAGGAAGGCGTCGCGGTGGCCGGGACGGATCTGCAGACGGCCGGAGACGATGAGCACGGCGGGACCTCGGGCGGGAGTGACGGAGCCCGGACGGGCACCTGCATCCACGACCGCCGCCGGCGGCGGGACTCATCGGTCCCGCCGTCCGCGACGTCCGGCCTACCGGCGCACCACGACCCGGTTCGGCCGGACCGTGCCGCTCGACACGCGCACCGTCGCGACCGTCGAGGCGCGACGACGCAGCACCGTGGCGGTCCGGGCCGCCGGCTTCAGGCGCAGCGACCAGGAGCGGCGCTTCGCGGTGCGGCCCGTCGCGATCGTGCGGGAGCGCAGCCCCAGGCGCTTCGCCACCGCCGCGCTGACGACGAGCCGGACCGTCGTCCGGCGGGCCTTCGTGGTGGTGCCGCGCAGCAGCACCCCGCGGGAGCGCAGGGTGCCCACCCGGATCCGCTTCGTCACGGTCCGCGTCCGGGCGGTCTTCCCACCGCCCGCGCCGGCCGGCGGCGCGGCGACCGGGGTCGCGCCGGTGAGCGCCGGGTCGGCGACCGTGCCCGCCGCGTCGCCGACGGGCAGCGTCAGCCGCACGTCGTCGAGCTGCGCGGCGCCCACGCCCGTGGTCAGGCCGTAGACGTTGGACCCGTCGGTCACCTGCAGGCGGTAGCGACTGCCGGGGGTGACCCGCATCGCGACGCCTTCCAGCGACCGCTCGACGACGTGCTCCTGCCCGTCGAGCGTCACCGGGAGCGGCGTGACCTGGTTGCCCACCACCACGCCGCGGGTCTCGTCGAGCAGCTGGGCGTAGAGGTGCGTGTCCGGGGCGGTCGACGTGCCGCGGTAGCGCAGGCGGACGACCGGGGCGCCGACGACGTCCTTCGTCGCCGTCTGGACCGGGACCGGCACCTCGACGGCGCTCGACGCGCGCGTGGCCGCGACGAGCAGGCCGCTCGCGGAGCTCAGCGGCGTGATCGGCAGCGTGCCGGAGCCCGATGCGGTGATCGTCCCTGCGGACTTCAGCGGGAAGTCGGCCGCAGCGCGCAGCTTCCCGTCGTCGGCGACCCACTCGAAGCCGGGGCCGGTGGGCACCGACGCGTCGGCCTTCAGCCAGCGGTCCATCCAGTTCAGGACCCGGGGCGTGACGACGGCGTCGCCGCCCGAGCCCGTCAGGCAGACGCCGTGCCCGCCGCAGAACCAGAGCATCTTCACCGGCGTGCCGGCCTGGCGGAGCAGCCGACGCATCTCGGCGGACTGGTTCAGGCCGAACAGCGTGTCGGCGGTGCCCTGCACGATCAGCGACGGGGCGCGCACCTTCGCGATCCCGTCGCCGGTGGAGCGGGCCCGCAGGTACCCGGTCAGCGCGTCGTCGGCCCGGCCGGTGACGGCGGCCTTCGTGGCCAGCGCGATCAGCTCGACCGGGAAGGCGCCGAGCTCGATGCCCTGCGGGGCGAAGGCACCGAGCGCCAGGCCGCTGGCCTCGCCCAGGCCGACCAGCGGCAGGCCCCAGCCGAGCTTCAGGCGTCCGTCGCGGGCGAGCGCCTGCACCAGGGACGTCCACGAGATCGACGGTGCGAGCGCGTCGATCCGCATGTCCCGCGAGGCGGCCGCCCACTGGACCCCGCCGCCGTACGAGGCGCCGTGCATGCCGACCCGCGGATCGCCGGGGGCGTCGAGCCTGGCCTCCGGGCGGGTGGCGACGTAGTCGATGACGGCGGACGCGTCGCGCCCCTCGCGCTCGGGCGAGTCGAGATCGATCTCGCCGCCGGAGCGCCCGAAGCCGCGCGAGTCGTACGTGATCGTGTTGTAGCCCCGGGCGCGGAAGGCGCCGGCGGGCACCTGACCGAGTGGTTCGGCCAGCGCGGCGATCTCGGTCGTCTCGCGCGTCGCCCCGAACCCGTGGGTGAGGACGATCGTCGGCGCCTTCGCGCCGGCCGCGAGCCCGTCGGCCCGTTGGAAGTCCGCGTCGATCCGGGTCCCGTCGAACGAGGTGATCGTGACCTGCTCGGCCGAGGCGGCCGATGGGAGGGCGGCCAGCGCCAGGACCGAGGCGACCCCGGCGACAGCGAGACGGGTTCGTGACATGGGGCACACTCTACCCGCGGTAGCAACCCGCATCCGGGGGGCCGACGATCAGGTCGGCACGTCGCCGCGCGCCTGCGTCCGGGGTCGGCACGTCGCCGCGCGGCTGGGTCCGGGGTCGGCACGTCGCCGCACGGCTGGGTCCGGGGTCGGCACGTCGCCGCGCGCCAGCGTCCGGGGTCGGCACGTCGCCGCGCGCCTGGGTCCGAGGTCAGTCGCGACCGGCACCCGGGAGGGGGACGACCTCGACGACCGTCCCGGCGGCCAGGACGCCGTCGGCCGCGGGGATCAGCGCGTAGGCGACCGTCGCCGGCATCGACGCCAGCCGGTGGGGCTGCTGGCCCTCGAGGACGCGGGCGGTGCGTCGTCCGTCGGCGTCCTCGCCGAGCGCCACGCGCAGCGCCCGGACGCGTCGCGCGTCGCCGTGGGTGTCGGCCAGCAGCCGTGCGCGCAGCGGTGTCGCCGGGTCGCCGCCGGCCATCGCCCGGAGCAGGGGCTCGACGAGCAGCGTCGCCACGGTGATCGCCGCGCCGGGATTGCCGGGCAGCGCGAGGACGGGGCGCGTGCCGGCCGGGCCCGGGAGCGCACCGAGCCAGGTCGGCCGCCCGGGCTGCAGCTCCAGGCCGATGACGTGCTCGTCGGCGCCCAGCGCGGCCAGGGCCCGGCGGACGTGGTCGTGCTCGCCCACCGACATCCCGCCGCAGGTGACCACGAGGTCGGCGTCGATGTCGGCGAGCGCCGCGGTCGTCGCCCCTGCGTCGTCGCCGACGTGCCGGACCGCCACGACCCGCGCACCCGCCGCGGCCAGGAGGGCGGCGAGCGCCGGGCCCCCGACGTCGTGGATCCGGCCGTCGGGGAGCCCACCGGCGCCGGCGCCGCCCGGCACGACCTCGTCGCCCGTGATCACCACGACGGTCCGCGGTCGGGCACGCACGTCGACGGCGGTCACGCCCAGGCCGGCCAGCAGGGCGACGTGCCCGGGGCCCAGCCGCTCGCCCGCCCGGACGGCGACGTCCGCGTGCGCGACGTCCTCGCCGGCGCGCCGCACGTCGCGCCCCGGACGCACCGCGACCCCGATCGCCACGCCCCCGTCGGCCACGGAGGTCTCCTCGACCCGGACGACCGCGTCGGCCCCGTCCGGGATGCGCGCACCGGTGCTGATCCGCATCGCCGTCCCGGGCTCCACGGCGACGGCCGACGGGCGCCCCGCCGCGGACTCCCCGGTCCCCCGCAGCACGACGGGCCGGTCGGCCGTCGCGCCGGCGAGATCGGCGGCGCGCACCGCCCAGCCGTCCATCGCCGAGGACGCGAAGGGCGGCAGCGCACCGCCCGCGACGACGTCGTCGGAGGCGATCCGCCCGACGCTCTCCACGATCGGGACCCGCTCCGACGTCGTCCGTGCGGCGCCACCGAGCGCGGCGGCGGCGGTGCGCGCGTCGTCGAGGCTCGAGAGGGCGCCCATCGGCGCGACTCTACGGGCGACCCCACCCCCGCGCCCCGTGAGGCCCAACCCCCGCGTCCCGCCGAACACCACCCCCGCGCCCCGTCGAGCCCACCCCGCGCCCCGCCGGGCCCCATCCCGTCGGCGCGCGCGGGAGACTGGCCGGGTGCCCGCCGCCGACCCCCGTCCCGCGTCGATCGTCGCGATCCTCGCGGGCGGTCGCTCGCGGCGCATGGGCGAGCCGAAGGCCGGCGTCCTGCTCGACGGTCGTCCGCTGCTCGCGCACGCCGACGCGGCCGCACGCGGGGCCGGGCTCCGGCCGGTCGTCGTCGCCAAGCGCGGGTCGGTGCTGCCCGACCTCCCGGGCCTCGAGCGCTGGCACGAGCCGGACGAGCCGACCCACCCCCTCACCGGCGTCGTCGCCGCGCTGCGTCGCGCGGGGGCACCGATCGTGGTCCTGCCCGTCGACCTCCCCCACGTCCCGGCGGCGCTGCTGGCGCACCTGGCGGCCCGCCCGGAGCCGCTCGTCGTCGTCGAGGGCGCCGGCCGGCGCCACCCGCTCCTCGCGCGCGTGGCCCCCGAGCACGCCGACGCCCTGGAGGCCGCGGCGTCGGCCGGAGCCCGGGTCGTCGCCACCGTCGAGGCGCTCGGGGCCGCCGTCGCCGGCGAGGCCGTCGTCGCCGCGATGGGCGATCCGGCGCTGCTGCTGCGCAACGTGAACCGACCGGACGACATCGCAAACCGGTGATGGACGGACGTCCGAGTCCTGCGATCCGTCCGTCCCTCACAGGCGATACGCCCCGAGGCGCCGGGAGACGGGCGGCGAACCCGCGCCCGGGGCCCGTCCCGGGACCGCTCCGAGGGGTGCAAGACGGCTTGCAGGCTTGCTAGCTTCTCCCTCGCCGAGTTCCCGGGGTCGATCCCGGGGAGCGGGGGACCCACGTCCGTGTTGGGGCTAGTCCACGTGTTCACGTGGAGGCGCGACTCTTTCTGCGCCAGCCCGTCAGCTAACCCCGCAGGCCGATGAGAGAGCTGTCCTGATGCGATCAACCACGGTGCGCCGCGCCGCCCTGATCGGCCTGCTCACGCTGGCCACCTGCGCCCCCGTCGCGCAGGCCGACGACACCGCGCCAGGCGGCGGCGGGACGTCCGTCTCGTCGATGGCCCCCGCTGCACCGACCGCGCAGGCCACGCCGGCCGCGGCGGCACCTGCCGCTCCGGTGACCGTGTCCGAGACGCAGACCGTGAAGCTGACGCGGACGCAGACCAAGAGCGTCCAGCGCCGCGCGCACGTCCGCGCCGACGGGTCGCTGGGCTCCCGCACCCGCACCGCGATCAAGCGGTACCAGCGTAAGAAGCGGCTCAAGCGCACCGGCCGCCCGAACCTGCAGACGCTACGGGCGATGAAGCTGAAGTTCGCCGGCACGATCGCCGCGCAGATGGCCGCCAAGCAGCGCTCCGTCGCCCCGATCGCCGGCTACGTCTTCCCGATCCAGGGCCCGTGGCACTTCGGCGACGCCGGCACCTTCTTCGGCGAGCGCGGCGGCGCGCACGAGGGCATCGACCTCTTCGCGACCTGCGGCACCCCGCTCGTGGCGGCCTCCGCCGGCACGATCAAGGCCGTCAAGTGGGACGACAAGGGCGGCAACTACGTCGTCATCACCGGGACCCCGTCCGGCGAGGACCAGGTCTACATGCACATGAAGGCCCCGTCGCCGCTGAAGGTCGGCGACGCCGTCACCGCCGGCAGCCCCGTCGGCATGGTCGGCGACACCGGCAACGCGAACGGGTGCCACCTGCACCTCGAGATCTGGACCTCCCCCGGGTACTACTCGGGCGGCAAGCCGCGCGATCCGAAGCCGGACGTCGCGGCCTGGGGCGGCGTCCCCAGCCGCTGAGCTCCCCGGGCGGCGGCCACCGCCGCCCGACGGGCGCACCGGTCCGCCCGCCGCGCCCCGGCCACCGGATCGCCGGCCGCCCGTCTTCAGGGAATTCGCCCCCGCGGGCCCCGGAGCGGGCTGTAGCCTGGGGCCGCGCCGGACCGGCTCCCGGCCCGGCGCGTCGTGCTCCGGCCCTCGGGCGCGACGCCTCCGCCCCATGCCGCCGCCCGCCGACCGCCACGCCCCGCTCGACCTGCCGCCGGGGGTCGTCGCCCTCGGACCCGAGGCCTGCTCCGCCGTCGCCGCCCTCGTGGCCGACGCCGAGCGGGCGCAGTCCGCCGAGGTCGGTGCCGCGCTGCAGGAGGGGCTCCGCGTCGTGCCCCGACCCCTCCGCGGGATCGCCCGCAAGGTGCTGACCGGATGACCGGCGCGCTCGAGCGCCGCGGCGAGCTGCAGCGGCTCGCCCGCGTCCTCGACGTGCAGCCCGACGAGCTCGGGGCGCTCGACGGGGCGGACGTCGCGACGCTCCGCCAGCTGCGCCACGCCGTCGCCGACCGCCTGCTCGAGCAGAGCCGCGAGCAGTTCTCCCGCGCCGTCGCGCTCGGCGATGCCCTGCCGGCGTCCGTCGCGGCCAAGCTCGCCCAGCACGTCATGGGTCCCGTCCTCGGAGGCCGTGCCGCGGCGCTCCTGAGCCCTCGGAAGGCGGGCGACCTGGCCCGGCGCCTGCCCGCCGACTTCCTCGCCGACGTGGCCTGCCACGTCGACGTCCGCAAGGTCGGCCCGCTGCTCGAGGACATCGACCGGGGCACGATGGCCGAGGCCGGCGAGCACCTGCGGCGCCGCGGCGAGTGGGTCGTCCTCGGCGCGTTCGTCGGGCACGTCCGCGACGACGTCGTGGCGGACCTGCTCGACGGCTTCGACGGCGAGGCGCTCCTGCGGTCCGGTGCGGTGATCGAGGACCCCTCCCGGATCGACGCGGTCGTCGCGATGCTGACCGATTCCCGGCTCGACGGACTGCTCGACGCCGCGGACGAGCACGCGCTCTGGACCGACGTCGTCTCGCTCAACGTGCACCTCTGCGACGCCCAGCTGCAGCGGATCGCGTCGGCCGTCGAGCGGCTCTCCGGCCCGCGGATCGAGGCGCTCGCCGCGCTCCTGGCCGGGGACGACGAGCTCCGCGCCGCCGCGCTGCCGATCACGGAGCGGCTCTCCCCGGCGTTCCTCGCCGACGTCGCGGCCGAGGTCGACCTGGGGCGGGTCGGCGGGATCCTCGAGGGCATCCCGACGGCGACCCTGGCGGAGGCCGCGGCCGAGCTCGGGCGCCGCGAGGCCTGGCCGCTGCTCGGGCGCCTGATGACCGTGCTCCCCGACGACGTCCTGGCGGACCTCCGCCCGGACCTGGACGACGAGCTCGTCCGGCGGGCCGAGGCGGCCACCGCAGACGCGGGCGAGAGCCCGGCCGCGCGACCGGGCGACGACGCCGCGGCGGCCGTCACCGAATCTCCCCCGAGCCCCGCTACCCGCGGGTAGCCTGCCGCCGTGCTCCGACCACGGCTCCGTCTCCTCCTCCGCGCCGCAGGGCTCCTGCTCGCGCTGCTCACCGCGGGGCCGGTCCTCGTCGCCCCGGCGCCCGCCTCGGCCGCGGAGCCGACCTGGGTCTGTCGCCCCGGCATGCCCGGGGACGTCTGCACGGAGGGCCTCGACACGACCGTGCTCGGGACGGACGGCTCGTCGCGCGTGGAGCCTGCCGCGCCGGACCCGGCCGCCCCGATCGACTGCTTCTACGTCTACCCGACGGTCTCCAACCAGCTCGGCCCGATGGCCACCGGCGACGCCGACCCCGAGGTCCAGGGCATGGCCCGCCTCCAGGCGCAGCGCTTCGCCCAGCGCTGCCGCGTGTACGCGCCGCTCTACCGCCAGGGCACGGTCCCCGGCATCTTCCTCGGCGGCTTCACCGACGCGACCCGCCAGGCCGCGTACTCCGACGTCCTCGCCGCCTGGCGCTCCTACCTCGCGAAGGACAACCGTGGCCGCGGCGTCGTGCTGATCGGCCACTCGCAGGGCACCGGGATCCTGCGGCGGCTGATCCGCGAGGAGATCGATCCCGTCCCGGAGGTCCGCTCCCGCCTGGTCTCGGCGATCCTGCTCGGCGGCAACGTCCTCGTGAAGAAGGGCAGCGACCGCGGCGGCGACTTCGCCGACGTCCCGCTGTGCCGGGCGGACGGGCAGTTCGGCTGCGTGGTCGCGTTCTCCACCTTCGACGAGACGCCGCAGGACGCCACGCGGTTCGGCAAGCCGCCGACGACGACCGACCGCCTGACGGGCCTGGCGCCGCGGTCCGACGTCGAGGTCGCGTGCACGAACCCGGCGTCGCTGGCGGCCAACCGCGACGCGGACCTCACCACGCTGATGCCCACCCGGCCCTACCCGGCGGGGTTCATCGCCCTCGGGCTCACCGCGACGTACCTCGGGGTCGTCCCGACCGCGGCCACGCCGTGGGTGCAGCCGGCGGACCGCTACGCGGGTCGCTGCGAGACCGTCAACGGCTCGAACGTCCTGATGCTCCGCCGCCTGCCGGGTGCCCGCGACCTGCTGCAGTTCCCCGACGCCGGGTGGGGGCTGCACATCCTCGACGGCAACATCGCGCTCGGCGACCTGCTGCGGGTCGTCGCGACGCAGACGAAGGCGTTCGAGTCCGCGAGGGCGACCGCCGCGGCCACGCCCGCTGCGACGGGCCGGCCGCGGGTGGCCCTGCGGACGACCGGACGGACGCGGCGCGACGCCCGCGGGCGTCGCTGCGTCTCGGGACGGCTGACCGTCCGGGTGGCCGGGGCCGACCGGCGCGACGCGATCCGCGCGGACTTCCGGCTGAACCGGCGGACCGTCGCCCGGGACCGGCGCTCGCCGCTGCTCACCCGCATCGCCGCCGCCCGCCTGCGGACGGGGCAGAACCGGGTCGACGCGCTGGTGCGGCTGGGGGACGGCCGCTCGCGACGGGTCGCGGCGACGGTCCGCGGCTGCTGAGGGCGGCCGCGGGCCACCCGCTCCCCGCGGCGCACCCGCGGGTGGGACGATCCGGCGGATGCCCGTCGAGCACGAGCCCGCCCGGGTCCCCCTCGTCCGCCGCCCCGCCGCCGGCGCCCCGCTCCCGCACCCGCGGCGGGACGAGCTGCGCGACGCGCGGCTGCGGGTGGCCGCGGCCGTCCGGGACCGGGTGGCGTCGTGAGCGGCGACACGGCCGTCGGGGCGAACGACGAGTCGGGCCGGACCGGCGCCCCGCCCCTGTGCGGCGTGGTCGTCGTCGCGACGGACTCCGACGTCGGCAGGACGGTGCTGGCCGCCGCGATCTGCGCCCGGCTCCGGGACGACGGGACCGACGTGGTCGCCCACGCGCCGGCCGTCACCGGTCTCGACGAGCCTGCGCCGGACGGCGGCCGCGACCACGAGCTCCTGGCCGCCTGCACCGGGCAGGAGCCCGTCGAGGTCTGCCCGCGGACGTTCGGGCCCGCCGTCCCGCCGCACCTGGCGGCCGAGCTGGCCGCCGAGCGGCTCGTCCCCGCCGACCTGGTCGCCGCGGCGGCGCGCACCGGCGTGGGGCGCACCCTGGTCGTCGAGGGCACCGGCGGCCTGCTCGCGCCGTTCGACCGCGCCGGCTACGACGTGCGGGCCCTCTGCGTCGACCTCGGCCTGCCCGTCGTGGTCGCCGCCCGTCCCGGTCCGGGCGCGATCAACCACGTGCGACTGACCGTCGACGTCGCCCGCGCCGCAGGCCTCGACGTCCGCGCGATCGTGCTGACGCCCTGGGCCGCCGGCGACGTCCTCGCCGACGACGCCCGCCGCACCGTCGCCGCCCTGACCGACGTCCCCACGCACGTGATGCCGCTCGCCGAGCCGACCCCCGCGGGCCTCGCGGACGCCGCGTCGGAGCTCCCCGTCGCTTCGTGGATCGGCGAGGCCGTCGCACCGCTGCCGCCGCCCTCCGGGACCGGGCCGGGCGGGTAGGCGGACGCCGGGCGCCCGCCCCGGCCGGCCCCTGAGGAAACCGTGAGAGGGGGTCGCAGAGGCCCGCTCACGGCCCGTACGGTGGAGGTCCGGCCCACCGCGACGACGTCGCGTGCCGCCCGCCACGTCCGCGCTGCCGAGCGCCGTGCGCGCGGCGACGGTGGGCCGCACGTCCCCCACGGAGGTCCCCAGTGCCCACGCCCGTCCGCCCCGTCACCGCAGCTCCCCCGGCCCGCGGCACCCGCCGCCGCTCCTCCCGGCTGATCGCGACCGCCCTGGTCGGCGTCGCGGCCGCCGGGGGCACCGCCGCCGTCCTGCCGTCCGCCGCGACGGCGGCCGACCCGGGCGACCTGAAGCGCTACTACGGCATCTTCGACCGCGGCCCCGCGAAGATCCCCGGCCGCGACACGTCGTGGACCCCGCAGGGCCTCGCCTACTGGCCCGAGCAGAACGCCCTGGTGATCTCGTACTACGACAGCTCCGGCGCCCAGAACAGCCGGCTGGCCGTCGTGGACCGCACGACGGGCGCCCGCCGCAAGCTCCTGGTGATGCCGACGAAGGGCCACGTCGGCGGGCTGGCGATGACGGGCTCGTACCTGTGGGTGGCCAACAACGGCAAGCTCGTCCGCTTCTCCAAGGCGCAGCTGACGAAGAAGGCCGAGCTGGCGACGCTGAAGTCCAACGGGTCCTACGCCGCCGCCGCGTCGTCGTACCTGACGGCCACCGCCGACGCCCTCTGGGTCGGCACGTTCTCCAAGGCGGCGACCGGGACGAGCTCCGTCTACCGCTACCCGCTCGACGCGAAGCAGCGGCCGAGCGCCCGGCCGTCGTCGACCGTCTCGACCCCCACGCGCGTGCAGGGCATGGCGTTCGGGGGCGGCAAGGTCGTCTGGAGCCGCTCCTACGGCCGCGACTCGCGCAGCCGCATCGACGTCGCGCCGACGAGCAACCCGACGCAGCCCTCGCGGATCATCACCGCGCCGAAAATGTCGGAGGGCATCGTCAACGACGGCAGCCGCTTCCACGTCGTCTACGAGTCCGCGTCGAGCACGTACGCCGACGCGAGCTACCGGGTCAAGACGATCCACAGCGCGCCGGTCGCCACGCTGCTCGGGCCCTAGCGTCGAAGCCGGCCGTCAGGGCTTGACGTCGCGGTAGTCCGTGACGCGGTGCGTCCGGCCGCCGATCCGGGCGGCGATCCGCACGCGGTACGGCCCCACCGGCAGCCGGCGGATCGCGGCCCTCCGGGTGCCGGCGCGCGTGGACCGCAGCACGACCGCCCGGGCCGGGGCCCAGCGGTCCGGACGGCGGCGGTCCTTCGAGCGCACGAGCCGGTCGATGCGGACGTCGACCCGCCCGGCCGCCGGGAACGTGAAGCGGACGCTGGTGCGCCCGACGGTCACGACGCCGATGGCGGGCCGGCGCGGGACCTTCGGGGCCGGAGGGGCGGGCGGCTGCGGGGCGGTCGCGGCCGCCATCGCCGCGGCCCAGGCGGCGAGCTCCGGCGGGACGGGCGGGCCCTTGCCGACGAAGTGGGCGGTGCGCGCCTGGTCCTCGTCCGACAGGTACTCCCACACGCCGCCGAGGTTGCGGTGGTCGTCGCGCCCGAACGCCTCCTCGCCGACGTTGCGCAGACGCAGCGGCAGGCGGGCGTCGAAGATGCCGGCGGAGCTCGGCACGACGAGGGTCAGCAGGTACTCGGGCGCCCAGGCCGTGGAGTTCGGCTCGACGCGCAGGACCTTCGTCTCGCCCGGCTCGATCGGCCGCGGGACGGCGCACTCCGACACGCCGGGCCACACGCAGCGCGACGCCTCGCCGATCGGGCCCTCGAGCCGTGGCGGGTCGACCCAGAGCAGGTCGTCCCCTGTGTTCGTCACCGGGACCTCGACCGCGAGCCCCATCGCCGACCCCGAGCCGGTGACGGTGATGAGGTCGCCGGCCGGCAGCTTCGGCAGGTCGAAGGAGTAGACGCTGCGTGGCGTCCCGAGCTGCAGCTGCGGGCCGCGGACCGCGTGCACCGACCGGTACGGGTCCCGCGGGTACCGGCCGGGTGCCTCGTCCGCCCGCGCCGGGTCCGACCCGTGCTGCCACTGCCCGAACTCGTCCACCGCCGGGCCGGGCAGCCGCAGGCGCATCGACACGTCGAGGTCGTCGAGCACGCCGCCGGCGGCGACGGCCGGGGTGAGCGTCGCGGGGCGCGAGGCGGAGACGTCGGGCCACCAGGTCGGCAGACCCGTGCTGCTCTCCGCCTGCACCCGGTAGCGGCCCGGCGGGACGTCGAGCCGCCAGCCGCCACGGTCGTCGACGGACGTCCAGAACCGCTCGACCTCCTGCCCGGCCACCGTCCCGACCCGCGTCGCGGAGACCGACGCGCCGCCCGGGCCGCCGCCGCGCACGGACACTCGGCCGCGGAGGATCGCGTCGCGGCGGAGCAGCACGGGATCCGACCGGACCGGGGCCCCAGCGGATCCGCGCAGCCGTTCGGCGACCCCCTGGTCGTAGGTGGTGGCGTAGCCGTCGGCCCACGCGACGAGGTACCCGACGGAGACGTCCTCCGACGGGATCGCGACCCCACCGAGGCGGTAGCGCCCGTCGGCGTCCGTGGTCGTGCTGCGGTTCCCGCTCGTCCACGGCCCGGACCCGCCGGGCGGGCGACGGCTCGCCCCGAGCTCGACGGTCGCGCCGGGGACCGGGACGCCCTCGCCGTCGCGGACCACGCCCTGCACGACGCCGGGTCCGCTCGGCCCGTCCTCGTCCGCGGCCGACGCCGGCCGGGCACCCACCGCGGCCGTCAGGACGACGGAGAGGACGAGCAGCAGCAGGACGAAGGCCCGGGCGGGGCCGCTCGAAGGCACGACGAGGATCCGGGGACGGGACACGCTTCGCGTGACGTCGACGCCCGGCGGTCGACACGGGAGGATCGGGGCCCGGAGTGGACGCTCGTACGAGCCCCGCCCCCTCCTCAGATCCCGAGCCGCAGCGCCTCGAGCCCGCGGAGGGTCATCGTGCCGCGGTGCCGCGGGGCGTCGTCGAGGATGCGCAGGTCCGGGAAGCGGCGGACCAGGGCGGGGAGGACGACCTCGCCCTCCATCCGCGCCAGGGCGTTGCCGAGGCAGAAGTGCGGCCCGCCGCCGAAGCTCAGGTGTCCCCGGTCGCCGCGGCCGAGGTCCAGGACGTCCGGGCGCTCGAACCGCGCGGGGTCGTGGTTGGCCGCCCCGACCAGCAGCATCACCCGCGCGCCCTTCGGGATCGTCCGGCCGCCCAGCTCGAGCTCCTCGCGGGCGAACCGGACGACGAGCTGCACCGGGCTGTCGAAGCGCAGCAGCTCCTCGATCGCGCTCGGGGTCAGGTCGGGCTCGTCGCGCAGGCGGGCCAGCTGCTCGGGGTGGCGCAGCAGCGCGAGGGTGCCGTTGCCGATGAGGTTCATCGTCGTCTCGTGGCCGGCGATGAGCAGCAGGATGAGGTTCGAGACGAGCTCGTCGGGGCTCAGCCGGTCCCCCTCCTCCTCCGCCTGGGCGAGGGCGGAGACGAGGTCGCCCTGCGGGTCCCGGGCGCGCTGCGCGACGAGGTCGAGGAAGAAGCGGATGAACTCCTCCTGGGCGACCTCGGCGCGGGCGGCGCGCTCCGGCGTCATCCCCAGGTCGAACGCGAGCGCCAGGTCCGACGCCCAGCCCCGGAACCGCTCGCGCTCCATGGCCGGGACGCCGAGCAGCTCGGCGATCACGACCACCGGCAGCGGCCATGCCAGGTCGGCCATCAGCTCGAGCTCGCCGCCGCGCTCCTCGGCGGCGTCGAGCAGCCCGTCGCAGACCTCGACCGTGCGGGCGCGCATCGCCTCGACCATCCGCGGGGTGAACGCGCGCTGGACCAGGCTGCGCAGCCTGGTGTGGTCCGGCGGGTCCCGGAACAGCATCAACCGCTCCATCAGCGCCTGCACCGGCGTGTCCCGGCCGATCGCCTCCATCGTCTGCTCGTAGTCCGACATGGTGCGGAACTCCGCCGAGAACCGCGGGTCCCGCAGCGCCGAGCGGCACGCGTCGTAGGAGGAGACGAGCCACAGCCCGAAGCCGGTGTCGTGGACCGGGTCCTCGGTCAGGAGCCGCCGGTAGAACGGGAACGGATCGGCCCGCACCTCCGGGGTGAAGAGGAGCGTCGCGGGGCCGGGAGCCGGATCCATGACGCGATGCTACCGGCGGTAGGGGATGCACGGGGAGGCCCGCCGATAGCCTGTCGAACGACCGTGAGGGCGTCCGCCGCCGCCGGCCGCCGTCCCATGTCCGAGCCCGCCGCCGACCCCGCCGCCCCGACCCGTCGCGAGGCGATCATCCGGGCCGCGACCGACCTCTTCGCCGAGCAGGGCTACCACGCGGTCGGCATGCGGGCGATCGCCGACGCGGTGGGCATCCGCGGCTCCAGCCTCTACCACCACTTCGCGTCGAAGATCGACCTGCTCTACGCGATCTCGCTCGACTCGACCGGGGCGTTCATCGCGTCGCAGCTGCCCAACCTCGAGGCGGGCGGCCCGCCGGCCGAGCGGCTCGAGCGACTCATGCGCGACCACGTGCGGTACTTCCACGAGCACCGCCGCGAGGAGGCCGTCGGGCTGCGCGAGCTCGAGATCCTGCGCCTGCACGCGCCGGAGCACCACGCCGACGTGCAGGAGAAGCGCCGGGCCTACCAGCACGCGATCCAGGCCGTGATCGAGGAGGGCACGCGGACGGGCGAGTTCTCCGTCGAGGACCCGCAGCTGGCGACCCTCGCGCTGCTCGGCCTGGTCAACAGCGTGAACGACTGGTTCCGCGACGACGGCCCGCGCACGATCGACGACGTCGCCGACGCCTACGCGCGGATCGGCGTGCGTCGCCTCCTCGGGGCGGCGCCGCGCGAGCGGGCGTAGGGGCGGCCGGCCGGGCCGTCCCGTCGGACGTCTGGCGACGGACCGGAGAGCAGCGGGGCGGGATCGGCCGGGCGGGGCCCGTCGCCGCGCGTCAGCCGACGACGCCGTCCGCCCGCAGCCGCGCGATCCGCCCGGCGGACAGGCCGGCGGCCGCCAGCAGGTCGTCCGTGTCGCGGCCGGGCGGCGGTGGGACGGCGGACCCCGGCGCCCGGCCGTCGTCCGCCTCCCCCGGGTCCACCCCGGACGGGCTCGCGGACGCGTCGCCCGCCGCCCCCCACGCGGTCACCCGTGGCGCCGGCGCCGGACGCACGCCCGGCGCGTCGCCCGCCGGCCGGAACGCCCCGCGGGCCACGGCGTGCGGGTGGTGCGGCGCCTCGGCGAGCGACAGCACCGGCGTGACGCAGACGTCCAGCCCGTCGAGGTGCGCGACCCAGTCGTCGCGGTCCCGCTCGGCGAAGCGCGCGGTCAGACGCTCGCGCAGGCCGGGCCACGCGGCGCGGTCGAGGCCCAGGTCGGCGTCGTCGAACGGGATGCCCAGGCGCTCGAGGAGTCGCGCCCGGAAGTGCGGCTCGAGCGCCCCGACCGCGATCCAGCGGCCGTCGGCGCAGCGGTAGGTCGTGTTGAACGGCGCGCCGCCGTCGAGGACGTTCCGGTCGCGCCCGTCGCGGTGCTGCCCGGCGCCGTGGAGCTCCCAGAACATCGTCATCAGCGCGTTGACCCCGTCGTACATCGCGGCGTCGACGACCGACCCGCGACCGGTGGCGCGCGCCTGCACGAGCCCCGCGAGGACCCCGGTCAGGAGGAACATCGACCCGCCGCCGTAGTCCGCGACGAGGTTCAGGGGCGGCGTCGGGCGGTCCGTCCCGATGGCGTGCAGGGCGCCCGAGAGCGCGAGGTAGTTGATGTCGTGGCCCGCGGTGGCGGCCAGCGGCCCGTCCTGTCCCCAGCCGGTCATCCGGCCGTAGACCACCGCCGGGTTCACCGCGAGGCAGTCGTCGGGGCCCACGCCGAGACGCTCGGCGACCCCGGGCCGCCAGCCCTCGAAGACGATGTCGGCATCGCGGACGAGCTCCAGGACGACCTCCGCCGCACCGTCCTTGCGCAGGTCGACGACGATCGACCGCTTGCCGCGGCGCATCGTGGCGCCGAGGACCGTCGTCGCCGGATCGGCGGGCCGCTCCACGACGACGACCTCGGCCCCGAGGTCCGCCAGGAGCATCCCGGCGAACGGCCCGGGGCCGATCCCCGCGAGCTCGACGACGCGGACGCCGGCCAGGGGACCGATCCCCCCGGCGCGGGCGGCCGACGCGCCGTCGCCCGCCCCCGGGGCGTCCTGGTCCCGCCCCGGCGCCTCCGGGCTCACGCGACCGCGGCCTCGGCGGCGTCGGACGTCAGCGGGTGGTCGAACGAGTCGAGGAACGCGATCTCCTCGACGGGGCGGCGCGTGAGCTTCTTCGGGAAGCCCTTGAGCGGGTAGCCCGCCACGATGTGCGCGGCGGTCGCGAGCTCCTTCGGGATCCCGAGGAGCTCCTTGACCTGCTCCTCGTACGCGACGAGCAGCGTGGTGAACCGCGTCGCGACGCCCTGGTCGCGCAGCGCGAGGCAGAAGTTCTGCGTCGTCGGGTAGACCGACGCGCCGCCGACGATCGACAGGCGGTCCAGCGCGGTGTCGGTCGGGTGCGTCTCGGCGATGTCGGCGCACGCGACGACGATCGCGGGGTGCTCGGCCAGGTGGCGGGCGAAGTGGTCGGCGTCCTCCGCGGCCTTGCCGAGGTTCTTCAGGCCGGCCTTCGTGGACTTCGCGACGCCGCTGCCCTCCTCGGTGACCGCGTCCTGGCCGGCGAGCATCGCGTCGATGTACTGGCGCCAGGGGATCTCGTACCACTCGGCCAGCTGCTTCTTCTTCTCCGGGTCGCGGACGATGAGGAAGCGCACGGGCTGACGGTTGCCGCCCTGCGGACCGAACCGCGCGGCCTCGACGGCGTTGTAGAAGACCTGGTCGGGGACCGGGTCCGGCTTGTAGTAGCAGCACGCGTTCTGGGTGCGCATCGCCTCGGTGAGATCCATCTCGTCCTCCTCGTCGTGCCGATCGTGTCGGCGGTCCGTGCGACCGGCCGGGTCGGCCGGGGTGCCCCGTGGCGGGGCGGTCGGGTCCGGCGCCGGGTGGCGCCGGGGTGCTGCGGGCCGGCTACGCCGGGGCGGGGCCGTCCGGCCCCTGCTCGGCGGTCGTGCGGAGGACGCGCTTGAGGATCTTCCCCTGGGCGTCCTTGGGCAGCTCGTCGACGAGGTGCACCGCCTTGGGCACCTTGTAGCCGGCGAGGTCCACGCGGGCGTGGGCGATCAGCTCGTCCGCGCCGACCGGGGTCCCGGGACGCGCGACGACGAACGCCGTCACGGCCTGGGTCCAGTAGTCGTCGACGAGGCCGACGACCGCGACCTCGAGGACCCCGGCGTGCCCGTAGAGCACGCGCTCGACCTCGACGGACGAGACGTTCATCCCGCCCGTCTTGATCACGTCGTGGCGCCGGTCGACGAAGAACAGGTCGCCCTCGGGCGAGCGTCGCACCAGGTCGCCCGTGTGGAGCCAGCCGTCGCGGACGGCCTCGGCGGTGCGGTCCGGGTCGCCGAGGTAGCCGCGCATCAGGCCGGGCGAGCGGCAGAGGAGCTCCCCCTCCGCGGCGTCGGCACCGTCCTCGTCGACGACGCGGACCTCGAGCTGCGCGGTCGGGCGACCGATCCACGCGGGGTCCTGCCCCGGAACGTCGGCGAGGGAGCGGAAGCGCCCGACCGTGGGCGTCTGGCTCAGCTCGGACTGCGACCACAGCGTGATCCAGACGAGGTCGTCGGTGACCGCGGCGAACGCGTCGAACATGCGCTGCGGCATCGTGCCGCCGTAGACGACCGTGCGCTGCAGGGCCGACAGGTCCGCGTCCTGGAAGCCCGGCGCCTGCGTCAGCTGCAGGTAGAACGCGGGGGTCTGGCCCATGATCGTGATCCGCTCCGCCTGCAGGACGCCGAGCGCCTGGGCGGGCGGCAGCGGCGGGGGCAGGACGACGGTCGCGCCCAGCGAGAGCAGCGACAGCTGGGTCCCGATGCCGGCCATCGTGTGGAACGGCATGACGTAGTAGAAGCGGTCGCCCTCCGCCATGCCGAGGCCGGCGGCGTAGGCGGGGATCGTCGAGGAGACGTAGTTGCGGTGCGAGAGCGCGACGGCCTTGGGCAGCGCGGTCGTGCCGCTGGTGTACGGCACGATCGCGACGTCGTCCTCGTGCAGGTCGACCTCGGGCTCGACGTCCTCGCCCTCCGCCAGCAGCGCGTCGAAGGACTCCCACCCCGCCGCGGGCGTGGCACCGGTGCGGTCGTCGACGATCCACGCGTGCACGCCCGGCAGGTCGTCGCGCAGCTCGTCGGCGCGGTCCGCGAGCTCGGCGGCGACGAGGACCGCCACCGCGCCGCTGTGGCTGATCTGGTGCGTCAGCTCGCGGCCGGTGAAGGTGGGGTTGACGCCCGTGACCGCGGCCCCGACCTTCATCGCGCCCCACAGGGCGACGAGCGCCTCGGGGGTGTTGCGGCCCAGCAGCGCGAGCACGTCGCCGCGCCCGACCCCGCGCGCGGCGAGGGCGGAGGCGAACCGGTTGGCGCCGCTGTCGAGCTCGGCGTAGGTCAGCGCGCGCCGACCGGCGCCCTCGGCGCCGACGACGACCACCGCCTCCGTCGACCCGATCCGCTGCGCGTTGCGACGCAGGCCGTCGCCGAGGACCGCCCGGCGCGCGGGGTGCCCGGCGTCGATGAGTCCCGTCTCGGTCGTGGGTGCCGCCGTCATCGTGCTCGCTCTCGTCGCTGCGCCGGGGTGGCCCGGGTCCCCGGGCCGCCTCGGCGGTGGCCCGGACCCCACGTCAGACCGCTCTAACGAACGTTCGGGCGGGCCGTCTGAGACGAGACCATACGTGACCGGGGGCACGGACCGCAACCGACCACCGACGCACCCGCCGCCGGGGCACGGACCCGCGTGACAGGCCCCCGCCGATCGGCTAGGCTCGTCCGGTCGAACGTTCGTTAGGCAGCGCCGTACGCCGCTGCCCCGGGCGCGACCCCCGCGAGAACGGAGCACCATCGCCATGGACCGCCAGCAGCTGCAGACCGCCCTGAAGGACGCCGACCTCCCGATCCTGCTGATGGTCCTCATGCAGCTGACGGGCGACCGCCGCTTCATCGAGCCGCCGTTCCGCCCCCGGCGCGACTCCAGCGTGTTCGCCGACGAGTCCGGCGGCCTGCCGGAGGACGTGCAGCAGCAGGTGCGCGACCTGGCGCTCGAGGTGCTCGCGCCGCTGGACCCGTCGGCCCCCGGCGCGGAGATCGACCCGGCGACCTACGCCGAGATGATGTCGACGTGCGTCGGCGAGCCCGTGGGCGACGAGTACGTCCGGCCGCTCCTGGAGGAGATGGGCTTCGCCCCCGTGCCCGAGCCCGACCCGGTCGACGCCGACGGCTTCGGTGCGATCGTCGTCGGCGCCGGGTTCTCGGGCGTCTGCGCCGCGATCAAGCTGCAGGCCGCGGGGATCCCGTACGTCGTCCTCGAGAAGAACCCGAACGTCGGCGGCGCGTGGTGGGACAACACGTATCCCGAGGCCGGCGTCGACACGCCGAACCACTTCTACTCGTTCTCGTTCGCCCCCAAGCGCGACTGGACCCACTACTTCTCGAAGCAGCCGGACATCCTGGCCTACCTCGAGGACTGCGTCGCGCGCTTCGGGGTCGCCGACCGGATCCGGCTGAGCACGACCGTCCGCTCCGCCCGGTGGGACGGCGACCGGCAGCGCTGGGACGTCGAGGTGACGACGGCGGACGGCACGACCGAGACCCTCAGCGCCAACGCCGTGATCACCGGCCTGGGGCAGCTGAACCAGCCGAAGATGCCCGAGATCGAGGGCATCGACTCCTTCGCCGGCGAGCTCTTCCACACCTCCCGCTGGCCCGCCGACCTCGACCTGACCGGCAGGCGGGTCGCGATCGTCGGCACGGGCGCCAGCGCGATGCAGGTGGCCCGGACCGTCGCGGCGGAGGCCGCGTCGCTGACGATCTTCCAGCGCTCGCCGCAGTGGGTCGTGCCCAACCCGGCGTACCACCGCACCGTCAGCGACGAGAAGCGCTGGCTGCTCGAGAACGTCCCCTTCTACGCGGCCTGGTACCGGTTCGCGCTGTTCTGGCGCTACGCCGACGGGCTCTACCCGCACATCGTCGTCGACGACGCCTGGGAGCACCAGGACCGCGCGGTCAACTCCCGCAACGACAAGCACCGGCGCTTCCTCGCCGCGCACATCCAGTCCGAGCTGGAGGGCCGGCCGGACCTGATCGCCAAGGCGCTGCCGTCGTACCCGCCCTACGGCAAGCGGATGCTGATCGACAACGACTGGTTCAGGACGCTGCGCCGCGACGACGTCGAGCTCGTCGCCGAGGCCGTCACGCGCATCGTCCCCGAGGGCGTCGTCTCCGCCGACGGCGTCCTGCACGAGTGCGACGTCGTCCTCATGGCCACCGGCTTCGAGGCGACGAAGATGCTCGGCGCGATCGAGGTCGTGGGCGCCGACGGTCGGACCGTCGACGAGCACTGGGACGGCGACGACGCCCGCGCGCACCTCGGCATCACGGTCCCGGACTTCCCCAACCTGTTCCTGCTGCTCGGGCCGAACACGGGCCTGGGCCACGGCGGCAGCGCGCTCTTCCACGTCGAGACGCAGGTCCGCTACGTCGTCGCCTGCCTCACCCGCATGGTGCGGGAGGGCATCGGCAGCATCGAGCCGCGGGTCGAGGTCCACGACGAGTACAACGCCCGCGTCGACGCCCAGCACGAGCGGATGGTGTTCGCCCACGGCGGGATGCGCAACTGGTACAAGAACCGCCGCGGCCGGGTGGTCACCCTCTCCCCCTGGCGCCTCGTCGACTACTGGTCGATGACGCGCGAGCCCGACCCGGCGGACTTCGTCGAGGTCCCGGCCCGGCGACCGGCGGGCACCCCGGCCGGCTGAGCCGCGGCGGGTCGCCCGCCGCCCCCGCACGACGAGACGGGGGTGCACCGGCGACGGGCGCGCCCCGGGGCGCAGGGCCGGCCGCGCCCGCGACGGACGCGGCGTGCACGGCGGGCCGCCCCCGCGAGGGAGGCGGCCCGGACCCCGGGTCAGGCCGGGATCGCGACCCCGGCGACCTCGAGCGTGACCTCGTCCTCGCCGGCCCCGACGTGGACCGTGTCCCCGGGCTTGATCTCGCCCTTGAGGATGGCGAGCGCCAGGCGGTCGGTCAGGTGCTTCTGGATCGCGCGCTTCAGCGGTCGCGCGCCGTAGGTCGGGTCGTAGCCCAGGTTGCCGATCAGCTCGGCCGCCTCGTCCGTCAGCTCGACCGTGACGTCGCGCTCCGCCGCCCGGTCGACCACGCGCTGGGTCTGCAGCGCCACGATCGGCGCGAGGTGCGTGCGGTCGAGGGAGTGGAACTCGACGATGTCGTCCAGCCGGTTGATGAACTCGGGACGGAAGTGCTGCTCCGCGCCCGCCCGGCCGCCCGGGATGTTCGACGTCAGGATCAGCACGGTGTTCGTGAAGTCGACCGTGCGGCCGTGGCCGTCGGTCAGCCGGCCGTCGTCGAGCAGCTGCAGCAGGATGTTGAAGACGTCGGGATGGGCCTTCTCGACCTCGTCCAGCAGCACCACGGAGTACGGCTTGCGGCGCACGGCCTCGGTCAGCTGCCCGCCCTCGTCGTAGCCGACGTAGCCCGGGGGCGCACCGACCAGGCGCGAGACCGCGTGCTTCTCCATGTACTCCGACATGTCGATGCGGATCATCGCGTCGACCGAGTCGAACATGAACTCGGCCAGCGCGCGGGCGAGCTCGGTCTTGCCGACGCCCGTGGGGCCGAGGAACAGGAACGAGCCGATCGGCCGGTCGGGATCGCCGAGGCCGGAGCGGCTGCGCCGGATCGCCGCGGACACCGCGTCGATCGCCTCGTCCTGCCCGATCACCCGGTCGTGCAGGCGGTCCTCCATGTGGACGAGCTTGTCGATCTCGCCCTCCATCAGGCGGGCCACCGGGATGCCGGTCCAGTTGCCGACGACCTCGGCGATGTGCTCGGCGGTCACGCGGCTCTCCAGGAACCGGAACTCGCCGGCGTCGACCTCGACGGCCTTCGCCTCGAGCTCCTGGATCTGCCGCTCGAGCGCGGGGATCTCGCCGTAGGTCAGCTCGCCGGCACGCTGCAGGTCGCCCGACCGCTGGGCGCGCTCGGCCTCCATGCGCAGCCCGTCGAGCTGCTCCTTCGCCTGACCGACCGCGTCGACGGACGACTTCTCGTGCTGCCACTCCGCGGTCATCGCGGCGGAGCGCTCGCGCTCGTCGGCCAGCTCGCGGTCCAGCGCCTCCAGACGGGCCTTCGAGGCCTCGTCCTCCTCCTTCTCCAGCGACAGCCGCTCGATCTCGAGCTGCACGACGTGCCGGTCGATCTCGTCGATCTCGGTCGGCTTGGAGTCGATCTCGATCTTCAGCTTCGACGCGGCCTCGTCGATCAGGTCGATCGCCTTGTCGGGCAGCTGCCGGTCGGCGATGTGGCGGTGCGACAGGGTGGCCGCCGCGATCAGCGCGGCGTCCTGGATGTCGACGTTGTGGTGGCTCTCGTACTTCTCCTTGAGGCCGCGGAGGATCGCGATGGTGTCCTCGACGGTCGGCTCCTCGACCAGCACCGGCTGGAAGCGCCGCTCGAGCGCGGCGTCCTTCTCGATGTACTTGCGGTACTCGTCCAGCGTGGTCGCACCGACCGCGCGCAGCTCGCCGCGGGCCAGCATCGGCTTGAGCAGGTTGGCGGCGTCGACCGCACCCTCGCTCGCGCCCGCACCCACGATCGTGTGGAGCTCGTCGAGGAAGAGGACGATCTGCCCCTTCGCGTCGGAGACCTCCTTCAGGACGGCCTTCAGGCGGTCCTCGAACTCGCCGCGGTACTTCGCGCCGGCGATCATCGAGCCCATGTCGAGCGAGATCACCCGGCGGTCGCGAAGTGACTCGGGGACGTCGCCGTCGACGATGCGCTGGGCGAGGCCCTCGGCGATGGCGGTCTTGCCGACGCCCGGCTCGCCGATCAGGACGGGGTTGTTCTTGCGCCGGCGGGAGAGCACCTGGACGACGCGGCGGATCTCCTCGTCGCGGCCGATGACCGGGTCGAGCTTGCCCTCGCGGGCGGCGTCGGTGAGGTCCTGGCCGTACTTCTCCAGCGCCTCGAACTTGTCCTCGGGGTTCTGGTCGGTGACCTGGTGGCCGCCGCGGACCTCGGTGACGGCCTGCAGCAGCGCGGGGCCGCCGGCGCCGACGGCGCGCAGCGCGTCGCCGGCCTTGGACTGGTGGGCCGCCAGGGCGAGCAGCACGTGCTCCGTCGACAGGTACTCGTCGCCCAGGGTGCGCATCTGCTCGTCGGCGGCGCGCAGGACGGCCACCAGCTCGCTCGACGGTCCGGCGGCCTGGCCACCGCTGGTGACCTTCGGCAGACCCTCGATCGCGGCCTCGACCGGACGGCGGACCTCCTCGACCGGGACGCCCAGCTTGCGCAGGACGGAGCCGACGACGCCGCCCTCCTGGTCCAGCAGGGAGAGCAGCAGGTGCTCGGGGCCGATCTGCGGGTTCTTGCCGCGCTCCGCCACCCGACCGGCCTCGGCGATGGCTTCCTGCGTCTTGATGGTGAAGCGATCAGGTTGCATGGGGATCCTTTCGGGGAGGGAGGATGCGCGGGGCGGGCCCCGCGGTGGGGTGGCGCGGACGGACGTCCGGTCCGGGTGAGCGCCGATCGGGCCGCCGCTGGGTGGTCGATCGGTGGACTGCGAACATCTCAGTCGGCTCCACTGAGATTTTGCGCTTCGGAGGCCACAAAGTCAAGCGGGAAGGATCCTACGCCCGTCGAGGCCGGACCCCGCCGGACCGCACCGCCGCGGCCGGACCCCTGCGATGCTCCGGCGTCGTGCCGAGGATCGTGCGCCACCCGCTGCCCGTCGTGGTGGTCTGCCTGCTCGTCATCGCGGTCCTCGGCGCCGTCGTCCGCGGGCAGAACGCGATCACCGACCTCGACCGCCGCGTCGTCGCCGACCTCGCGTCCGGGCGCGGCGCCACCGTCGTCGACGTCGCCCGGGCGTGGACGGCCCTCGGCGACGGCCTCGTGCTCGCGGTGCTCCTGCTGATCGCCGGCGCCGCGCTCACGGCGACCCGGCTCCTGCGCCCGGCCGCCGCGTTCGCGCCCGTGGTCTCGCTCGGGGCCGGCGCCGCCCTCGCGCCGCTGATGAAGGCGGTCGTCGAGCGCCCGCGGCCGCCCGTCGCGCTGCACGAGGTGGTCGAGCGATCGAGCGGGTTCCCGTCGGGCCACTCGGCGCAGTCCGCGGCGGGCTGGCTCGCGCTCGGGCTCGTGCTCGCGTACGCCGGCGTGGGGCGACCGCCCGAGGACGCGAGCGGACCGCGACGCACGACCGGGTGGCTGGAGGCCCGCCGGTGGCCCCTGGTCGCGGCGGCGGTGGTCGTCCTGCTCGTCGGGGCCAGCCGCGTCGTCCTCAGCGTCCACTCCCCCACCGACGTGTTGGCCGGCTGGCTCCTGGGCCTCGCCTGCGCCGTTACGGCCGTGGGGCTGCTGGTGCGCGGACCGGCCGGCGGCCCCGCCACCGTGCCGACGGCCGCGACCGGTGGGGTGGACGAGCCACTGCCCGCGCGTGGCGGCCGGCGGTCGTGATCGACCTCCTGGGCGTGGTGGTGGCCGCGGCGGGGGCGTTCGTGGCGACCAACGTCGACGACGTGATCGTGCTGACTGCGCTCTTCGCCGTCGCCGCCGGGGACGGGCCGCTGCGGGCCCGGCACGTCGTCGTCGGGCAGGCCGTCGGCCTGGGCCTCTTCGTCGCCGTGGCGGCGGTCGCCGCCGCCGGGCTGTCGCTCGTGACCGACGACGTCGTCGGGCTGCTGGGGCTCGTCCCCCTCGCCCTCGGCATCCTCGGTCTCGCGGCGCTGCTGCGCGGGTCCGCGGACGAGGGCGCGACACCGGCCCCCGTCGTGCGGGGCGTCCTCGGCGTCGCGGCGGTCACGGTCGCCGGCGGGGCCGACAACATCGCGGTCTACGTGCCGTTCCTCGCCGCGCAGGACGGTCCCGGCGCGGCCGTCGTCGTGGTCGTCTTCGCCGTCCTCCTCGGGGTCTGGCTGGCCGCCACCCACCGGCTCGCGGGTCGGCCGCTCGTCGCCCGGACGATCGGCCGCCGGGGCCACGTGCTCGTCCCGGTCGTCCTGATCGCCCTGGGTCTCGTGATCCTCGCGGAGAGCGGGCTGCTCGGGTCCGCGCTGGACGGCGTGACCGGCTGAGACGACGGCGCCGACGGCCCCGGGACCTAGCCGCGCAGGGACGCCCCGCGCGCGACCTCGAGGATCAGCTGCTCGTCCGTGGCCTGCGGCGGCACGGCGCCGAGGCGCTCACGCAGGCCCGAGGCGATCGCCGTGGCCAGTGCCGTCCGCTCCCGGGGGTCGAGGGTGCGGTACCGCGACGCGAACGCCCGCGCCGTCGAGCGGTCGTGGTCGGTCAGGCCCGCCGTGTCCAGCCGCAGGGCCTCGGGGGCGGACGGCGGACGGCTCCAGGCGTCGCGGACCTCGTCGGCGGCGCTTCCGTCCGGGGGCGCCGCGGCGTCGGGCGCGGCGGCGTGGGCGAGCGCCCGCGACGCCCGCCGCGGCTCGCGGACCACGAGGGTGCCGGCGACCATGTCCCCGATCCGCTGGTGCTTCCGGGTGAGCGTCACGAGGATGATCCCGGGGGCGTAGAACAGCGGCAGCTCGATCAGGCGCAGCAGGTTGCGCAGCACGCTGGAGCCCCCGTCGACGCGCCGGCCGTCGTCCCGGACCACCCGCAGGCCCAGGAACGACTTGCCCGGGGTGCGGCCGTCGTTGAGCAGCTCCCACGCGACGTCGTAGAAGAAGATCAGCGCGAACGCCCCGACGGACCCGAGAACGGTCGTCCACTCGGCGCCGAGCGGCCCGGAGAGTCCGACGAGCGCGATCGCCCCGATGACGCCCACCAGGGTCTGCAGCGCCAGGTCGATCGCCCCGCTGGATATGCGGGTCCCGGGGCCGGCGAGGTCCAGCACCACGTCCACCGCCTCGGGAGTGGAGATCGTGAGGCGGTCGTGATAGTCCTGCACGGCCGTGACCCTATCCCGCTTCCTCGCCGATCGCACCCCGTCGTGGGACGCGCTCGAGGGACTGCTGCGGCGCGCGGGCTCGCGCCCGGAGCGGCTCGGCACGGACGGCGTCCTGCAGCTCGGGGCGGCCTACCGCGCGGCGGCCGCGGACCTCGCGCACGCCCGGCGCGCCTACCCCGGGGACCCGGTCGTCCAGCGGCTGGAGCTGCTCGTCCGCCGCGCCCGCTCGCTCGTCTACGCGCGCTCCGGGGCGCGCCGGTCGGCGCGGGACTTCTTCGCCCGCGACTACTGGATCCTGGTGCGGGCGCTGGGCCGGTGGATCGGTCTGGCGTCGCTGGCCCTCCTGGGCACCGCGCTGGTCGTCGGCGTGTGGGCCGCGCTGGACCCGGCGGTCGCCGCGAGCCTCGTCCCGGGCGACTTCATCGACGGTGCCGCACCCCCGACGGGCGACCGCGGACTGGCCTCGTCGGAGTCCGCCGCGTTCTCCTCCCAGCTGTTCACGAACAACATCCGCGTGACGTTCATGGCCTTCGTGGCGGGCCTGCTCTGCGTCGTCCCGGGCTTCCTCATCGTCGCCTACAACGGAGCGATCCTCGGGGCCGTCATGGGCGTCGCCGCCGCCAACGGCAACCTCGGCCGGGTGCTGCACCTGATCGTCGCCCACGGGGTGCTCGAGCTGACCTGCATCGTCGTCGCGGCCGGGGCCGGGATGGCGGTCGGCTGGGCGGTCGTCGACCCCGGGCAGGGCACCCGCCGCGCCGCCGTCCGGGACGTCGCGCGCCCGACGATCCTCGTCGTCCTGGGCACCATGCCGTTCCTCGTGGTCTGCGGGATCGTCGAGGGCTTCGTGTCGCCCGCCGGCTGGTCGGCGATCGCCGTCACCGTCCTGGGCGTCGGGCTGGGCGTCGCCTACTGGGCGCTGGTGTTCCGGCGCGGTGCCGACGGGGCGCCCGGCGCCCGACGGGGCGCCGGGGCCGGCTGACCGACCCCGAGCGTCGCGGCGCGGCCGGC
>NZ_JAURWA010000052.1 GCF_030655195.1 Patulibacter sp. | reverse complement strand
GCCCCCGGGCGTCCGCGACGCCGGTGCGCTGGACCGCGACGCGTTCGCCGCGCTGCTCGCCCGCGCCCGCGCGTTCGTGATCGCGCCCCGCCGGGAGGACCACGGGCTCGTCCAGCTCGAGGCCCTCGCGGCGGGCTGCCGGCTCGTCACGACGACGGCACCCGGCGCCTACCTGGCGCTCTCCGTCGCCCGTGCGGTGTCGCCCCGGCTCGTCGTCGACCGCCCGGACGACGCGGCCGCGCTCGGCGCGGCGCTGCGCACCGCCCTGGACGCCCCGCGGTCGTCGGGCGCCGACGACGCGGTCCGCGCCCGCGAGCTGATCCGCGGCCGGTTCGCCGCCGCGCGCGTGGACGCGGTGGTCCGGGACGAGCTGCTCCCCGCGCTCCTGGGCTGAGCCCGGGGGGACTCGGGACGGCGGCCGGGCCGCCGGGTCACTACCGTTCCGGCGCATGTCGTCGGTCGTCCACGTCCCGTGGCTGGTCATCCCGACGTTCGACGAGGCCGAGAACGTCGAGCGCGTGGTGCAGCTCTCGCGAGAGGTCCTCGCCGCCGCCTGCCCGGAGGGCTTCCGCATCCTCGTCGTCGACGACCGCTCACCGGACGGCACGGGCGAGATCGCCGACCGGCTCGCGGCCGCGCACCCCGACGAGGTCCAAGTGCTCCACCGGGAGCGCCCCGAGGGTCTGGGACCCGCGTACAAGGCGGGCTTCCGCGTGGCACTCGATGCCGGCGCGACGCACGTGATGGAGATGGACGCCGACCTCTCGCACGACCCGGCGGACCTCGCGCGGCTGCTCGACGCGGTGCGCGGCGGGGCGGACCTGGCGCTCGGCTCCCGCTACGTCCCCGGCGGCGGCGTCTCCGACTGGGGGCTGCTGCGCCGGGTGATCTCGCGCGGCGGCTCCTGGTACGCCCGGCGGACGCTGGGCCTGCGCGTCCGCGACCTGACGGGCGGCTTCAAGTGCTTCCGCGGCGACGTCCTCCGCGCGATCGACGTGCCGACGGTGCGGTCCGTCGGCTATGCGTTCCAGGTGGAGCTGACCTGGCGGGCGGTGCTCTCGGGCTTCCGGGTCGTCGAGGTGCCGATCGTCTTCCGCGACCGCACGGCCGGGACGTCGAAGATGAACTGGCGGATCGCGCGCGAGGCCGTCGTCCTCGTCCCGGCGCTGCGGCGCTCGGGCTGGCGGGCCCCCGTGGGTGCCGGCACGGGCGCTCCCGCGGGCGACGCGCGCCCGTCCTGAGGCCCCGTCCTCCCCGCCGGGCGGCCCGCGGCCGGTAGCCTCGGAACGGCGGTCCCTCCGGGCGCCCGGGCACGCCGCACCGCCCGTTCCACCGGCCGTTGAGGCCGAGTACTTCATTTTGTATAGTGGATGAACGGGATCCGCCCGAGCATCCCCGCACCACCCGTCCACGACGGCGGGGTGCGGAACCGACGAGGAGCAGAAGAGATGGCGACTGACGTCACCGACAGCAACTTCCAGGCCGAGGTCATCGAGAGCGACCAGGCCACGATCGTCGACTTCTGGGCCCCCTGGTGCGGTCCGTGCCGCGCCGTGAGCCCGGTCCTCGAGGAGATCGACGGCGAGCGCTCCGACGTCCGCGTCGTGAAGCTCAACACGGACGACAACCAGCAGACGGCCGCGAAGTACGGGATCATGTCGATCCCGACGATGATCGTCTTCAAGAACGGCGAGCCCGCCGGCCAGATCGTCGGCGCCATGCCGAAGCCGCGGCTCAACAAGGAGATCGACCAGATCCTCGGCGTCTGATCCCACCGGTCCGGGGCGCGCCCACGGCGCCTCCCGGACCACCGGATCGTCCCGACGGGCCGCGCATCGCGCGGCCCGTGGTCGTTCCGGGGCGCGTCGCCCGCCCACCGGTGTCAGGCTTGCGCCGATGCCGTTCCGACCCTCGCGCCCGGCGCCGTGGCTGTTCGTCGTGGTCGCCGCCGCCGTGCTCTGGGCCAACGCGGTGCCCGTGCCCGGAGGCCGGCGCTTCGACACCCTGGCGCCGATCGCGCAGCTGACGGCGATGCGGCCGCTGCTGACGGGGCTCGCGCTGGTCCTCGCGGTCGGGTGGTCGCTCGCGGCGTGGCGTCGGCGGTGGCCCCGGGCGCCCGCCGTCGTGCTCCTGCTCGCCGCCGTCGCCGCCGCGGTCCAGATCGCCCCGCGGGCCGTCTCTTCCGCCGCCCCGGGACCCGAGGACGCTCCGGGGGTGACGGTGCTGACCGCCAACCTGCTGCGGTCCGTGGTCCCCCCGCCGGTCCTCGTCGACCTCGTCCGCCGCACCGGTGCGGACGTCGTGACGCTGCCCGAGACGAACGCCACCCGCGCCCGGCAGATCGCGGCGGCGCTGACCGCGGCCCGCGGCGAGCGGTGGATCGCGGAGAGCGACCGGGACGCCGAGTCGCCCGACGACGACTCCGCGGGCCCCACGTCGCTCGTCGTCCGCCAGGCCCTCGGCCCCGTGCGTCTGACCGAGCCGCCGCCGGACCCGGGGGCCCACGGCCAGGTGCGGATCCGCCTGTCGCGCCTGTCGGGACCCGACGGGACGGCGACCACGGCGGCCGGGCCCGGCCCGAAGATCGCCGCCGTCCACCCGCTGCCGCCGCGGCCGGGGTCGTCCCAGAGCGACTGGCGCCGCGACCAGCTCGCGCTGCGGCGGTTCTGCCGGAACGACTGGATCGTGGGCGGCGACCTGAACGCCACGATCGACCACTCGCCGCTGCGGGCCGTCCTGGCGTCGGGCTGCGACGACGCGGCGGCCGAGACCGGCCAGGGGCTCCACGCCACCTGGACGGCGTTCGGGATCGTCCGCCCCGCGATCGACCACGTCCTCACCAGCGGCCCGTGGCGACCGACCTCGTCCGGCGTGCTGAGGATCGCCGGCAGCGACCACCGGGCCGTGTGGGCGCGGATCGTGCCGCGGCAGGGGCGCTGAGGCCGGTCAGACCGCGCCGGGGAGGCGGACCTCCACCTCGGCGCCCGGGGCGAGCGGGCGCACGCGCACGGTGCCGCCGGCGTCGGCGATGCGGCGCGTGATCGAGCGCAGCCCGAGGTGGCCCTCGAGCGCCGCGTCGGACAGGACCTCGGGATCCATGCCCACGCCGTCGTCGGTCACCGAGAGGTGGACCCGGCCGTGCTCGCCGCGCACGAGGAGGACCCGGGCGCGCTGGGCGCCGGCGTGCTTGCGGACGTTCGTCAGCAGCTCGTTGGCGACCCGGACGAGCAGCGCGTCGTGCGGGCCGGACGCACCCGGGCCGACGGACACGGCGATCGGCGGACCGCCGCGGCGCTCGGTCGCGTCGGCGGCCTGCCGCAGCGCCGCCTCGAGGCCCGAGTCGCGCAGCACCGCGTCGTAGAGGTCGGTGTTGAGGTCGCGCAGCGCGGCGACCGCCTCGTCGAGCGCCTCGATGGTCTCCCGCAGGTCGACGTCCTCGCCGGCCAGGTGCTCCTGCAGGTCCTGGCGGGCCGCGATGACGCCCTGCAGCGGCCCGTCGTGCAGCCGGGCCGCGAGGTCCTCCTGCCGCCGGCGCTCCCCGCGCAGGAGGTCCTCGACCGCCTGACCGGCGACGGCGCGGTCGGCAGGGGGCCGCGGGCGCCGACGGGCGGCGAGGAGGGCGGCGGTGAGGAGCGCGCCGGCGAGGGCGGACCTGGGGACGGAGTACCTGGGCACGACGATGGACCGGGAAGGGCCGCGTGATCGTCGCGCATCCGGGTGTCGAGACGGGGTCTGGAAGCGGTCGGACGGGGGTCGTCCGTCCGTGGACGCCGTACGAGCCACGGCCGGTGCCGAGGCGGTCCCCCGCCGGGCCGCCTCGCGGGCGCACCGGGGCCGACTACCCTTGGGGCGCCCGCGGATCGACGTCGTCGGGCCGTCCTCGTCCCCTGTCCCGTCGCCGCGATGCAGCCATCCCCGACCTTCTCCGGACCGCGCAGGGTGCTGCTCAGCGGATCGGTGCTCTACCTGCTCGCGGCGATGCTGCCGTGGTACCGCATCGAGGGGCGCGGGTTCGTCATCGAGTTCTCGGGCCTGCACGAGCTGGGGGTCCTCGTCGGGATCCTCGCCGTCTACGTCGCCGTCTGGGAGCTCCTGCGCCTGACGGGCCTCCCGCCGGTGGACGGCGAGCGGGGCGACCGGTTCTCGGCGGTCGGCGGTCTGGCCCTCGGCGTCGTCGGGGCGATCTTCGTGCTGCAGCGGCTGTCGGAGGGCTCGCTCGCCTACGGCTGGCTGGTCGGCGCGGTCCTGATCACGGCGGTCCTGGCGGCGTCGATCGTCCTCTTCAGCGTGTCCGGCGGCCCTGAGGCGCTCGCCACGATCGCGGGGCTGCGGGACCGGGAGCCCGACGACGGACCGCCGCCGCCGTCCCTGTCGCCACGGCCCCGACCCCGGACGCCGACCGCGGCCGAGCTGGCCGAGCCGGGCGCGGACCGGGCGGCAACACGCGACCGATCGCGGGCGGATCGCCCGGCCGGCGCCGGGCGCCTGTTCGGCGGCGAGCCCGATCCGGGGACGGCACGGCCCGGTGCGGCGTGGACCGGTAGCCCGTACGCCCGCGGTGCGGCAGCGCGGGGCGAGGCCGCACCGGGGGCGACAGGGCGCGGTGCGCCCCCGCAGGACCTGGCCGGTCGCGGTGGGCCCCCGCAGGGTGCGGCCGGGCAGACCGGCCCGCCCCCGGCCGCGGTGCCGCTCGTCGCCGGC
>NZ_JAURWA010000043.1 GCF_030655195.1 Patulibacter sp. | reverse complement strand
CCCGCGCCGCGCCGTCCCGGCCCGCCCGAGCGTGCACCGCGGCCTCGCCGGCGGTGCTCGTCGAGGTGCCGACGCCACCGGGCAGCTCGCCGAGCCACCCCGTCAGCCCGCCCAGGCGCATCGCCTGGAGCATCGTCTCGGTGTGCTGCAGCTCGTGCTGGAGGACGAGCTCGAACAGGACGTCGTCGACGCCGCGCTCCGCGACGACGTCGAGCACGCGGGCGCGGACCTCGTCCATGTAGCCCCAGGCCGCAGGGACGTCCAGCAGCTCGAGGTCGCCCCGGGCCTGGCGCGGCGTCTCGAACGCGTCGTAGAGGGCCGCCAGCTCCGGGTGCAGCAGCGGCCGCTCGCCGTGGCGGTGGACGAGCCACAGGTCCTCGTACGCCGCGATGTGCGCGAGGTCCCAGACCAGCGGGCTCATCAGCGGGTCGATCTGGGTCTCGAGCTCGTCGCGGGTGAGGTCGCCCACGAGGATGCGCGTGCGCTCGCGGACGGCGGCGAGCGCCTCCAGCGGGTCCGCGGGGAGCGGGGAGCGCAGGGCCGCGACGGGACCGGGGACGCCGCGCACGGCGGCGGGGCCGGGCCCGCCGGCCCGGTCGTCGTGGTCGTCGGCGCGCTGGGAGGGGGCGGTGCTCACGGAGAGGCTCCGGGGATCTCGGGGCGGCCCCGCCGATCGACGCCACGCGGGGGCGCTTGACCAGGCAGGACCAGGGTGGTGCCGGACCCACCGGACACCCGGCCGGGGACCGGTGCGGGCGATGGGGCCGACGATCTGACGGGCTCGTACCCGCACCCGCATGGTCCCATCCGGCACGGTCGACGTCGAGCCCGACGGGCGACGCGGTGCCCCGGCCCGCGAGCGGTCGACCGCGCACGGGTCCCCGGGAGCTCGCCGCGAGATCCGACCCGCGGTAGCGTTCCCCGGCCGCCGCTCCCGGACCGGGACCCTCCCCGCGGCACCAGAACGACCGACGGGACCCCGCATGACCGACCAGCGCATCCTCATCACCGGCGCCGCATCCGGCCTCGGCCTGGCCCTGGCGACCCGCTACGCCCGCGACGGCCGTCGCGTGCTGCTGACCGACCTCGACCAGGGGGCGCTCGACGCCGCCGTCGAGACGATCGCCGCCGGTGCCGGGGCGGGCGTGCGCGAGCGGCTGGCCACACGCGTCCTCGACGTCCGCGACGACGGCGACTGGGAGGCCGCGCGCGACTGGGTCACGGACGCCTGGGGCGGCCTCGACGTGCTCGTCAACAACGCGGGCGTGGCGACCGGCGGCCGCTTCGAGCACCTGCCGATCGAGGACTGGGACTGGATCCTCCAGATCAACCTCATGGGCGTCGTCCGCGGCTGCCGCACGTTCGTCCCGGTCATGCGCGCGCAGGGCTCGGGTCACCTGGTGAACATCGCCTCGGCCGCCGGCCTGCTGAACCCGCCGGTGATGGCGTCCTACAACGTGGTCAAGGCCGGGGTCGTCTCGCTGTCGGAGACGCTCCGCCACGAGCTCGAGCCCGCGGGGATCACGACCTCGGTCGTCTGCCCGACGTTCTTCAAGACCGGGCTCGCGGGCAGCTTCCGCACGCCGGACGAGGCGGTCCGGCGCACGATGGAGAAGCTCGTGACCCAGAGCGACGTGCCCGCCGACGTCATCGCCGGTCGCATCCAGAAGGGCGTCGAGGCGGGGCGCTTCCTCATCCTCACCGACCGCGAGGGCGCCGTGGCGTGGGCGGTCAAGCGCTTCGTCCCGCCGCTGTTCCGCCGCGAGGCCCGCAAGGGCGCCGCCCGGCTCCTGGCCTCGATCGCCCGCAGCGAGCGGGAGGCGGCCGCCGGCAGCCCGCAGCCCACGGCGAAGGTCTGACCTCGACGGCCCCCGGCCCCGCGCACGGCGGGACCGGGGGCCGAGGGCACGCTCAGCGCAGCCGCACCGTGCGGGTGCTCGTGGCGGTCGCGCCGGCCGCGTCCCTCGCGGTGATGGTCACCCGCACCCGCTGCCCGCGGACCCTGCGGGCGATCGGGGTGGAGAGCCGCAGCGCCACGGAGCGCGCGCGTCCGCCGGTGAGCCGGACGTTCGCCCGGGTCAGCGTCGCCCCGAGGCCGAGCCTGCGGGCGACCGTGGCCGTCAGCCGCACCGTCGCCGTCGCGCGGCACGCCGTGGCGCAGCGGACGCGCAGGGGGATGCCGCGCGAGCCCGCCGCCAGGCGGATCGTCCGCGTGGCGGGCAGCCGGACCGAGAGGAACGTCCGGCCCGCCGCACCGGTGGCACCCGGTGCGCCGTCCGCGCCGGCGGAGCCGCCCGGGCCCGTCGCACCGGTCGCGCCGCCGGCCCCGTCCGGTCCCGCAGGTCCGGTCGCCCCGGTCGGGCCCGTGGGACCGGTGGATCCGGTCGCCCCCGCGGCGCCCGAGGTCCCCGTCGCCCCGTCGGCCCCGGCCGGTCCGGTCGCGCCCGAGGGGCCGCTGGGTCCGGCGGGGCCGGTCGCCCCGGTCGGGCCGGACGGTCCCGCCGGGCCGGTCGCCCCGTCGGCGCCCGAGGGCCCGGCCGGACCCGCGGGGCCCGTCGGGCCTCCCGGCACGGAGGCGACGGCCGCCTTCGGCTCCTGGAACGCCAGGCCGGTCAGCTGGATCTCGCCGGTCGGCGTCGCCCCGCCGAACCCGAGGGACACGGAGACGACCTTCGTCAGGTCGAGGCCCGTGAACTCCGACAACGGGATCCGCACGCTCGAGAGCAGCTCCTTCCGGGCGGTCGTGCCCGGGTGCGGCTGCAGGGCCGACGAGTACCGGTCGCTCCGGACCGTCCGGGACAGGCCCGACGCGTCCTTCAGCGTCACGAGCGCGACCTGCTCCTGGTCGGGCGGGTTGAGCGGGCTGAGGAAGTTCACCCCGGCCCGGAACGTCAGCGTCCGGAACGCCGAGACGTCCTGGCCGGAGGCACCGAGCGCCACGTCGAGCGACGCCGCCCCGGCCCACGACAGCGTCAGCTGCGCGGTGGGGGAGCGGTTCGGCGACGCGCCGCAGCCCGTCGTGGTCACCACGAGGACGCTAGGGACGCAGGCGGTCGGCGCGGCGGTGAAGCCGGTGTAGGAGACGGCCTCGCCCGTCGGCGTCTTCTCAGGTGCCGGGCCCGCAGTGGTCGGATCCAGCAGCGGGCGCACGTCGGGGGCGGCCGCGACGTAGGCGGTCTGCAGCACGTTCCGGCAGGTGATCCCGACCGGGGCGCCGTCGCCGGCGGGGTCCTCGTCCGGGCAGATCGAGGCCGGGACGCCTTCGCCGCGCACGATCGGGTCGAACTGCCGCTCGTCGCCGACGTAGCGGCGCAGGAAGCCGCCCATCATCACGACGCCGACCCGCTTCTGCTCCGGGTAGGTCAGGCGGGTCGGGGCGACCTTGACGTTGCAGTGCGGATCGCCGAAGCCGAACAGGTTGGCGTCGTCGTTGGTCCAGACGGTGTTGAAGAAGTTGTGGTTGGCGCCCTGCACCGTGAACTGGATCGCCGGATGGCCGCTGGCGGAGATCCGGCGGCGGTTGCGCTCGAAGACGGGGGCGCCCTGGAGGTTGAAGACGTCACCGTCGCAGGCCGGGAGCGCGGTGGCGAAGGCGACGTCCTGGAACTCCGGCTGCAGCGCGCCCTGACCGTCGACGGGGGCGAGGGAGAACACCGCCTTCAGCGCATACCGCTTTCCGAAGTCGGGGTTGGCGGCGGTCAGCGGCGAGCCCGCGGGCTCGTAGTCGAGCTTCCAGCTCGCGGCCTCGTCCGCCGTCCTGGGCCGGCTGGCGTTGTAGGCGGCGAAGAGGTTGACCGCCTCGCCGCCCCGGGAGTGCCCCATGACGCCGACGCGGCTCGTATCGACACGGCCCTTGAGCAGGCCGCCGATGCCGTTGGGCCCGTCGTGGGTGTTCCAGCCCTCGACCATGTCGAGCGCCCGGCTCATCAGCTGCGTCCGCCCGAGGTACCCGCCCCGGTTGGCGTTGTTCGACCAGGCGGTGATGTCGTTGACGTCGAGCGAGACGACGATGTAGCCCTGGGTCGCGAGCTTCGCCGCCAGGTAGTCGTAGCCCTGGTAGGACCGGGCGGCGTCGATCTCGAGCGCCTCGTCGGCGGCGGCGGGGGTCGAGGTGCACGTCCCGCCGGAGTAGGCGGCGAAGAGCGCGCCGGGGTCCGTCGCCAGGCCGTACTCGGCGAGGCGGCTCTGGCAGGTCGAGTGGTTGCCGTGGACGAAGACGAGGACGGGGTAGGGTCCGCTCCCGCCGGCGGGCAGGTGGATGTCGCCCGCCAGGCGCGCGTCGAGGAGCTGCGGGGCGACGGCGGGGACGGCCGGGGTGGTCCCCGACGCGGGAATCGCGGGCCGGCCGCTCACGCCGACGGTGATCTTGTCGGTCGGGCTGACGTTGGTGTCGCCGTCGGTGTCCGCGATCCCGGCGGCGGCGTAGGTGCTGAAGTCGAACTCCGCCCGCAGCGAGCCGTACGGCCCGTTGACCGTCGGGTCCGCGATCGTGGTCGACGGGAAGGTGGTGTCGGCCGAGGCGACGCCGGTCGAGGCCAGAAGGGCCCCGAGCGTCGCGAGCAGCACGAGTGATCGTCGGAAGGGGTGCATCGTCCTGGGGTGTCGGGGCCGCGACAGGAGCGGGGGACGACACGCCGGCGACCGGTCGGCGCCCAGGGATCGTGGCAGCGGGCGACCGACCCCCCGATCGTCCGGGTGTCGAAGGTCGGGACCGGCGATCTGGACCCCGGGAGGGATCCCGTCGCCCGGCCCTCGCCGATCGGGCGCGGGCGCCGGCCGGCCGCGGGACGGCCCCGTCTGCGGGTGGCCGGCGCCGTCCGCTCCGCTCGACGACCTGTCCTCCGCTCGACGACCTGTCCTCCGCTTGACGACCTGCCCTCCGCTTGACGACCTGTCCTCCGCTTGACGACCTGCCCTCCGCTCGACGACCTGCCCGCCGCTTGACGACCTGTCCGCTCGGTGGCGAGCATGCGCCGCATGAGCACGAGCGCCACCGGCACCCGCCGGGCCCGTCCCCGCGATCCCCGTCACCTCCTGCACCGGGTGGTGGCATCCCCGCCGGTCCGCGTCGCCGACGGGGTCGAGCTGCTGCGAGGCGGCCTGACGCGGACGATGAACGTGCTCCTGATCGACGACCCCGACGGCCCCGGCGTCGTCGTCTTCGACACCGGGGAGCAGGGGATGGCGCCCGCGATCCTCGAGGCCGGGCGCGCGCGGGGCGGCATCTCGCGCGTCGTGCTGGGCCACGGCGACACGGACCACCGCGGCGGGGCGCCGGCGATCGCCGCGGCCGGCCGCGGCGCGATCCCGGTCGAGTGCCACCCCGACGCGCTGCCCTACGCCGAGGGCGACGGTGGCCGCGAGTACTGGCGTCCGGAGCTGCTGCCGCCGGCGGTCCGGCGGTTCCACGCCGCGATGCACCACGTCTGGGACGGCGGGCGCGTCCAGATCACCGGCAGCGTCCGCGGCGGCGACCGGATCGCGGGGTTCGACGTCGTCGAGCTCCCGGGCCACGCACCGGGTCTGATCGGCCTCTGGCGGTCCTCCGACCGCCTGGCTCTGGTCTCCGACGCCTTCTACATGACCGACATGTGGGGTCGGCCGCAGGCACCGGCGCTGCCGGTCCGGGCCTACAACCACGACACGGAGCAGGCGCGCCGCAGCCTGCGCGCCCTCGCCGCCCTGGACCCGCGGACCATCGTCCCGGGCCACCTGGGCCCGCTCCGCGGCGTCGACCTGCGCGAGCGGCTGGAGCGTGCGGCCGACGCGCCGATGGACTGACGGGCGGGGCGGGCGGCGACGGAGCTGCCGGCCGACCACCGGGCGGTCGGCGCGCCGGACCCGCCGGACCCGGACCCGGTCCGAGAGGATCCGGCGTCGCGCAGCGGGCGGGACGTCCGTCGCGAGCCGGTCCCGGAAGGAGCAGGGCCCCGGCGATCGGGAGATCGCCGGGGCCCGAGGAGAGAGGGTGCACCGCGAGGCGCATGACCCATCTGCATGATGCGACGTGGGCCGCGCGCCCACCTCGGACGAGCGTCCCGAAGCGGGCGGCGCCGTGTTGGACAGCGGGTGTGACCGGCCGCACGCCCGCGGCGGCCGGCCCGCCGCGCGGGGCCCGGGCGCCATGCGCGCCCGGGCGACGGAGCCCGGTCCGCCGGCTACCGCTTGGTGCCGCGCACCGTCACGGTGCCCGGCTGCACCGACGTCGTGCCGGACGACCCGCGGAGCGACACCTTGATCGCGACCTTCGACCCGCGCTGCAGGCTGCGCCGCAGCGTGCCCTTCGTGGTGAACGACAGGGTCGTCGTCCGGCCGGCTCGCACGGTGATGGTCCGGTTCACGAGCGTCGCGCCGGCCCGGCGGATGGTCACGCGCACCCGGCAGGACGACGCCGCGCCCTTCGCGCAGGAGAGCGGGACGGACACGCGACCGGTGCGGCTCGCCCGCAGCGTCCGCGAGGTCACCCGGACCTTCCGGGCGACCGGCTTCGCGGCTGCGGGGGGCCTCGCGGGCGTGGCCGGCGTCGCCGGTGCAGCGGGGGTCCCCGGCGGGTTCAGACCGCCCGGTGTCAGGTTCGACGGCGGGGTCGGGGCCGTCGGCGCGGTCTGGGGCGCCTTCTCCGGCTCGATGACGATCGGCGTGGGCCGGGCGTCCTCGTCGTACTTCAGCGGCGGGAGCTGCGTCGGCTCGACGTGGCCCTTGAGGCGCTGCTCGATCGCGTAGGCGAAGCCGACGAGCTTCGGGTCGTCCCAGGCACGGCCCTGGATCTGCAGCGACACGGGGTGGCCGTGGTCGTTCTCGCCGATCGGGACGATGACCTCGGGGGCGCCGGCGTTCGAGGACGGGGCGGTCGCGAACGCGCCGCCGAGGGCGAGCGAGTCGTTGTCGTGGAAGTCCGAGGTGTTGTTCGGGTAGATCACGGCCTCGACGCTCGGACGCACGGTCGCGCCGTTCTCGATCCCGTCCATCCAGTCCTTGATCCGCTGCTTGTACTCGAGGCGGCGGTCGCGCTGGGCGGCCACCTGCTGCTGCGTCATCCGGCCGGTCGGTGCGGGGGACGAGGAGCGGTTGTAGGGCAGCTTCCTCTGCGAGTCCTGGATCTGGCCGGGCGTGTCGTACGGGGCCTCGGGGTGGGCGTCGAGCCAGCGGGCCCAGCCCTCCGTGCCGGTCGAGGTGCCGGGCGTCGGGATGGTCGCCGGCGCACCCGGTGCGGCGGGGACGGGCACGATCTCCGCGCCCATCGCCCGCAGCTCGTCGAGCGCGGCGTTGGCGACGGCGAGGGACCCGGGGGTGCCGTAGCTCGTGGACGTGAACGTGTCGGCGACGATGCCGATCCGCTTGCCCTTCAACGCCTCGGGGTCCAGCACGGTCTTCCAATCGGCCGGACGCTTCTCGTCGGCCGGGGCGGTCACCTCGTCCTCCGGGTCGGTGCCCGTCGTGACGTTCAGGACCGTCGCCAGGTCGGAGACCGAGCGGGCCAGGGGGCCGGCGTAGTCCTGCAGGAAGTTCAGGGGCATGACGCCCGAGCCCGAGCTCATGCCGTCCGTGCCGCGCAGCGCCACGAGCGAGCTGGCGCCCGACGGGGCGTTCAGCGAGACGCCGGTCTGGGACCCCATCGAGAACGCCGCGAAGCTCGCGGCGACCGCGACGCCGGAGCCGCCGGAGGAGCCCTGCGACGTGGCGGACGGCTTGATCGCGTTCCAGACCTGGCCCCACGGGCTCTCGGAGTGGCGGCCGGAGTTCGCGAACTCCGACATGTTCGCCTTGCCGAGGATGACCGCACCGGCGGCGCGCATGCGAGCGACCTGGAACGCGTCCTTCGTCGGGCGGAAGCCCTCGAAGACGAGCGAGCCGTTCGTGGTCGGCTGGTCCTTGGTGTCGTAGAGGTCCTTGACGGCGACGGGGATGCCGAGCAGGTCGGTGTCGCGGCCCTGGGCGCGGGCGACGTCGGCCGCCTTCGCCTGGGCCATCGCGTCGTCGGCGACGTGGATGAACGAGTGCAGGCCGCGCTGCCCCTGGTCGTACGCGGCGATGCGGTCGAGGTAGGCCCGCGTGATCTCCTGGGAGGTCGTCCTCCCGGAGCGCATGTCGGCCTGGAGCTCGGTGAGCGTCCTGCCGACCACGTCGTAGGGCGAGCTCGTGACGGGGACCTGCTCGACGGCGCCGGCCTCGGGCTGCGGCGGTTGCGCGGTGGCGCACGTCGCCGGCAGCGCGGCGTCGACCGCCGCCAGGTTCCAGTTGGCCAGCGTGCAGAGCTGGGCCGTCGGGATCCCGGTGAAGTCCGGAGCGGCGGCGAGGTTCGCGGCGGCCGTCCGTGTGGCGCTGATCTGGGCACCGGCGGTCTGGGCCGTGTCGCGCAGGCCGATGACGACGAAGTGCGCGATCGACCGCGTCTCGCCGGGCTGCAGCGTGATCCGCCGGAGGTAGCCGTGGAAGTTCGACTCGTGCCCGGTCAGCGCGAGGACGTTGGAGAACGGGTCGCGGAGCTGGTTGGCGGGCCGCAGGAGCGACCCCGCCAGGGCGGTCCCGGGCGTGCCGATGACGGTCGCGGACGTCCCGTTCTGGGTGGGACCGGACGTCGGCGTGGCGGCCGCGGCGGTCGGAGTGCCGACGGTGACCCACGAGTCGGCGTTGGAGATGGTCGTGTCGCCGCTGGAGGTCGTGAGCACCTTCGCGCTCGACGCCTGGAACGCCGGGTTGGTGTCGCTGCTCTGGCCGAGGATGCCGCCGAAGGAGACGTCGACGGTGACCGGGGCCGAGGTGCGGTTCGTGAACGAGTCGACGAAGCGCGCCCAGTTGGCGGTGCGCTGGATCTTCAGGTGGCGGCTGACGTCGATCCCCGAGATCCGCACGGGCGTCTTGGTCGTGAACGTGTCGAACCCGTCGAACGTCATGCCGAAGCCGCGGAGGAGCTCACCGTCGAGGCGGTCCTTCCGCGTGCCGGAGACGCTGACGCGGATGCCGCCGTAGCCGAGGAGCGAGCTCTGGTTCGTCCCGCGGATCGACCCGGTGTCGACCCCCGGCATCGCGGCGTCGTTGACGGCCCAGCTCTCGCCGTTCTGCGACGACACGTAGTTGATGGCCGACGCCTGCGGCACGACGGCGAGCGCCGCCAGGACGGACGTGGTGGCGGCTGCGGCGACGGCGGTGCGGCGACGGCGGGAGCGGGGTGATCGAGTGGACACGGGGTTCCTTGCGTGGGGCGGCGCGGGGCCGCGCGGCGGGAGAGGTCGGCGACGACGTGCCGCCGGGCGCCGATTCTTCTGACCACCCGACCGCGATTGGGCTGGTGTAGGGCCGACACATCCGTGGCGTGTTTGGACAACTGGAAGTCATGATGCGCCACGGATCTGCAGCGACCGGACGTTCCTGGAGCGCGCGTTCCAGCGCCGGGATCCTCGGCGACGCCCGCGTGGACGCGTGCGCTCTACGATCGTCGGGTGCCGCGACCCCACCCCACCTGGCTGATCGCCCCGCTCTCGCTCGTCCTCGGGTTCGCGGTCGCCGACGTCACCGGGGTGCGGCCGCTCGGCGGGATCGTGCTGTTCCTCGCGGCGCTGTGGTGCGGCCTGGAATGGCGCCGCACCCGCGGACTCGGGGTCGCCCTCGGTCTCGTCGTCGTCTACCTCGTGGCGTTCGGGCTGTCGCACCCGCTGGGCAAGGCCATCGAGTCGTGGCCGGCGGTGATCCTCGTCAGCGTCGCCGTCGGCGCCGTCGTGTGGGCCGCCACGGCCCGGCACCCGCGCGCGGCGCTCTGATCCGCCGGGCCCGGCGTGGCCCCGCCCGGTGGGACGGCGACCGGTCCCACGGCTCCGATGTCGTGCCCGAGCGGCTCGCCGCCGGGCGTGCGCGATCCGCCAGTGCGGCCGACGCGGACGATCGATTGGCGGTTGGCGCACGCCAGGCGTGCGCGATCCGCCGGTGCGGCCGACGCGGACGATCGATCGGCGGTTAATGCACGCCGGGCGTGCGCGATCCGCCGGTGCGGCCGACGCCGACGGCCGGTTGGCACCTGGCGCACGACAGGCGTGTGCGATCCGCCGGTGCGGCCGACGCCGACGGCCGGTTGGCACCTGACGCACGCCAGGCGTGCGCGATCCGCCGATGCGGCCCATGCCGACGGCCGATCGGCACCTGACGCACGCCAGGCGTGCACGATCCGCCAGTGCGGCCGACGCCGACGGCCGGTTGGCACCTGACGCACGCCAGACGTGCACGATCCGCCAGCGCGGCCGACGCCGACGGCCGATCGGCACCTGACGCACGCCAGGCGTGCGCAATCCGCCAATGCGGCCCATGCCGTCGGCCGATCGGCGATCGACGCACGCACGGCGCGCGGGCTCCGGCGGCCCGGCGACGCGACGGGCTCCCCGACGTCCGCGTCGCAGGAGGGATCGGCAGGCACGCCACTGCGGAGGATGCTGCGCCCTCCGGCCCGTCCGAGCGCCCGCCGACCCTCCGCCGACCCGCCGGCGCGCGGCACCGTCCGCCCTGCGCCGGGCGCTCGCATGCGTTGCCGTCCCCCGACCCGGGTAACGGTTCACCAAGCAACCATCGAGGAGCACACATGCCCGTCGCATTCCGCAAGGCCAGCACCGAGTGGCAGGGGACCGCCGCCGAGGGTGGTGGCACCACTACGTTCGTCAGCTCGCAGGCCGGGGGCCCGTTCCCCGTCAGCCTGACCAAGCGCGCGGACGCCGAGGACAAGAGCCAGACCAACCCGGAGGAGCTCATCGCCGCCGCGCACTCCACGTGCTACGCGATGGCGTTCTCCAACGTCCTGTCGCAGAACGACACGCCGCCGACCAAGCTCGACGTCGACGTGCGGGTGACGCTCGACAAGGCCGGCGAGGGCTTCGCGATCACGAAGAGCGAGCTGACGGTCAACGGCGACGTCCCCGGGCTGGACCAGGAGCAGTTCGAGAAGCTCGCGAACGAGGCCGAGCAGGCCTGCCCCGTCTCCAACGTCCTCCGCGGCAACGCCGAGATCACGCTGAAGGCCACGCTCTCCGCCTGAGCGACCGCGGCGAACCGGTGGGCCGCGTGCCCGCCGGCGTCTCGGGTCGCGTGCCCGCCGGCGTCGCGGGCCGCGCGCCCGCCGCCGGC
>NZ_JAURWA010000029.1 GCF_030655195.1 Patulibacter sp. | reverse complement strand
GCCGGGACCGCGGCCGGGTCGGGGCGACCGACGGGGTCGGCGGTCGGCGCCCGCGACCGGCCGGCCGGATCGGTGGTCGACGTCGGCCGACGGGTCTGGCGTCCCCGGCCGGTCGGCCGGGTCGGCCTGTGGGCTCAGGCGGCGGGGTCGGCCGGCGGGTCGGGCGTGCCCGCCATCGTCCGCCGGAGGCCCAGGAAGTAGTCCACGCCGCTCCAGAGGGTGATCGCGACCATCGCGTAGACGAGCAGGTCGAGCCAGCCGGGCACGGGCGAGATCAGGATCAGCAGGAGGATCACGAGGATCTGGAACGAGGTCTTGACCTTGCCCAGCCAGGCGGCTGCGATGACCTCGCCCTGCTGGGCGGCGACCGCGCGGGTCAGGGTGACCGCCAGCTCGCGGCCGATCACCACGACGGCGACCCAGGCGGCGACGCGGTCCACGCCGACGAGCATCACGAGCGCGGCGATCACGAGCAGCTTGTCGGCGATCGGGTCGGCGAGCTTGCCGAAGTTCGTGATCAGGTTCGAACGCCGGGCCAGCCAGCCGTCGAACCAGTCCGTGACCGACGCGACCCAGAAGATGACGGCGGCGACGACGTCGCCGGTCCCGGTCTCCTGGGCGAGGGCGTAGACCATCACCGGCACCAGCAGGATGCGCAGCACGGTCAGCGCGTTCGGCAGGTTCACGGGCACGGCCGGGAGTATCCCGGTCGCCGCCGCCCGGTGCGAGCCGCCGGGCCGTCCACGCCACCGCCCGGTGCGGCCGCTCGGCCGCCCGGGCCACCGACCCGGTGCGCCGTCCACGCCGTGAGGCGTCGCGCGGACGGGTCAGGCCCGCGGCGGACCCGGCTCGGCGGCGACCACCGCCGACGTCGCGACCGCCGGGGCGCGGGTCACGCCGACCCCCGCGGCCACGACGAGCAGGAGCCCGGCGATCGACAGCGCGGAGAGCCCCTGTCCCAGGACGACGAGGCCGGCGAGCGCCGCGACGCCGGGCTCGAGGGCCATCAGCACGCCGAAGACGCCGGGCGCCACGCGGCGCAGGGCGAGCTGCTCCAGCGAGTACGGGACGACCGAGCCCGCGATCGCCGCGACGGCCGCGATCGCCAGGACGTGGGCGGCGAGGAGCTCCCCGCCGCCGGTGACCGCCCCCGGGACGACGGCGACCAGGGCCGCGACGCCCATCGCCAGGGCGACGGGCTGCAGGCCCGGGAGCTGCCGGGCCGCCCGGGCGCCGAGCGGGATGTAGGCCGCCCAGCACGACGCGGCGAGCAGCAGCCAGGCGACGCCGACGGGATCGGCGCCGTCGGCGCTCCACGGCCGGGTCAGGGCGACCACCCCGAGCGCCGCGAGCAGCACCCAGGCGCGGTCGCGGGGCCGGCGGGCGAACCAGGCGCCGACGCCGAGGGGCCCGAGGAACTCGATCGCCACCGCGGTGCCCAGCGGCACGCGGTCGATGCCGAGGTAGAAGGCCGTGTTCATGACGCCGAGGACGACGCCGTAGGGGACGACGGCCCGCCATCCGTCGGCGCCGAGTCCGCGGACACGGGGTCGCACGAGGACCAGCAGGACCACGGCGGCGATGGCCGTGCGCAGCGCGGTGGCACCCAGTGGCCCGACCTCGTCGAACATCTGCGTCGCGACCGCGGCCGAGACCTGCACCGACCCGATGCCGCCGAGGATCATCAGGACGTCGGCCGGCGCGGTCCCCTCCCCCGCACCGGGGCGCGGCGGCCCCGCACCCGTCGTAGCACCGGGTCCCGCGTCACCGACCGCACCGAGGCCCGCCGCGCCGGCGTCCGGGCCGCCCGCGCCCGGGCCGTGCCCTGGTCCGCCCATCGCCCCGGTGCTCAGGGCTTGAGCCGGTGGCCCGTGCGGAAGAGCCACGCGCACCAGGCGCTCAGCCCGGCCGCGAGCGCGACGAGGACGAGGAGCGCGAGGCCCGTCGACACGTCGCCCTGCCCGACGAAGCCGATCCGGAACGCCTGCACGAGGTAGAAGATCGGATTGACGTGGGAGACGACCTCCCACGCGGCCGGCAGGCGGTCGACGGAGTAGAAGATCCCGCCGAGGAAGCTCAGGGGCAGGATCACGAGCGACGTCACGAAGGCCATGAAGTCCCACGACTTCGCGTAGATGCCCGCGATCACGCCGAGCTGCGCGAAGGCGATCAGCACGAGGACGGTCGCCACGAGCAGGACCAGCGGCTGCTCGACGCCCACCCCGGTGATCGCGACGCCGAGGACCAGCAGCAGGATCCCGGTCAGCAGACCGCGGACCACGCCGCCGATCGCCAGGCCGATGTTGACCTCCCACCAGCGCAGCGGGCTGGACAGCACGTCGTTGATGAAGCGGTCCGAGCGGGCCTGGAAGACCGTCGAGCTGTTGTTGGAGTAGGCCGCCGTGAGGATCGCCTGGACGACGAGGCCCGGGACGATGAACTGCTTGTACGGCACCCCGTCGACGTCGGCGATGTTGTCGCCGAGCGCCAGCCCGAAGACGACGATGAACAGCAGGGACGACATCACCGGAGCGATGAGCGTCTGCATCCAGAGCTTCATGAAGCGGACGATCTCCCGCTCGCAGAGCCAGAGCAGGCCGCGGCGGTCCTCGACGAACGGGGCGTCGGGGTCGCGCAGACCGCCCGGCAGGACGGCGGCGGCGGTGTCGTCGGCCACGCGGCCGCTCATGCGGGCACCGCGTTCCCGGCCGCCGCGTCGCCCTGCATCGCCTTGAGGTAGACCCCGGCGATGTCGTCCGCGTCGTACTGCGCGCGCAGGCCGTCGGCGGTGTCGCGGGCGATGATGCGGCCCCCGCGGATCAGCGCGATCTCCTCGCAGAGGGCCTCGGCCTCCTCGAGGTAGTGCGTCGTCAGGACGATCGTCGTCCCGGCCTCGTGCAGGCGACGCGTGTACTCCCACAGCTCGGAGCGCAGCTCGACATCGACGCCGGCCGTCGGCTCGTCGAGGATCAGCAGGCGCGGCTCGTGCATCATCGCCCGGGCGAAGAGGAGCCTCCGGCGCATGCCGCCCGAGAGCGCGGTCGGACGGACCTTCGCCTTCGACGCGAGCTCGAAGACGTCCATCAGCTCGGCGGCCCGACGACGCGCGTGGGCCCGGCCCATGCCGAAGAACCCGGCGTGGTAGATCAGGACCTCCTGGACCGAGAGGAAGCGGTCGAGGTTGATGTCCTGCTCGGCGAGCCCCACGAGGCGACGCGCCTCGCGCGCGTCGTGGCGGTGGCCGAAGACCTCGATCTCGCCCGCGGTCGGCCGCACGAGGTTGCAGATCGCGCCGATCAGCGTGGTCTTGCCGGCACCGTTGGGGCCGAGCAGGCCGAAGAACGCGCCGTCGGGCACGTCGAGGTCCAGGCCGTCGACGGCCGTGAAGCCGCCCTCGTAGGTCTTGGTGAAGCCGCGGACCGACAGCGCCTGGCGCGCCGCTGGAGACCCGATTCCCGACCCGGAATCGGAGGTACTTGCATGATCAAACACGTCTTGCGACTGTACGCGACGGCGTCCGCGCGCCCCGTCCGGGGCCCGCCCGCGCCCCGGACCCGGACGCCCGACGGCGGGCGCCCGCGGAGCCGCCCCCGACGCGGGCGGTGGACCCTCCGGCCCCGGCGGACAGGGCCGGGACGCCGCACCTATAGGGTGTTCCCATGCCTCTGGTTCCGGTCGTCGTCGAGCGCACTGCGCGCGGTGAGCGCGAGTACGACATCTACAGCCGTCTCCTGAACGAGCGGATCATCTTCCTCGGGACGGGGATCGACGACCAGGTCGCGAACCTGATCGTCGCGCAGCTCCTGCACCTGGCCTCGGACGACGAGGACAAGGACATCTCGATCTACGTCAACTCGCCCGGCGGCTCGGTCACGGCCGGTCTGGCGATCATGGACACGATGAACTTCGTCAAGCCGGACGTGCGCACGATCTGCGTCGGCATCGCGATGTCCGCCGGCTCGCTGATCCTCGCCGCCGGTGCGAAGGGCAAGCGCTCGTCGCTGCCCAACTCGCGCATCCTCACCCACCAGCCGTCGGTCACCGGCTTCGAGGGCCAGGCGTCGGACATCGAGATCCACGCCCGCGAGCTGCTGAAGACCCGCGCGCGCCTGAACGAGATCTACGTCGGGCTCACGGGCCAGTCCCAGGAGACGATCGACCGCGACATGGAGCGCGACCGCTTCTTCTCGCCGCAGCAGGCGAAGGAGTACGGCCTGATCGACAACGTCCTGGGCACCGAGCTGCCGGACCTGTCGCAGCCCGGCAAGGGCTTCGAGGTCCAGTAGAGCCCCGCGGCGTCCGCGCCGCGCCCCGCAGCACCCCGACGCCCGGCCTCCGCCGGGCGTCGCGCGTTCCGGCCCGCCCCGCGCTCACGCCCCGCCGGGCGCCACGACCTCGTGCTCAATCGCGCCGAGGCCCTCGATCTCCATCCGCACGACGTCGCCGGGCTCCAGCCAGACGCCGGTGCCCGAGCCGTCCGGCCGCGGGGTCGCCTTGCCGACCCCGTGCGGGGTGCCGGTGAGGATCAGGTCGCCCGGGCGCAGGGTGATCGCCGCGCCGATGTGGGCCAGGAGCGCGTCGACCCCGAACACCAGGTCCGCCGTCGTGGCGTCCTGGCGGAGCTCGCCGTCCACCCACGAGCGCAGGCGCACGACGGGCGTCCCTCCCGCCCACTCGGCGGCCCCGGCCGCCGCGTCGCCGTCGGGCGCGAGCGTGGCGGCCAGCTCGTCCGCGGTGGTGATCCAGGGACCGAACGGCACGAAGGTGTCGGCGCCCTTGGCGCGCGCCCACTGCTCCTCGGCGTCCTGCAGGTCGCGGGCGCTGACGTCGTCGGCCACGCAGAACCCCGCGGCGCCGACCGTGCCGTCCGGCAGCCGACCGATCACGATCGCCAGCTCGACCTCGTAGTCCAGCTGCTCGGTCACCGCGGGCCGCACGACCGGCCCGGACGGGTCCGTCGCGGCGGACGGCGGCATGAGGAAGACGACCGGGACCGTCGGCACCGCGTTGCCCAGCTCGGCGGCGTGCGCGGCGTAGTTGCGCCCGATGCCGTGGATCGTCGCGGGCTCGTGGGGCATCCGCAGCTCGACCTCGGCCAGGGGCAGCTCGCGCCCCGTGGCCGGCGTGCGGTCGCCCGACCTCAGGCGGTCGAGCACCGTCGACCCGTCCGCGAACGCGACGGCCCGGTCGCCGCGGATCTCGCCGTCGAGCAGCTCGCCGGGAGCCGACGGATGGGCGAAGCGCGCGAGCCGCATGACCCCAGGGTAGGAGACGGCCGGGGTCGACCCGTCACGGCGGCGCGTGCCCGATCCCCCGCGCCCTCGCGGTCGCGCACCGGACCTGCCAGCATCCCCCGGGATGGCGCGCCGCCTCTCCGGACAGCTCCTGGTCGCCTCGCCGACCATCTCCGAGCCCGCCTTCGCGCGGACCGTCCTCCTCGTGGTCGACCACGACCGCGACGGTGCGCTGGGCATCGTCCTCAACCGGCCGACGGAGACCCCCGTCGAGGCCGTCGTCCCGGCCATCGCGCCGATGTTCGACGAGGACGACGTGGTCCACGACGGCGGTCCCGTGCAGCCCGAGTCGCTGCTGACCGTGGCGGAGTTCCGCGACCCTGCCGACGCGGCGATGCTCGTCCTCGGCCGGGTCGGGATGGTCCGCGGCGACGAGGCCCCGCAGTGCCCGGACGTCGACCGGGCCCGCGCCTACGCCGGCTACGCCGGCTGGTCGCCCGGGCAGCTGGACGCCGAGCTGTCCCGGTCGGACTGGATCGTCGTGCCGGCCTCGCCCGACGACCTCTTCCGCCCGGACCCCGAGCTGCTCTGGCACCGCGCGCTGGAGCGGATGGGCGGGCCGTACGCCCGCCTCGCGCTCGCGCCCGAGGACCCGTCCGTCAACTGACCCCGGGCGCCGCCGCGGGGGCGCCGTCCGCCTCGCCGTCGTCCTCCTGCTCCGGGTCGTGCACCGGCGCTCCGTCGGACACCGCCTGGGGCCTGGGGATGCGGGCGGCGGTCGCGTCGCGCCGCGCCCGCAGCGGTCCGGCGATCGCACCGACGGTGCCGCGCTCCCGCGGGCCGAGCTCGCGGTAGGCCTCGCGCAGCTCCTCGAGCAGCGCGTCCGTCGCGTCGACGGCCTCGCGCGCCGAGGTCCAGGCCTGCTCCTCGACCGCGTCCTCCGCCCGCCCGATCGCCTCGGAGACGGCGGCGAGCTGCTCGAGGGGAACGTCCATGCCCGGAGCGTAGGGCCTGGGGCGGCGGGCGGGCGGGCGCTCGGGGCGTCCCGCGCTCTAGCCTGGCGGGCATGTCCCGTCCCAGGACCTCCTCGGCCGTCGCCGTCGCGGCGGCGCTCGTGCTCGCCGGCTGCGGCGGGGGCGACGACGGCGATCCCCGCACCTTCGCCCGGCAGGCCGACCACGTGTGCGCCGGCCTCGCGACCGCCGTCGGGGACCTGCGCGACGGGCTCGTCCGCACCGACGCCGCGAGCGAGGGGGCAGGGCTCTCCTCCGCCCTCACCCGCTACGCCACGAGCACCCGCCGGTTCGCCGACGAGCTCGCCCGCACCCGGCCGCCGCGGAACGAGCGGGCGTTCCGCGACGACGCGGTCTCCGGCCTGCGGCGCCACGCCCGGGCGATGCGCCGCGCAGCGGAGCAGGTCCGGGACGGCCGGGAGGCCTCGGCGCTGCGGGACGAGCTGCGCGGCGGTGCGCTGCCCGCGGTCCCGGCGACGCTGCTGGCGGACGCGCCGGCCTGCCGCCGCGCCACCTCGAACTCGAACTCACCG
>NZ_JAURWA010000018.1 GCF_030655195.1 Patulibacter sp. | reverse complement strand
ACGGTCGACGCCGGCGCGGGACGCGGCCCGCGCGGCTGAGGCCGGTCGGCCGCGGCGATCGACGTGCCCCGCGAGGGGCCGCGGGGTCGCCGGGGCGCGGGGCTCAGCCCTCGACGCCCTCGGGGATCGTCGTGTGCAGCTCGGGGACGCGGGCCTCGTCGGCCTTCCGGCGCAGCTCCGTCGCGTGCGCGGCGGCCTGCTCGCTGCGCCGCTGGGCGTCGTCGGAGTCCTTGCGGGCGAGCACGGCGCGCTCGTCCATCTCGCGCGCCTCCTCGGCGGCGGAGGTCGCCGCCTGCTCGGCCTTGTCGGCGGCCGCCCGGGCCTCGCGGGCCGCACGGATGCGGGCGTCGCGCGCGTCGCCGGACTCGAGCTCGGCGTCGGCCGGGCCGTCGATGTCCACGCCGTAGAACTCCTTGACCGCGGCGAGCTCGGCGGGCGACAGCCGGTCGTCGTCGTCGTTCTGCGGGGCGCCGGAGATCTGGTCCTCGCGGAACGCGACGCGGACGAACGACCGCGTGACGGTCGACCCCTGCAGCGGGATCAGGTGGCGCTTGCGGCCCAGCAGCCCGCTCTTGACCGAGATCAGGACGGGCTCGGCACCGTCGACGCGGAACCAGACGTCCTCGAGCTTGCCCACCTTCTGCTCGGCCACGTCGACGACGTCCTGGCCCTTCCAGTCCTGGATGGCTTCGATCTCGCGCATGGTCGACCCGTACCCATCGCGGGCGCGCGCCACGACGGCGACGGACGGGTGTCCGCAGCCGCCGGCCGGGCTCAGACCTTCGCGACCTCGACGACGACCTCGCGGCCGTCGACCGTCACGGGCGCGCCCGTCGCCCCGTCGTAGGCCACGGACTCCGCGAGGACCTCGGCCGCGACGTACGCCTCGTGGGTGCGCACCGCGTCGAGCGCCGCCTCGTCGCCGGCGAGCCGCAGCGCGATCCGGTCGGTGACCTCGAAGCCCGCGTCCTGGCGGGCGACCTGCACCTGCCGCAGGACCGCGCGGGCGAGGCCCTCGGCGCGGAGCGCGTCGTCGACCTCGAGGTCGAGCGCCACGGCGTGCCGGCCCTCGCGCTCCAGGCCGTAGCCCTCGGGCGTCTCGAGCGACATCAGCAGGTCGTCCTCGCCGAGCTCGTGGTCGGTGCCCTGGACCTGGACGACGACGGGCTCGCCCGCCCGCAGCGCGGCGGCGACCCGCGAGCCGTCGAGCCCCTCGATCGCGGCGCGGACGTCCTTCATGCCCTTGCCGAAGCGCGGGCCGAGCGCCCGCAGGTTCGGCTTGAGCGCGACGCGGCCGAGCTCGTCCGCGTCGGCGACGAACTCGAGCGTCTTGACGTTCAGCTCGTCGGTGATCACGGCACCGAGGCGCTCGATCGCGGCGCGCTCGTCGCCGGTGGCGACGATGACCGCCTTGCGGAGCGGCTGGCGGACGTTCAGCCCCGACGCCGCGCGGGCCGCGAGGCCCAGGCGGACCGTCTCCCGCGCAGTGGCCATGTCGGCCTCGAGCGCCTCGTCACGCGCGGACACGTCGACCGCGGGCCAGTCCGCCAGGTGGACCGAGTCGTGCTCGCCGCCGAGCTGCACGTAGAGCTCGTCGGCGACGAACGGGGCCAGCGGCGCCAGCAGCGTCGCGACCCCGAGCAGGGCGTCGCGCAGCGTGGAGAGCGCGACCGGGTCGCCCGCCCAGAAGCGCCGGCGCGAGCGCCGGACGTACCAGTTGGAGAGCTCGTCGACGAAGGAGCCGATCGCCCGGCCTGCGGTCGTCACGTCGTAGGCGTCCAGGGCCTCCGTGGCGATCTGCGTCGTCGCCTGCAGGCGACTGGCGATCCAGCGATCCAGCTCGGTCGTCGTGCCCTCGACCGCCTCGTCGGCGTCCGCCGCGATCTGGGCGTACTGGGCGTAGAAGCTCGCGGTGTTCCACAGCGGCAGGAGGAACAGCCGCACGCCGTCGCGGACCGCCTCGTCGGAGTAGCGGTAGCCCTCCCACGGCTGCTTGCTCGTGAAGAAGTACCAGCGCAGCGCGTCGGCCCCGAAGCGGTCCAGCGCCTCGAACGGGTCGACGACGTTGCCCTTGGACTTGCTCATCTTCTGGCCGTTCTCGTCCAGGATGAGGCCCAGGCAGAGCACGTTCTTGTAGGGCGCCTCGTCGCGCAGCAGCACGCTCTCGGCCAGCAGCGAGTAGAACCAGCCGCGGGTCTGGTCGAGGCCCTCGCAGACGAAGTCGGCGATCCGGTGCTGCTCGTAGTGGGCGAGCCCGTCGGGGTCGTGCGGGGCGCCGTCCTGCGCGAAGGGCATCGCGCCGGAGTCCAGCCAGACGTCGAGGACCTCGGGGACGCGCCGGAACGTCAGGCCGTCCTCCTCGAACTCGACGTCGTCGACGTACGGGCGGTGCGGGTCGTCGAGCGTGACCCCGGAGCGCTCCGCCAGCTCGTCCAGCGAGCCGATCACGACGCGCCGCGGGAGCTCCTCGCCCTCGGGGACGGTCGTGGACTGCCAGACCGGCAGGGGCGTGCCCCAGTACCGCGAGCGGCTGATGGCCCAGTCGACGTTGCCGCGCAGCCACTCGCCGAACCGGCCCTCCTTGATGTGCTCGGGGTGCCAGGTGACCGTGTCGTTGGCCGCCAGGAGGTTGTCGCGGACCGCCGCCGTGGCGAGGTACCAGGACGGGCGGGCGTAGTAGATCAGCGGCGTGCCGCAGCGCCAGCAGTGCGGGTAGGAGTGCTCGTAGCGCTGCTTGCGGTGCAGCAGGCCGCGCTCGGCCAGCTCCGTGACCAGGTCGAGGTCGAGGTCCTTGACGAAGCGCCCGGCGTACTGCGGCGCGACCGAGGTGACGCGCTCGTCGTAGGTGCCGTCCTCGCCGACGGGGTTCAGCAGCGTCGTCGGGTCGCGGGCGTCGAACGCCGCGGCGTCGATGCCGGCCGGGAACGCGCCGGCGCCGGCGGCATCCTGGATCGCCACGAAGTCGTCCTGGCCGAACGCAGGGGCGAGGTGGACGACGCCGGTGCCCGAGTCGGTCGAGACGAAGTCGGCGGTGATGACCGCGCCGCGCCCGCCGTCGCGGCGGCCCTCCGCGACGAACGGCGCCTCGTAGACGACCCCCGCCAGGCGCTCGCCCGTGAACCCGCTGCCGAGGATCTCGGCGTCCTCGCCCAGGGCCGCCTCGACCAGGTCGCGCGCCACGACGACGACGTGCCCGACCCCGTCGCGGTCCGGCGCCTGGGCACGCACGTACTCGACGTCCGGGTTGACGGCCGCCGCGACGTTCGCCCACAGCGTCCACGGCGTGGTGGTCCAGACGACCAGGCTGTCGCCGTCCTGCAGCGGGCTGTCGGGACCGAGCCGGTCCGCGACGACCGGCAGGCGGACGTAGGCCGAGGTGTCCTTGATGTCCTGGTAGCCCTGCGCGACCTCGTGCGAGGACAGCGCGGTGCCGCAGCGGGTGCAGAACGGGACGACCTTGTTGCCCTGGTAGAGGCGGCCCTGCTCGTCCATCTCCTTCAGCGCCGACCACACGGACGACACGTAGCTCGCGTCCATCGTCCGGTAGGCGTCCTCGAGGTCGACCCAGAAGCCGACGCGGCGGGTCAGGCGGTCCCAGTCCTCGAGGAACGTGAAGACCGACTCGCGGCAGGCCGCGTTGAAGCGCTCGATCGACGCCCGCGTGTCGCCCGGGACGAGGTTCTCGATGTCGTGCTTGGAGTGCAGGCCCAGCTGCTTCTCGACCGCGATCTCGACCGGCAGGCCGTGGCAGTCCCAGCCGCCGCGGCGCTCGACCCGGTGGCCCCGCATCGTCTGGAAGCGCGGGAAGACGTCCTTGAAGACGCGACCGAGGACGTGGTGCACGCCGGGACGGCCGTTCGCGGTCGGCGGACCCTCCCAGAAGACCCACGGCTCGGCACCGTCGCGCTGCTCGAGGGACCGGGCGAAGACGTTCCGGGACGCCCACCGCTCGGCGACACGGGCCTCCAGCTCGGGGAACGACTGCCGTGGATCGATCACGGCGCGACTGGGCGGAGCGGACACCGACCAAGTGTAGGACGACCGCGCCCGCGGCCGATCGCCCCTGGGGACGGGCGATCCGTCGGCGTCGGCCCGGCCGGGACGCCGCGGTCGCGGGCACCCCGCCGACCCGGCTCCCGCCTACGCCCCGACCCAGCTCTCGATGAGCCGGCGGGCGATCGCGGAGCGCGGAGGCAGCAGCAGCCCGTCGCCCTCCGGCGGGTCGTCCCAGGAGTCGTCGAGCGCCGCCTCGCGGACCTCGTCGCGGGAGAACCAGCGGGCGTCCTGCAGCTCGTCGTCGGTGCCGCCGATCTCGCCCGAGAGGTACGGCACGATGAAGCCGAGCATGAGCGAGCAGGGGAACGGCCAGGGCTGGGAGCTGTGGTACTCGGGCGGTCCGACGAGGACGCCGACCTCCTCGAGGACCTCGCGCGCGACGGCCTCCTCCAGGCTCTCGCCGGGCGAGACGAACCCGGCCAGCGTCGAGTACCGGCGGGCCGGCCAGGCGCTCTGGCGGCCGAGCAGCACCCGGTCGCCCGCCTCGTCGGCGACGAGCATGATCACGACGGGGTCGGTGCGCGGGTGATGCCCGGTGCCGCAGACGTCGCAGGTCCGCGACATGCCGCCCTCGCCCGAGGTCGTGGCGCCGCCGCAGACGCCGCAGAACCGCGTCGCGCGGTGCCAGTTGAGGATGCCGGTGGCGTAGGCGACGAGGCCGCCCTCGGCCTGGGAGAGCGTCTGTGCACCCTCCCGCACGCCCAGGCGGGCGGAGGCCGTCGGCGCGGCCTCGCCGCGCATCCCGCCCGCCCCGACCAGCCGCGCGCGGACGCCGGGCGGCGGCGGGTCCTCGTCGATCGCGTAGACGGGCCCGTGCGCGTCGACGCCGAGCAGCACGAGGTCGTCCATCCGCCGGGCGCCCTCGACGACGTCGTCGAGCGGGACGAGGTCGAGCGCCGTGCCGGACACGCGCACGCCGGCGTCGCCGAGCACGAGCGCCCGGGCGCCGGGGTCGCGCCGCTGGGTGCGGAGCCATTCGGGGTCCCGCCGACGACGATCGGCGGCCCGATCGATCTCGGCGCCGGTGAGGGCGTTGGGCTCGAGCATGGGTCGACCCTAGTCGGCGGGGCGCGGGGGCTCCGCCTCGCGGCGCGTCGGCGCTCCCGGCCGACGGGGCGACCGCCCCCGGAACGACGTCGCCCGCGCCGGGAGCCGGCGCGGGCGAGGGACTGCGTGGCCCCCGGTCCGCCGCGCGGACCGGGGGGCCGAGGACCTACGGGGCCGGGACGATCCGGATGTAGGGCTTCGGCTCCTTCCAGCCGTCGGGGTACTTCTCCTTGGCGGCCTCCGCGTTGACGGAGCCGGCGATGATGACGTCCTCGCCCTGCTGCCACTGGGCGGGCGTGGCGACGGCGTGCTTGGCGGTGAGCTGCAGCGAGTCGATGACGCGCAGCACCTCGTCGAAGTTGCGGCCCGTGGTCATCGGGTAGATCAGGACGAGCTTGATCTTCTTGTCCGGGCCGATGACGAAGACGTTGCGCAGCGTGGCGTTCTGGGCCGGGGTGCGATCGGTCGGGTCGCCGGCGACGTCGGCCGGCAGCATGCCGTAGGCCTTCGCCACGTTGAAGTCGGTGTCCGAGATCAGCGGGAACGTCGGACGGGAGCCCTGCGTCTCCTCGATGTCGTCGAACCACTTCTCGTGGTTGTCGAGCGGGTCGACCGAGATCGCGATCGGCTTGACGCCGCGCTTCTCGAACTCGCCGTTGATCGCGGCCATGTAGCCGAGCTCGGTCGTGCAGACCGGCGTGAAGTCGCGCGGGTGCGAGAACAGGACGGCCCAGCTGTCCCCGATCCAGTCGTGGAAGCTGATCTTGCCGGCGGAGGTCTCGGCCTCGAAGTCCGGAGCGGTGTCGCCGATGGTGAGCGCCATGCTGGGGTCCCTTTCGTACGTGTCGTGCGCCGCAATGGGAGATTGCGGATCGGCTTTCACCCTAGCCGGTCGCGCGCGGGAGCTGCGTGAGGCGGGCGGATCCGACCGCCGAGCGTCCGGCGCTCGACGCTCGCCGAGCCTTTGCTACAGCGCTGTAACTTCGGACCGGCGGTTGCTACCGTCAGTAGGATGTACGACCACCTGCTGGCGCCGCTCGACCTCGGGCACGTCGTGCTGAAGAACCGCGTGCTGATGGGCTCGATGCACACCGGGCTCGAGGACCGCGGACGCGACGCCGGTCGCCTGGCGGCCTACTTCGCCGAGCGGGCCCGCGGCGGCGTCGGCCTGATGGTCACCGGCGGCTACGCCCCCAACCGCACGGGCTGGCTGTTCCCGACCGCCTCGGACCTGCGGTCCTCGCGCACGCTCGGGCGCCACCGGACCGTGACGGGCGCCGTCCACGCGGAGGGCGGCCGGATCGCCCTGCAGCTGCTGCACGCCGGCCGCTACGCCTACCACCCGCTGTCGCAGTCGGCCTCCGCGATCAAGGCGCCGATCAACCCCTTCCGCCCCCGGGCGATGCGCGCCGGGACCGTCCGCCGGACGATCGCCGACTTCGCCCGGTCCGCCGTCCTCGCGCAGGAGGCGGGGTACGACGGCGTCGAGGTGATGGGGTCGGAGGGCTACCTCGTCAACCAGTTCCTCGCGCCGCGGACCAACCGCCGCACCGACGCGTGGGGCGGGACGCCCGAGCGCCGGCGCCGCTTCGCCGTCGAGATCGTCCGGGCGGTCCGCGAGGCCGTCGGCCCGGACTTCGTGGTCGTCTACCGGATCTCGCTGCTGGACCTCGTCGAGGACGGCCAGACCTGGGAGGAGACCGTCGCGCTCGCCCGCGAGGTCCAGGCGGCCGGCGCCACGATCCTGAACACCGGCATCGGCTGGCACGAGTCGCGCGTTCCGACGATCGTCACCTCGGTCCCGCGTGGCGCGTTCACGTGGGCGACCGCCCGGCTGCGGCCGGAGGTGTCGATCCCCGTCGTCGCCTCCAACCGGATCAACGACCCCGACCAGGCCGAGGCGCTCCTGGCCGCCGGCGACGCCGACCTCGTGTCGATGGCGCGGCCGCTCCTGGCCGACCCCGAGTGGGTCGCCAAGGCGCAGGCCGGGCGGGCGGACGAGATCAACACCTGCATCGCCTGCAACCAGGCGTGCCTGGACCACACCTTCCGCAAGAAGACGGCCAGCTGCATGGTCAACCCGCGCGCCGCGCACGAGACGAAGCTCGTCGTCGCACCCGCCGCGATCGAGCGGCGCGTGGCGGTCGTCGGCGCGGGCCCCGCGGGCCTGGCCTGCGCCACGACCCTGGCCGAGCGCGGCCACGCCGTCGACCTGTTCGAGTCGGGCCCCGAGATCGGCGGGCAGTTCCTGCTCGCCGCGCGGGTGCCGGGCAAGGAGGAGTTCCGGGAGACCCTGCGGTACTACGACCGCCGCATCGCGCGGACCGGGGTGGCCCTGCACCTGGGGACCACCGCCGACCCCGCGCGCCTGGGCGGGTACGACGAGGTCGTCGTCGCCACCGGGGTCCGGCCCCGGGTGCCCGGCCTCGTCGGCGCGGACCACCCGAGCGTCCTCCCCTACGACGAGGTCCTGCGTGGTGCAGCCGTCGGGGACCGCGTCGCCGTCGTCGGCGCCGGGGGCATCGGCTTCGACGTCTGCACGTTCCTGCTGCACGACGCGTCCCCCACCCTCGACCCCGAGGCCTGGGCCGCCGAGTGGGGCGTCGGCGACCCGGCCACCGCGCGTGGCGGGGTCACCGCGGTCGCCGCCCCGCCCGCCCGGCGCGAGGTCCACCTGCTCCAGCGCAAGACGACGAAGCACGGCGCCGGCCTGGGCCGCACCTCGGGCTGGGTGCACCGCGCCGCCCTGCAGCACCACGACGTCCGGCTGCACGGCGGGGTCACCTACGAGCGCGTCGACGACGACGGCCTGCACCTCACGGTGCCCGACACCGACGCGCCCGACGGCCGGCGCGCGGAGCTGCTGCGGGTCGACACCGTCGTCCTCTGCACCGGACAGGACTCCCGTCGCGAGCTGCTCGCCCCGCTCGAGGCGGCCGGGGTCCGGGCCCACGTGATCGGTGGCGCCGACGTCGCGGCGGAGCTCGACGCCAAGCGGGCCATCCGTCAGGGCACGGAGCTGGCCGCGCGGCTCTGAGCGGACCGGGCCGCCCTGGCACGATGGTCGGCGTGCACGTCCTCGTCGTCTCGAACATGGCTCCCGACGCCGAGCACCCCGAACGGGGCGGGTTCGTCCGCGACCAGGTGGCCGCCCTGCGGCGCATCGACGGGCTCGAGGTCGCGTTCGACGAGTTCGCGCCGGGCGACTATCGGGCGGCGGCCGCCCGCCTGCACCACCGGCATCGCGGCCGGCGCTACGACGTGGTCCACTCCCACTTCGGCCTGACCGCGGTCCCCGCCCTGGTCGTCCGGGCGCGGCTGCGCGGCGTCACCCTGCACGGCCGCGACCTGCGGCACCGGACGACGAGGCCGGTGACCCTGGCGGTGCTGCCGTCGCAGCGCCTGATCGGCCTGGCCTCCCCGGACCTCGCGTCGATGGTGCCGGCGGTCCTGCGCCGACGCACGGCACCGTTGCCGGTCGGCCTGGAGCTCGGGCGGTTCGGACCGCTCCCGCGCGCCGACGCCCGCCGCGAGCTCGGCCTGGACCCGGACGAGCGGTTCCTCCTCTTCCCCTACGGACCGGACCGCCGCGTCAAGCGCGTCGACCGCGCCCGGGAGCTCGCCGAGGCCGCCGGACTGCCGCTGCGGACCCTCGGGGGTGCGCCTCCGGAGCGGATGCGCGCGTGGCTGAACGCCGCCACGGCCGTCGTGATCCCGTCCGAGCACGAGGGGTTCGGGCTCGCCGCCGTCGAGGCGCTGGCCTGCGACGTCCCCGTCCTGGCCACCCGGACGGGCGCGCACGCGGAGACCGTCGGTGCGGTCGACGGATGCCTCTGCGCCGAGTGGGACCTGCCGCGCTGGCTGCGGGCGCTGCGGCCGCACCTCGAGGAGGAGGACCCGCGCGTGGCCGGCCGGACCGTGGCCGAGCGCCACGGGACCGACGCCTACGCCGCGCTGCTCGCCGCGGCGTGGCGCAGGACCCTGGGCTGATCGGTCGCGGCGCCGGGCAGCGCCGCGACGTCAGACGTGCGAGGGGAGGTCGACGAGCTGCGCGGGCGCGCGCTCGGCGGCCACGGGCGGAACGTCAGGGGCCGCCGGGGCGGCCGGGGCGGCGGGCACCGCGTGCGAGGCCGACGGGACCGCGACCTCGTGGGTCCGAGGAGCGACGGGTCCCGCAGCGGGGGCGGCGGGCATCGGGGCGTCGACCGCGGGGTCGGGCCCACCGGGTCGGGCCACGGGAGGACGCTCGCCCGGACGCTTCACGTGGTCGACGAGGGGCGCGGGCGTCGCCCGACGGGGCGTCGTGGCGACCGGCGCGCCGGGGACGGCGACCGCCGGAGCCGGGGCGGACGGGCGTGGGACCGGCGGCAGCGGCGGGGGCTGGAGCTCGGCCGTCGGGCGGAGGTGGCCCGCCAGGACCTCCGGCGGATCGAACCGGCGCGGGTCGGTCGACGCCGTCGTCCTCGGGGCGGGCGGGGCGGACCCGGCCGACGGCTGCGGGGCGGGCGGCAGGTGCGTGCGCATGTGGGACCCGTCCGGGGTCCCGGTGATCTGGGCGACGAAGGCGTCGAGCGTCCGCTGGGTCTTCGCGAGCTGGGTCCGGACCCGCTCGAGGGCCACGAGGGCCGCACGGAGGCGCTCGGCCTCGTCGCGGGCGTCGTCGGCGGGTCCACGGACGAGTCCGCTCGGCGGGCGGGCGTCTCGTGCGGTGGTCGGGGTCGGCTTCGTCGTCATGCTCTTGCGTGTCCTCGGGGGACGGCGCGGACCGTCGTCGGGGGCGTGCACGGCGGGGGACAGGCCGGCGTCGCTCGTCCGAGGCTCTCGGCCTCGACAGGCGGGCGCTGCCCGTTGCTGATGATGCCATTCCTTCACCCGCGTAGCCGGATCCGAAACCCTCCTGTGCGGGATTCCACGGAGACCCGGGCAGGCGTCCGGTCCGGGTCTGTCCGATCGCCCCGCGGACGGCGTCCGCTTGCCTTCGGAATCCCCCGGTTGCGCCCGAACGCAGATTCCAACGGACACCGCCTGGACCGCCGCGGCGGACGGGGCGGACGACGCCGGACGTTCCTTCCGGCTCCGCCGCGGGGCGTCCGGGACCGTCCGGACGCCCGCGACGCCGCGGAGGCTCAGCGGCCCCGGCGCGGCTCCTCGGCGAGGGGCACCGTGAGGACGGGGACGTCGGCGTGCGAGGCCACGTGGTGCGAGACGCTGCCGGCCAGGGCGGAGCGGACGCCGGTCAGGCCCCGGGTGCCCATGACGATGAGCCGGGGGCGCAGGTCCTCCGCGCGCTCGACGATGGTCTGCCAGAGCGGGCCGCTGCCGCTCCGGGCCGACCCGGTGGCCTCGAACCCGGCGGCGCGGGCGCGGGCGACCCCGGCCTCCGCGGTCTCGGCCGCCAGGGCGCGCTCGCGCTCGAGCAGCACGCCGGTGTCGTCGTAGGCGATGGCGTAGACGGCCGAGCGCGCCGCGGCGCTCGAGACGGGCTCCCAGGCGTGGACGACCTCGGCGGGGCCGCCGCCCAGGAGGGCTCCGGCGACGTCGATGGCGTGGTCGGCGTTGGCCGAGCCGTCGTAGGCGATGAGGACGACGCCCGAGGGGGCGGTGCTGTCGGGAGCGGTCATGTGGGACCTCCGTTGCTGCGGTGGCGGTCGGCGGCGCACGATCGGGGGCGGGGCCGGCCGGGGATCAGGACTCGCGTCCTGTCTGTGGGGCCCGGACCTGCCGGGCCCCGACGCGGGACACGGTCCCGCGTTCGTTCCCTACACTACCGGAATGGAGATTCCGCCCCCGGGTCCCGGCACGCCGCCGGAGGACGTCGCCGTCGCTTGGAACGATCTCGACGGCGCCGGCAAGCGCGCCCGCGCCCTCGAGGTCGCGGGGGAGCTGTTCGCCCGCGAGGGCCTCGACGCGTCGATGCCGTCGCTGGCCGAGGCGATCGGCGTGGGCGTCGGCAGCATCTACCGGCAGATCGGGCGCAAGGAGGACGTCATCGCGGCGCTCGTCGCGCACCGGATCGAGCGGGTGGCGGAGCAGTTCGAGGCAGCGGCGGACGGCCCGGACCCGTGGCTCGCGCTCCGCGACGTGACCCACGCGGTGGTCGCCGAGGCCCTGGAGGATCACGTCACCCACGAGGCCTGGGCGATCAGCCTGGAGCACCCGGAGGTGCGGGCCGTCCGCCCCCGGGCCTCGGCCGCGCTGGAGGCCCTCGTCGAGCGCGCCCGCGTCCACGGGTCGCTCCGGCCCGACGCCGGGGCGCAGGACCTGCGGCTCGCGTTCCGGGCCGCGAAGGAGGTGGAGGCCCTCGGCGAGGGGGGTGCCCACCGGCTCGCCGACCTGGTGCTGCGCGGCATGGCGGCCGACGGCGGCGCGTAGCCCACGAGGACGAGAGGACCCACCGTGATGCACCAGCCCACCACCCCCGGTCGCGACGCGTCGCCGCGCCTGCAGGACCACGCGCAGGAGCGCCGGACCTTCCGGCTCGACGTGCCGGACGTCTACAACCCGGTGATCGCCATCGTCGAGTCCTGGGCCGCGGAGGACCCGGAGGCCCTCGCGGTCCTCTCGCTCGGCCCGACCGGCGAGGTGACGGCGGAGCAGAGCGCGGCGGACCTCGCCCGCGACGCCCGCCGCGCCGCGCGCGTCCTCCTGGACCTGGGCGTCGGTCCGGGCGACCGCGTCTTCGTCATGCTGCCGCGGATCGCGGAGTGGTACGCCGTGGTGCTCGGGGCGATGCGGATCGGCGCGGTGCCGATGCCCGGACCGAACCTGCTGACCCCGAAGGACATCGCCTACCGGCTGGAGCAGGCCGGCGCCGTCGCGGCCGTGACGGACGCCGCGGGCCTCGCGAAGATCGACGCGATCGACGCGCCGCTCCCGGCCCTGCGCGTGCGGCTGCTGGTGCGCCCGGACGCCTCGGGCGAGGCCGACGGGACGGCTGCGGACGACAACCCGGGCGCGGTCGGCGGCACCGACGTGGTCGGCGGGACGGACCGCCCCGCCGGCGAGGACCCCGCGCACTGGCACGACCTGGCGGACCTCGTCGCCGCCACGGCCCCGGACGGCGGCGCGCTGCCGGAGGCGCCGACCCGCCGGGACGATCCGCTGCTGACGTACTTCACGAGCGGCACCGTGTCGCACCCCAAGATGGTCACCCACTCCCAGGAGTACGGCCTGGCGCACGTGCCGACCGCCCGCTTCTGGCACGACCTGCGGTCGGGCGACCGGCACTGGACGGTCACCGACACCGGGTGGGCGAAGGCCGCCTGGGGCGGGCTCTTCGGGCAGCTGCACGAGCGCGCGACCATCGTCCAGGTCGCCCTCGGCCGGCCGGACGCGGACACGATCCTGCGCATCCTCGCCGAGCACCGCATCACCTCGTTCTGCGCGCCCCCGACCCTCTACCGCACGCTCGTCCAGGCCGATCTGGGCGCCTACGACCTGTCGGCGCTGCGGCACTGCACCAGCGCCGGCGAACCGCTGAACCCCGAGGTCATCAAGGTGTGGGCCCGGGGGACGGGCGGCCTGACGGTCTACGACGCCTACGGCCAGACGGAGACGTCGGTGCTGGTGGCCAACTACCGCGCCGTGCCGGTCCGGCCCGGCTCGATGGGCCTGCCGGTGCCCGGCTGGGACGTCGAGGTGCTCGACGACGAGGACCGCCGCGCGCCCGACGGCGAGGTCGGCAACATCGCCGTGCGCACCGACGGCGACCGGCGCCCCGTCGGCCTGTTCCACGGGTACGACGGCAACCCGGAGGCGACGGCCGAGCGGTTCCGGGGCGGGTGGTACTTCACGGGCGACAAGGCCGCCCGCGACGCCGAGGGCTACCTCTGGTTCGAGGGCCGCGACGACGACGTGATCACGTCGTCCGCCTACCGGATCGGACCGTTCGAGGTCGAGTCCGCGCTCGTCGAGCACGACGCCGTGGTCGAGGCCGCCGTCGTCGGCAAGGACGACCCGGAACGGACCCAGATCGTCACGGCGTTCGTGATCCTGGCCGCCGGCGTCGAGGCCTCCGACGCGCTCGCCCGGGAGCTGCAGGACCACGTCAAGGGCCTGACGGCGCCGTACAAGTACCCCCGCGAGATCCACTTCGTGACGGAGCTGCCCAAGACCGTCAGCGGCAAGATCCGCCGGACGGAGCTGCGCGACCGCCTGCGCGCGCAGGGCTGAGGACCGTCGCCGTCGTCCGCGGATGCCCGCGCGCGACGGCCCGCGGTGCGGCCTCCGCGCCGGACGCCCGGGCCGACCGGACGTCCGCCCCCGGGCGGACGTCCCGGCCGTCGGTCAGGCGGCGGGCTGCGGGGTCCGCTTCGCGCCGGACGGCGGGGCGGCGTCGTCGAGCACGTCGTACTCGTCGTAGATCGCGTTGATGACGCGACGGTCCAGGACGATCGCCGTGAAGACGAGGACGACGCCGGAGAGCAGCGCGATCATCACCATCGGCTGCACGATCCCCTGGGCGAAGAACGAGCCCTCCAGGCCCGTCACCGTCGAGAGGTCCGACGAGATGCCGGGCCCGAGGTCCAGCGCGTTGCCGATGCCCGAGAGCGCCCAGCGCGCCAGGGTGATGTCCGAGAGCGCCTTGATCGGGGCGATCATCTGCGACGGCGGGATCAGCGCGCCGGCGAGCAGCAGCTGCGGGATGACGACGAGGGGAAGCACCGTCGTGGCCTGGCCCGCGTTCTGGACGAGCACGGAGACGAGCAGCCCGATCGCGACCGCGCCCCAGGCCGCGACGATCGACACCGCCAGGACGCCGCCGTAGTCCATGATCGTGCCGTCCGGGGGCTGCAGCGCCGCGACCGGCAGGATCAGCAGGAACGTCTGGAACGCCACGAGCGGGAAGATCACCGCGCACTTCGACAGCAGGTACGCGTCGAGGCGGACGCCGACGGCGGCCTCGCGCAGCAGCGCGCCCCGCTCCCGGGCGATCTCGCGGCAGGCGGCGATGAGGCCGAGCCAGACCGCGCCGATGACGATCATGAACGCGAGCAGCACGCCGTAGAACGGGCCGAGCACCGCGTTGCTGAGGATGTTGCTCGGGACGGTCAGCCCGATCGCGATCCCGATGATCGGCGCCTGGCCGATCATCAGCGTCAACGACCGCGCGTCCCGCCGCATGCAGAGGGCGTAGCGCGACGAGAGCGTCTTGATCTGCGCCGTCATCGGCGGGGCGGAACGCCGGCGCGCCGAGACGTTGTTGGAGGTCTGGGCCGGGGCGTCCGCCGCGTCGTAGTTGCGGACGGGCACGACGTCGGTCGAGTCGTCCGAGCTCTCGACCATCGCGTAGACCTCGTCGATGGTCGTGGCGCCGAAGTGCCGGAGGGTCTCGTCGTGCGAGCCGACGAAGGCGATCCGGCCCCCGGACGCCATCACGACGATGCGGTCGACGAGCCGCAGGCTGCCGGTGGCGTGGGTGGTGACGAGGACCGCACGACCGCGGTCGGCGAGCTCCCGCAGCAGCACCATCAGCCGGCGCTCGAGGCCGGGGTCCAGGCCGGAGGTCGGCTCGTCGAGCACGACGACCGAGGGCTCGCCGACGAGCTCGGTGCCGACCGCCACGCGACGCCGCTCACCGTCGGAGAGCGACCGCACCTGGGCGTCGCCGCGGTGGGTCATGTGCAGCTCCTCGAGGACCGCCTCGACGCGCGTCTCGCGGTCGCGGACCGGCACGTCGTAGGCCCGCAGGGCGGCGGCGTAGCGCAGCGCCTCGCGGACGGTCAGCTGTGGGTGCACCAGGTCGCCGGTGGGCACGTAGCCGACGGAGTCCGTGGCGTAGTCGATCGGCTCGCCGTCGACCGTGACCGTGCCGGCGCTCGGCGCGTTGACGCCCGCCAGCACCCGCAGGAGCGTCGACTTGCCCGCACCGGAGGCGCCGATGATCGCGCAGAGCTCGCCCGGCCGGACGTCGATGTCGACGCTGCGCACGAGCGTCGCGCCGCCCGCCTGGACGCGGATGCCGCGCCCAGAGAGGCCGCCCCGCCTCGGGGTCGCCGGACCGGCCTCGGTGTCGTTCTGGCTGAGGGGCGAGGACATCAGTGTGATCCTCGCACGGTCCGTCGTCCCCGTGCCCCGGGCGAGGGGCCCGGGGAGCGGCGCGGCACTCAGTCGTCCCCGGTCTTGATCGCGTCCTTGGAGACCTCGGTCGGGACCGTCGGGTTGGCGATCTCGCCGATGCGGTCGATCAGCTTGATCCACTGGCCCGGCTCGAGCAGCTGCGTGACCTGCTTGCCCAGGGCGGCGCCCTGGCCGACCTCGGGCCGGAACCCGACGTGGATGTGGTCGTCGTGGTCGGGCAGCGCGAGGATGCTCGCCGCGCCGCCGAAGTCCTTCGGCGTCATCAGCGAGATGATCTGGTGCGGCGCCATCGCACCCTGCAGCTGCAGGATCTGGCGGATCGTCGAGTCGGTGATCGAGCCCGGGCCCTGCTCGCCGCGGTTGATCACGATGCCGTTGACCGACGCGATGTCCACGGCGTTGCCGGTCGAGTGCTCGGACACGTTGCCCGACTTCGACAGGCGGCTGTGGCCGGAGCGCAGCGACGAGATCGTCAGCCGCAGACCGGACGCCGTCAGGTACTCCATGAGCGCCAGGACGCGCCGGTCGATGGCGCCGGCGGCGATGTCGCGGCGGCCCTCCTCGTAGATCCCGAGGTTGCGGTTCTGCAGCACCCGCGTCTGCAGCTGCTCCTTCGACATCAGGAGCACCTGGCCGGCGGTCGCCACCCCGTCGCCGAACAGCGGGTTGCTGCCCTTCGCGCGGTACACGGCGGTGGACTCGAGGAGCTTCCAGCCGTCGAGGATCGGCTTGGGGTCGACCCGGGGCGAGCCCTTGCCGGCCGGCTTGACCTCGAACTGCAGGTGCGGCGTCGTCCGCGGGTTCGTCCGGCCGAGGCGACCGACCACGGTGCCGGCCATGACCTTCGCGCCCTTCTTCAGGCGCCGGAGGTCGACGTCGTCCTTGTCCCACCCGTTCAGCGACACCTTCGAGGTGCCCTGCTCGAGCTGCTGGTCGGCCAGCTGCTCGGCGCCGCCGTTCTTCCGCGCCATCTTCCGGGCCGGGTTGGCGAACAGCGGCTCGACCGCACCGTTGATCCGGCCGGTCGTCTCGTCGATGCCCGACGTCGCGGTGTCGGCCAGGCCGCCCGCGGCGTCGGCGACGAGCTGCTCCGGCGCGGACTGCGACCCGGCGGACGCCGGGGCGTCCGGGACCGGGTCCTTCGCCTTGGCGAGCCGCTCCAGGCGCCGGGCCTCGGCCTTCTCGGCCGCCTTCATCGCGCCCTTCTTCGGCACGGGGTAGAACTCCGCGACCGTCTTCAGGTTGCCGTACGTGTAGGTGTTGCCGTACACGTCGCGCAGCTGCACGAAGCGCCCCAGGCGCGGGTTCCTCCCGACCTTGACGATCCGGCCGTCCTGCACCGCGACCGCCGCGGCACCCGGGCGGGAGAAGATGTTCGTCTCCTTGCGGGAGGTGCTGTCGACGGCCTTGGCCGCGTTCTTGCCCTTCTTCGCGCGGACCCGCAGCTTCTTGTTGCTGTCGTCGCCGGCGTACCGCGCCTTCGCGGAGACGGGGAAGACGCCCTGCGTCAGACCCGTCAGCGACCCGACGAGGTCCGGCGGCAGCCCGCCGATCAGGCGTGCGCGCAGCAGGACGGAGTCGACGTACCAGTCGGCGTGGTTGTAGGCGAAGATCGCCTTCTTGATCGACTTCTCCGCACCGGCGGCCTTGAGGTACCGGGCGGCGGCGAAGATCGCGTCGACCGGGTTGTACGGGTCGGCCTGCTTGTCGCCGTTGGCGTCGACGCCGTAGCCCTTCCAGGTGGCGGGCATGAACTGCATCCAGCCCTGCGCGCCGGCCGAGGACACGTTGAGGTTGCGGCCGTAGTCCGTCTCGATCTCGTTGATCGCGGCGAGGATCTCCCACGGCACCCCGTACTGCGCGCCGGCGGCCTGGTAGATCGGCAGCAGGAACGGCGGGATGCGGAACTTGTCGATGAAGAAGTTCGGCACGCCGCGCGGGGCGGCGCCGGGGATCGACTCCGAGAACGTCGGGTCGGCCGGCGTCGGCGCGCCGCCGGCGTCGGTCATCGTCGTGCCGTCCGGGCCGGTGGAGGCCCCACCGGAGGCCTCCGACGCGTCGGCCGCGTCGCCCTGCGCGTCCGGCTTCTCGCTCTTCCCGGACTTCTCGGACTTCTTCTTCTTCTCCGAGGAGGTGCCGTTGGCCCAGCCCTCGGCCTTCTCGACCTTGCGGCGCTGCTTCTTCTGCTTCTTGGCCTCGGCGGGCGTGGCCGGCGCGGCCTCCGTCGTGGTCGGGGGCGCCGGGGTCGCCTCGGTCGTCGGTGCGGCCGGGGCCGCGGGGGTGGCCGGCGTCGGGGTGGTCGCGGGACCGGGACCCGTGACGCGCACGACGAGCCCGCCCAGGTCCGGGAGCGGGATCTGGTCGATCGGCGTGCCTGGGGGCACGTCGACGTTGATCTGCAGCACGGTGCCGCCCGCGAGGGTGACCGTCAGGGTCCTCGACTCGGCTGACGCGGAGCCGGCCGCGCCGAACCCGGCCGCGACCACCCCCGCGGTCGACAGGCCCACTGCGATCTTCGTCTTGCGGCTCACGTGTTGCTCTCCAAGGCTTCCTGGTCCGTGGACCGTCGTCCGACCTACCACTCCGACAGGCGTCTGTCGACGGGCGGGTCATGATGACGGTCACGACGCTCCGACCCCACCGGTTCCCCGCTCGCCGCCGGAACCGGCCGACGCTCGCGAGACCGCTGCGGGCCATGCTCTCGGGGCACCGTACGGGATCGTGGTCACACATAGCAACCACCCGCAAGGGTCGTTGCTCTCCCCCGAAAGGGCTAGGTCGGATGCCTAGGCCCCACCGCGGGGTCGACCGTCGGACGTCTTGACCGGACAGGGAGCCCGATCGGCCCCGTCCTCGCGTCCCACCGACCCCGGCCCGGCCGTACCCGGCGGTGGGACGCCGCCCCATCGGCCCGCGTCGCGTCCGTGGGCGCCGCCGCCGGTGGCGTGGTCGGCCGCTCCTCCGGGCCTGGGCGGGCGAGGCCCCGCGGGTCCCGTCACGACGGCGGCTCCCCCTGATCGCCGGCACGCGGGTGCCCGCTGACCCGAACGGGGTGGTCGGTGCCGCGCTGCCTCGGAGCGGTACCCCCTGGGGGTATGCGACACTCGAGGGACGACGACGCTCAGGACTACCCTGACCGCAGGAGCTCCCGTGCCGCACGACCCCCGCAGAACCCGATGAACGTCCCCGCCCGGCTCACCGGCTTCGCGGTCCTGCTCGCCGTCGTGTTCGGCGGGTCCGTCCTGGCCGGGGCGGCGATCGACCCGACCGACGACGCTCCCGGCGGAGCGGCGCACGCCCCCGCGCACGACCGCGACCGGGCCCCGGCGGGCCACGGCGGCGGCGACGAGGCAGACCATCCTGCCGGGGTGCGGCGATGAGCGCGACGGAGACGCCCGCGGGCGAGCGCGTCGAGCTGGGCCTCACGGGGATGACCTGCGCCGCCTGCGCCAACCGGATCGAGCGGAAGCTGAACCGGCTCGACGGCGTGCAGGCCACCGTCAACTACGCGACGGAGAAGGCGTCGGTCACCTACGACGCCGCCGTCGTCGGGGCCGACGACCTGGTCGGGGCGGTCGAGGCCGCGGGGTACGGCGCCCGCCTGCCCGAGGCCGCGGCGGCCGCGGGCGACGGGGCGGTCGACCCCCGCGACGCGCACCTGCGCGACCTGCGACTGCGCCTGACCGGCGCCGCGGTCCTCTCGGTGCCGCTGCTGCTGATCTCGATGATCCCGGCGCTCCAGTTCGAGAACTGGCAGTGGCTGGCGCTGCAGCTGGCCACCCCGGTGGTGCTCTGGGCCGGCTGGCCGTTCCACCGCGCCGCGTGGCAGAACCTCCGTCACGGCTCGGCCTCGATGGACACGCTGATCTCCGTCGGCACCCTGGCCGCGTGGGGGTGGAGCGTCGTCGCGCTGTTCCTGCTCGACGCCGGGCAGCCCGGCATGAAGATGCCGCTCGAGCTCGTGCTGGACCGCGACGCGTCGAGCTCGCACGTCTACCTCGAGACGGCGGGCGTCGTGACGACGCTGATCCTGGCGGGCCGGTACTTCGAGGCCCGCGCCAAGCGCCGCGCCGGGGCGGCGCTCGGCGCGCTGCTCGAGCTGGGCGCCAAGGACGTGGCGGTGCTGGGCGCCGACGGCACGGAGCGCCGCGTCCCGATCGAGCGCCTGGCGCCCGGGGACCGCTTCGTCGTCCGGCCGGGCGAGAAGGTCGCCACCGACGGCGTCGTCGAGGAGGGCGTCTCGGCGGTCGACCAGTCGCTGCTCACCGGCGAGTCGGTGCCCGTCGAGAAGCGTCCGGGCGACCCCGTCGCCGGTGCCGTGCTGAACGCGGGCGGGCGGCTCGTCGTGCGGGCCACGAGGGTCGGGGCCGACACCGCGCTCGCGCAGATCGGCCGGCTCGTCGAGGACGCGCAGACCGGCAAGGCGCCGGTGCAGCGGCTCGCCGACCGCGTCTCGGGCGTCTTCGTCCCGGTCGTCATCGTGCTGGCGGTCGCGACGCTCGGCTTCTGGCTCGGCGACGGCTCGGGCGCGACGTTCGCGTTCTCGACCGCCGTGGCGACGCTGATCATCGCCTGCCCCTGCGCCCTCGGGCTGGCCACGCCCACCGCGCTCCTGGTCGGCACCGGGCGGGGCGCCCAGATGGGGGTCCTGATCAAGGGCCCCGAGGTCCTCGAGTCCACCCGCCGGGTCGACACGATCGTGCTCGACAAGACCGGCACCGTGACGACGGGCCGCATGACGCTCGTCGACGTCGCGGTCGACGGGGCCGACGAGGAGCTCGCGCTGCGTCTCGCCGGGGCCCTGGAGGACGCGTCGGAGCACCCGATCGCCCGCGCGATCGCGGCCGGCGCACGGGAGCGGGCCGGCGCGCTGCCCGGGGTCGTCGGCTTCCGGTCCCTCGACGGCCTCGGGGTCGCGGGCACCGTCGACGGGCACGCCGTCGTCGTCGGGCGCCCCGAGCTCCTGACGGACCACGACCTCCCCGTCCCCGCGTCGCTGACCGAGGCGCTGGACGCCGCCCGGGCGCTCGGGCGCACCGCGGTCGTGGCCGGCTGGGACGGCCGGGCCCGGGCCGTCCTCGTGGTCGCCGACGCGGTCAAGCCGACCAGCGCCGATGCGATCGCGCGCCTGAAGGACCTCGGCCTGCGGCCCGTGCTGCTCACGGGCGACCACGAGGCCACGGCGCGCGCGGTCGCCGCCGAGGTCGGCATCGACGAGGTGATCAGCGGCGTCCTGCCGGCCGGCAAGGCCGACGTCGTGGCGCGCCTGCAGGCCGAGGGCCGCGTCGTGGCGATGGTGGGCGACGGGGTCAACGACGCGCCGGCGCTCGCCCTCGCCGACCTGGGACTGGCGATCGGGACGGGCACCGACGTCGCGATCGAGGCGTCGGACCTGACGCTCGTCTCGGGCGACCTGCGCGCCGCCGCGGACGCGATCCGCCTGGCCCGGCGCACCCTGCGGACCATCAAGGTCAACCTCTTCTGGGCCTTCGCCTACAACGTCGTGCTGATCCCGGTGGCGATGCTCGGGCTGCTGAACCCGCTGCTGGCCGGCGCCGCGATGGCGCTCTCGAGCGTCTTCGTCGTGAGCAACTCCCTGCGGCTGCGGAGCTTCCGGGCGGACCGACCGGGGACGGGCGGCGCGCCGGCGGCCTAGCGACGCGCCCGGTCGGGCGGACCCGGCGCTCGGCGTGGTGCCGGCGGGCGGGAACGCGCCGCCGGCGGGACGGTGCCGCGGGCGGCCCTGCGGCGTCCGGGTCAGATCGCCTCGATCGCCTGCGGTCTCGTGCTGTCCCAGGCCGCCGGGCGACCGCCGGGCCAGTAGCCCGAGGCCAGCACGCCGACGCTGCCGATCCACCCCACGAGGAGCGCGTCGCCGCTGCCGGCGAGCAGCACGAGGCACACGCCGGCGGCCACGCCCCAGTAGCCGAGGAAGCGCGTCAGCAGGCCGACGCGCATCGCGGCGATCGCCAGGAACGCGACCCAGAACGCCATCGGGACCCGCAGCAGCACGCCGCCGATGTCGGCGACCGCCAGGCCGGCCGAGTCGTCGACCAGCTGCTTGGCCCGCTCGGCCGTCTGCGCGCCGTCGCCGGTCAGGGTGCTCGCGACGTCCGCGGAGGCGACGAAGCCGACGACGAGCATCACGCAGAGCACGATCGGTGCCGCCCACGTCAGGGCCGGGAGCCACGGCTGCACCGTGCGGGCGTCGCGGGTGCGGACCAGGCGGATCACGTAGAGGCCGACCACGATCATCAGCAGCAGGCTGAGGGCGCGGAGGACCGTCGAGACCGCCATCAGCCCGACGTGGTCGTGGAAGTCGACGAGGGCCTGCAGGCGGTCGTCGTCCTCGCCGCCGGACCCCGTCGGGGAGGACGACAGCCCGGAGCCCGCGGACCCCGCGTTGCCGACGACCACGGAGGCGACGGTCGCCACGAGGCTGCCGAGCCCGGCCGCCGCGGCCCACCGACCCGCCCGCCGCTCCTCCGCCAGCACCGCCGCATCGCTCTTGCGCTTCGCCATGCGCGCAGTCTCTCCGTTCCGCGATCGGACGGGGTGTCGCATTCCGACTCCCGGGGAGGGGACGTCCTCGGGACCACCGCACCCGCGGGACGTCGGGTCCCCGGCGCCACGGGAGCTCCGGTGCGGGTCGGCACGACTACGATCCGCCCTGCTCCGGGCCCAGCGCCCGGACGCGAGGGGACGCCGCCGGCCGCCGGGGCGCTCCCCGGACCGAACCGACGTGGAGGACGAGATGAGCAGCGACACCGTGGCGATCCTGGGTGGGACGGGGAACCTGGGCTTCGGCCTGGCCGTCCGCCTCGCCAAGGCCGGGGTGCCGATCGTGATCGGGTCGCGGGACGCGGGCCGGGCGCAGGAGGCCGCCGAGCGCGCCCTGGAGGTCGTCCCCGGTGCCGACGTCCGCGGCGACGAGAACGCCGCCGCAGCCGCGGCCGCCGGCCGGATCGTCGCCATCACGGTCCCGTTCGCGTCGTCGGCGAGCACCGTCAAGAGCGTGGCCGAGGCGCTCCGCGAGGATCAGATCGTCCTCGACGTCACCGTGCCGCTGGGGCCCGCCGTCGGCGGCAAGCCGACCCAGCTGATCGGCGTGTGGCAGGGCTCCGCGGCGCAGCAGACGCAGTCGCTCGTGCCCAAGGGCGTCCGCGTCGTCTCCGCCCTGCACACCATCGACGGCGCGTCGCTGACGGACCTCGACGCGTCCCTCGACCAGGACACCCTCGTCTGCGGCGACCGCAAGGCCGACAAGGAGCCCGTCATCGAGCTGATCTCGAAGATCGGCTCGGGGCTGCGTCCCGTCGACGCCGGTCGCCTCGAGATGTCCCGCATCGCCGAGGGTCTCACGCCGCTCCTGATCGGCATGAACATCCGCTTCAAGGCCCACTCCGGCATCCGGATCACCGGGATCTGAGGCCGCGGCCGCGGCCGCGCTCAGCGCCCCTTCCACACGGGGTCGCGCTTCTCCTTGAACGCCGCGACCCCCTCCTGGATGTCCTCCGTCGAGAACGCCAGGGCCAGCTGCGAGCGCAGGTAGTCCCAGGCGTCCTCCAGCGTCATGTCCCCCTGGCGCCAGATCGCGTCCTTGCCCATCCGCATCAGCAGCGGCGACTTGACCGCGAGCTGCGCGGCCAGGGCGTCCGTGGCGGCGTCGAGCTCGTCGTGGGGGACGACGCGGTTGACCACGCCGATCCGCCTCGCCTCGTCCGCGTCGAACCGCTCGCCGAGCAGCATCAGCTCCGTCGCCGTCTTGCGCGGCAGGTTGCGGTAGAGCAGCGCGCCGATCATGAACGGGAAGACGCCGACGTTGATCTCCGGGGTGCCGAAGACCGCGGCGTCCGAGGCGATCACCAGGTCGCAGGCCAGCGTCAGGCCGAACGCCCCGGCCAGGCAGTGGCCGCCCACCTTCGCGACGACCGGCTTGCCGAGGGTCCCGATCAGCGTGAACAGCTCGGGCCACAGGAGGATCCCGCGGTGCTTCGTCGTCAGCGGGACCTCGCTCGCGAAGCCCGCCAGGTCCCCACCCGCGCTGAACGTCCTGGGGTGCGTCGACGCGAGCACGACGACGCGGACCTCCTCGTCCTCCTGCGCCGCCCGGAACGCGCCGATGATCGACCGGAGCAGGTCGTCCGACAGCGCGTTGCGGGTCTCGGGCCGGTCCAGGGCGATCGTCGCGACGCCGTCGGCGGTCCCGTAGCGGACACCGTCGAACGAGGGGGTGGGGCTCATGCGGGGCATCGTCCCAGGCCCCGCGCGCGCCGACCGGCCGGGACGGGGTACGCCGCCGTCCGGCCCGTCGCCGGGGCGGCCCCGGCCGACGGCCGCCCGCGACCCGCCGGGCCCCGACGAGCGGCTACCCGCCACGCCGCGAGCGCCGAACTGGCATCCTCGGAAGATGCTCTCGACGCTGCTTGCGCACCCCACGGTCCTCGCGCTCGCCGGACGCGGTTCGAGCGGCTTCTCCGGCGGCCGGTCCAGCGGCGGCGGCGGATTCGGCGGCGGGGGCGGTGGTCGCGGGGGCGGCGGCATCTTCTTCATCCCGTTCGGCGGGGCCGGCGTCCTGCTGTTCATGGTCCTGATCGCGGTCGTCCTGCTCGTGGTCGTGCCGTTCCTCGCCAAGCAGTTCGAGAACGGTGCGGCGGCCTCCAAGCGCCGGGCGACCGCCAAGGACCGCGAGGCCCGCGAGTCCACCGTCGTCACCGCGGCGATGGAGGCCGCGATGGAGGACTCGGCGTTCGACCCCGACGACGTCCGCGCCGCGGCGGCCGGGCTCGTCGTGGACACCCAGGAGGCCTGGGACACCCGCGACCGCGACCGCCTGGCCCACCTCGTCGGGCCCGACCTGCTGCGCGAGTGGACCCGCCGCCTCGACGACTTCGACCGTCGCGGCTGGCACGCCCACGCCGGCGTGACCGCGGCGCCCAAGGTCCAGATCGTGGGCCTGACCAACCGCGAGGGCGAGGACGACGACCAGGTCGTCGTGCACGTCCGTGCCAAGGCGCAGAGCTGGGTCGAGACCCGCCGCGGCGAGACGCTCTACGAGGACGGCGCCACCGGCCCCGACGTGGAGCTCTCGCAGTACTGGACCCTCGGCCGCCGCGACGGCCGCTGGATCCTCGTGTCGATCGAGGAGGAGGGCGAGGGCGACCACAACCTGAGCGCGCCGGTCGTCGCCCGTCCCGACAGCGACCCGTCCCTGGCGGACCGCACCCGCACGGAGATGGCCACGGCCGACGCCGCCGGCGAGGCCGTCGCGCTCGCCGAGGTCGTCCCGGCCGACATGACCGAGGACGCCCGCGCCGTCGCCCTGGACCTCGCGCTCGTCGACGACCGCTTCAGCCCCGACGTCCTGCAGATCGCCGTCCGCAACGCCGTCAGCGCGTGGACCACGGCCATCGACGGCAGCGACGCCGCCCTCGAGCGCCTCGCGACCCCGCAGGCGGTCCAGGCCCTGCTCTACGGCGGCGACGACCGCATCCGCACCGTCGTCCGCGGGGCGCGGATCGAGGAGGTCGTGATCGACCGCGTCGACGGCTCGACCGCCCCGCCGAAGATCTCCGTCGTCATCCGCCACCGCGCCCGCTGGTACCGCGAGGACCGCGACACGCAGGCCGTCGTCGAGGGGTCGCGCACGAAGGAGACCCAGCGGGCCGAGCGCTGGACGTTCCGCCTGGACGACGACGCCGAGCGGCCCTGGCTGCTCGTCGGCGCCGACGGCTGAGGTCGGCGCGGCGGGCCGGCGCGGTGCCGCCCGC
>NZ_JAURWA010000008.1 GCF_030655195.1 Patulibacter sp. | reverse complement strand
GCCCCGCGGCGTCGCCGGTCGGTCCTCGCGCTGCTGCGCGCCCCGCAGGCCCTGCTCGCGCCGGGCCGTCGTGCCGGCGCCGCCAACGCGGTCCGCGGTCCACCACGCCCGCCGGTCCCCCCGCGCACCCCCGCCGCCGTGCGGCGACGGTGCGCCCGTCCCGCGACGTCGCCGGCCTAGGGTCGCGGCGTCGACCGGTGCCGCAGGGGCCCACGGCCCGCGCACCGCCGACCGACCAGCGCCACCCCAGGAGCCCCCGTGCCCCGCCCGACCACCCGACCGCTCGTCGTCCTCCTGACGGCGGCGCTCTGCGCCCTCGTGGGCGCGGCCCCCGCCGCCGCCCACCAGGCCGACCCCGACTACGACTCGGTCCTCCGCGGCGTGACGCCATCGGTGCCCGGCCTGCAGGTCTCGATCCTCGCCCGCGGCGACGAGATCGCGATCGCCAACGAGACCGGCAAGACCGTCGAGATCCCCGGCTACCGCAAGGAGCCGTACCTGCGGATGCTGCCGGACGGCACCGTCCAGGAGAACCTCCGCAGCCAGGCGACGTTCGCCAACCGCGATCCGAAGGGCACCACGCCGATCCCGGCGTCCGCCGACGCCTCGGGCCCGGACTCGACCCCGCGGTGGCACACGATCGACAGGTCCTCCCGCGTCGAGTTCCACGACCATCGCATCCACTGGATGGGCGAGACCGGCAAGCCGGCGCCCCAGGTGACGGACGCCTCGAAGAAGCAGAAGGTCGTCGACTGGCAGGTGCCGATCGTCGTCGGCGGGACGCCCGCGGACATCGGCGGCACCCTCTACTGGACGCCGCAGGAGGCCGGGTTCCCGCTGCCCGCCGCGATCGGCCTGGTGGCCGTCCTGCTGGTCGGCGGCGGACTCGTCCTGCTCGTCCGCCGGCGCCGCGGGCCCGGGGCCGGGACCGCGGAGGACGTCTGGTGATCCGACGCCTGCTCCTCGGGGTCCTCGCGTGCCTGGCGGTCGCTCTGCTGCTGCCGGCCGCCGCGGGCGCGCACGCGTCGCTGACCGCCACGTCGCCGGAGAGCGGCTCGGTCCTCGACGCGGCCCCGAAGCGGGTCGTCTTCACCTTCTCCGAACGCGTCGAGGGCAGCTTCGGCGCCCTGCGCGTCGTGGACGACCGCGGCCGCCGGGTCGACGACGGCGAGGTCGGACGTCCGTCGGGACGCGACGACCAGCTGTCGGTCGGCGTCCGCCCGGGCACGGGTCGCGGGGCCTACGCGGCCACCTACCGCGTGGTGTCCGCGGACGGGCACCCCGTCACGGGCGGGGCGACGTTCGTCGTCGGGCGCGGCGTCACCGCGGCGCCCCCCGACGTCCGGGAGCTGACCGCGCAGGAGGGGGCGCCCGCCGGCGTCGGGACGGCGCTGTCGGTCGCCCGCGTGATCCGCTACCTCGGCATCGGCGGGGTGACCGGCCTCCTGGTCCTGGTGCTCGTCGTCTGGGCGCCGCTGCGCGCCCGCGGCACGGCACCGGCCGACGCCGACGAGGCGTTCACCCGCGCCGCCGGCCGCGCCCTGCGCGGCGTCGCCGTGGTCGGGCTCGTCGGCTCGCTCGCCGCCCTCGTCCTGCAGGCCGCCGTCGCGGGCGGCACCGGCGTGGGGGAGGCGCTGAAGCCGTCCGTCCTGGGCGACGTCGTCGGCACCCGGACCGGCGGGTGGTTCCTCGTGAGCGCGGTGGCGTTCGCGGTCCTGATCGCGATCGCCGGGCGCGCCCTGCGGTCGGCCGCCGGGGACGCGTCCCCGTCCCGCCGGCCCACCGGGGTCGCGCTCGTCGCCGTGGTGCTCGCCGCGCTGCTCGTCGTGGCCCCGGCCCTCGGCGGCCACGCGGCGGCGTCGTCGCCCGCGTGGGCGCTCGTGCCGATCCAGATCGTCCACGTCGCGGGCATGGGCACCTGGCTCGGCGGCCTCGCCGGGCTGCTGCTCGTCCTCCCGCGGGCCACCCGCACGCGTCCCGCCGGCCGGGAGCGCCACGCGCTGCTGGCGGCGGTGCTGCTGCGCTTCTCGCCCGTGGCGCTGGGCTCCGTCGCCGTCCTGACCCTGGCCGGCACCGGGCTGGCCCTGCTCCACCTGACCTCGCTGTACGACCTGACCGACACGGCCTACGGCCGGGCGATCTTCGTCAAGGTCGCGCTGCTCGTCGCTGCGATCTGGGTCGCCGTGATCCAGCGCGAGTACCTGCTGCCCCGGCTGCGCCGGCTGGCCGACGGCGAGGAGCCGGCGCCGGCACGCGGGGCGACCGACGCTCCGGCCGCGGCCGACGCTTCTGCCGCGACTGACGCGACCGCCGCGACCGACCCCGTCGCCGACGGCATGGTCCGCGCAGCCCCGTCGGCCGCCACCGGCCGCCACGTGCGGCTCGCCCTGCGCGCCGAGGTGCTGCTGCTCGTCGCGGTCCTCGCCGCCACGGGCGCGCTGGCCGGCTACCCGCCGCCGAAGTCCCTCGACGCGGGCCCGGTCACCGTCACCCGGCAGGCCGGCTCCGCCGAGCTCCAGCTGACCGTCGACCCCGCCCGCGTCGGGCAGAACGTCATGCACCTCTACGCCTTCGGGCGCGACGGGCAGGCGCTGCGCGCCGCGACGGACCTGAAGGTGCGCGCGGTGCCGCCCGGGCGCTCCGGCGGCAGCGACGTGCCGGTCGACGTGCCGTTCGTCGTCTCGGGTCCCGGCCACTGGACGGCGGCGGCGGTCCCCCTCGGCACCCGGGGGGAGTGGACGATGCAGGTGACGTTCCGGACCTCCCCGTTCGACCTCGTCGAGGCGAAGCTCCCGGTGCGGGTCCGATGAGCGGCCGCCGGGTCGCACGGGCGGGCGGGGGACCGGCGGCGCGCCCCGGCGCGGCGGCGGCCGACCACCGACCAGCCGCGGTCGACGGCCGCCCGGTCGGAGGCCCGTCGTGAGCTGGGCCACCGTGCTCCTGGGCCTGGCGCCCGCGCTCCTCCTCCTCGCCGTCCTCCTGCTCGGGCGCTATCCCGGCGAGGCTGCGCTGACCCGCCTGCGTCGCGGCCGGCGGCCCCGGCGGCGCGTGCTCCCCCGGACGCACCTGGGCGTCGCCCGCCGCGCCACGGGGGTGCCCCCACGCGGGGGCCGGCTGATCGGCGCCGGCGTCGCGTCACGCCCGCCACCACGGCGCCGGAGCGCCCACTCGACCCGCGTCGCCCGCGCCACGCCCCGGACCTCCCGGCCGCCCGGCCCGCGCGACCATCACCCCTCGCACCACAGGACCCACGATGAACCGCACCACCACCGTCGCCCTCGCGGCGACCACCCTCGCTCTCGCCGCAGCGGCGCCCGCGAGCGCCCACGTCACCATCCAGCCCGACGAGGCGCCGGCCGGCTCGTACGCCGTCGTCGACGTCCGCGTCCCGAACGAGAAGGACGACGCGGGCACCCTGAAGGTCGAGCTGCAGCTGCCGCCCGGCGTCTCCTACGCCGCCTACCAGCCCGTCCCGAACTGGACGACGACCGTCACCAAGCGCAAGCCGTCGAAGCCGTTCTCCGTCGAGGGCACACCGGTGACCTCGGAGGTCGACACGATCACGTGGACCGGCCGCGGCCGCTCCGGCGTCGTCGCGCCGGGCCAGTTCCTGCAGTTCCCCGTCTCGCTGCGGATCCCCGACGGCGCCGAGGGCTCGAAGATCCAGTTCAAGGCGCTGCAGACGTACGAGGGGGGCGAGGTCGTGCGATGGATCGGCGCCGCCGACTCCGAGCTGCCGGCCCCGACCGTGACCCTCGACGAGCCCGAGCCCGAGCACGGTGGGCACCAGGCGGCGACGTCGGGGACGTCCGCCGCCGCGACGACCGCGGCCGCGACCGCCGACGACGCGGACGACGAGAGCGACGACGACGGCGGCGACGCCCTGCCGATCGTCCTCGGCGCCGCCGGCCTGATCGCCGGCCTGGCGGGCCTCGGCCTGGCCGTCGCGGGCCGCCGCCGCACGAGCTGACACGGGGTCGGAACGGACTTCGGTCCGTTCCGGCCGGTGGCCTCAGCCGACGTTTACGTCACCTTCAGTGCCGACGCCCGTCGATGCGCCACAATGACCGAATGTCCGGAGCGAACAAGAAGCAGGCGGCGGCCACGAAGGCGCGCCTCGAGCGGGAGGCGGCCGAGAAGGCGGCCGCCGAGCGCGGCAAGCGGGTGAAGCTCCTCGGAGGTGCCGCCGGCATCGTCGTCGTGATCATCGCGATCGTCCTCGCGGCCGGCGCGTTCAAGGGCAACGACGCCGCCGAGGGCTCCAGCGAGCAGAACGGCGTCCGCGGCATCGCGGAGACGAAGGCGCTGCTCGCCGGCCTGCCGCAGGACGGGACGCTGCTGGGCAAGCCCGACGCCCCGGTGACCATCCACGAGTTCGCCGACCTCAAGTGCCCGGCCTGCCAGGCGTTCGAGATCGACCAGCAGAAGCAGAACGTGGACGAGCTCGTCCGCACCGGCAAGGCCAACCTGCGCCTGCACCTGATCAACATCATCGACCCGAACGTCGGCACGTCCGACGGTGCGAAGGGCCGGATCGCGGCGAACAACCTCGTCGCGCAGAACAAGTACTGGTCCTTCGTCAGCACGAACTACTACAACCAGGGCCTGGAGTCGGACTCCTGGATCACGGACGACAAGCTCAAGGAGCTCGCCGCCGAGGCCCCGGGCGTCGGCGCCGCGGCGATCAACACCCGCGAGACCCCGGCCAGCCGCAAGCTCGCCGCCGACGCGGACAAGCTCGCCAGCGACCTGGGCGCCACGGGCACCCCGGCGTTCTTCGTGCAGCCCCGCGGCACCCGGCAGTACACCGCCGTGCAGTCCTCGGTCGACTCGATCAAGGCGGGCGTCGAGGCCGCCACGAAGAAGGCCCAGCCGGCCCGATGACCGACCGCCGCCTCCGCCTCCTCCAGATCGTCCTGGCCCTGATCGGGCTGGGGGCGGCGATCTACCTCACGTACTCCAAGTACGCGCACGACGGGGTCTGCGGCGTCAGTGCCGGCTGCACGATCGTGCAGAACTCGCCGTGGTCCGAGCTCTACGGGATCCCGGTCTCGGTGCTCGGCCTCGTCGGCTACGTCGGCATCCTGGGCGCGCTGCTCCTGGCCCCGCAGCGCAACGATCTCGTGCGCCTCGCGCTCGTCGTGATGTCGGGCGTCGGGTTCCTCTTCTCGATGTTCCTGATGTACCGCGCGTACATCACGCTCGAGGCGTTCTGCCCCTTCTGCACGACGAGCGCGGTGATGATGACCCTGCTGGCGATCACCAGCGTGACGCGGTTCGTGCGCGGCCCCGACCGGCCGGCGACGGCGGGCGACGGGCTCGACGACGAGGACGAGGACGACGACCTCCTCACGTCCGACGAGCCACAGGGCGCGCGGGCCTGAGATGCCGCCCCCGCAGGAGCGACCCGTCGAGGGCAACCGACGGGGCCAGCTGGCGGGGGTCGCGTTCCTCCTCGTCGCCGTCCTCTTCGCGGTGCTGCTGGGGACGGGCGCGTTCTCGGGCAGCGACCCGGCGAAGGACGCCTCCGTCGTGGACGGGGTCCGCGGCACCGAGGAGACCACCGCCCTCCTCCGGGGCGTCCCGCAGGACGGCATCACGCTGGGCCGGCCCGACGCGCCCGCCACGGTCGTCGAGTTCGTCGACCTGAAGTGCCCGGTCTGCCGGACCTTCACGCTGAAGGACGGCCCGGGCGTCGTGCAGGACCTCGTCCGCTCCGGTCGCGCGAAGGTCGAGCTGCGCGTCCTCGCCCTGGAGTCGTTCCGCCCCGACACCCTCGTCGGCCGCACCGCCGTCCACGCGCTGGCGGCCCAGGACAAGACGTGGAACCTGGCAGAGCTCCTCTACTACAACCAGGGGCCCGAGAGCGAGCAGTGGCTGACGCCCGCCCTGCTGAAGAAGATCGCCGGCGTGTCGCCGGAGCTGCGGGACGCGCCGATCGTCACGCAGCCCACGGCGGCCACGACCCGGATGGGGGCCGAGGCCGAGGCGCTCGCGGACGAGCTCGGGGTCGAGGGGACCCCGACGATCTACGTGCGGCCGAGCGACCGCACCGACAAGGGCGCGTACCGGCGGGTCGACCTGCGGGGCACGGGCTCCGACGCGGGCAAGATCGCGTCGGCGGTCTCCGACCTGGGGCGCTGAGCGGCCCGAATCGCATTCCGACCCTGGAGCTCGGATACGTAGGGTGGTACCCTACGTAGGGTGAAGAAGACGTCGGTCTACCTGGAGGAGGCGCTGGACGAGGCACTCGCCCTGCGCGCCGCCGAGGAGGGCGTCACGAAGGCTGAGTTCATCCGTCGCACGCTGACCGGCGCGGTCGGTCGGCCCTCGCGGCCCAGGCCCTCGATCGGGGTCTTCGCGGGCCCGGTCGACCTGGCCGGCGAGGCCGATCGGCACCTCGAGGAAACGGGCTTCGGCTCGTGAGCCTCGTCATCGACACGTCGATCGTCGTCGCCGCGCTGAACAGCACCGACCGCGACCACGAGCTCGTCCGCGACTGGCTGCTGGCGCAGGACGAAGACCTCTTCACGAGCCCGATGGCCGTCGCCGAGATGGACCATCTCGTCGGCACGCGAGGCGGCATCGGAGCGCAGCGCGCGCTCTGGGGCGACCTCGAGTCCGGCGTCTACACGGTCCGCTGGTGGGCCGACGGCGTCACCGACATGCTCGACGTCGTGCGTGATCGCTCAGACATCGGCCTGACCGACGCATCGCTCGTCGCGCTCGCCGCCCGGCTGCGCACCCGTCGCATCGCCACGCTGGACCACCGTCACTTCCGCACCCTGCAGACGCGCGACGGGCAGCCCTTCGTGCTGCTTCCTGCCGACGCGCCGAACCAGTCCCTCACGACACCCGAAGGACCCCTCGCATGAGCCAGGACCACCCCAACAGCTTCGGCGCCCAGGACACCCTGTCCGTCGGCGGCCGCGACATCGAGATCTTCCGCCTGGACGCGCTCCAGGAGAAGTACGACGTCGCGCGCCTCCCGTACAGCCTCAAGGTGCTGCTCGAGAACCTCCTGCGCACCGAGGGCAACGGCTCGGTGACGAAGGAGCAGATCGAGGCCCTGGCGACGTGGGACGCCAAGGCGGACCCCTCCGACGAGATCGCCTTCACGCCCGCCCGCGTGGTGCTGCAGGACTTCACCGGCGTCCCCGCCGTCGTCGACCTCGCCGCCATGCGCGACGCGATGAGCGAGCTCGGTGGCGACCCGTCCAAGATCGAGCCGCTCGTCCCGGCCGAGCTGGTCATCGACCACTCCGTGCAGGTCGACGCGTTCGGCAACGCCGGCGCGTTCAAGATCAACGCCGAGAAGGAGTTCGAGCGCAACGAGGAGCGCTACCAGTTCCTGCGCTGGGGCCAGAACGCGTTCGAGTCCTTCAAGGTCGTGCCGCCGGACACCGGCATCGTCCACCAGGTCAACCTCGAGTACCTGTCCCGCGCGGTCTTCCTCAAGGACGGCAAGAACGGCGCGCCGGCGCAGGCGTACCCGGACACGCTCGTCGGCACGGACTCGCACACGACGATGGTCAACGGCCTCGGCGTGCTGGGCTGGGGCGTCGGCGGCATCGAGGCCGAGGCCGCCATGCTCGGCCAGCCGATCCCGATGCTGATCCCGAACGTCATCGGCTTCCGCCTCAAGGGCGAGCTGCCCGAGGGCGCTACGGCGACCGACCTGGTCCTGACGGTCACCGAGCTGCTGCGCAAGACCGGCGTGGTCGGCAAGTTCGTCGAGTTCTTCGGCGAGGGCGTCACGCGCCTGCCGCTGGCGGACCGCGCGACCATCGGCAACATGAGCCCGGAGTTCGGCTCGACCGCGGCGATCTTCCCGATCGACGCCGAGACGATCCGCTACCTCGCCTTCACCGGCCGCCCGAAGGACCAGCTCGAGCTCGTCGAGGCGTACGCCAAGGCCCAGGGCCTCTGGCACGACCCCGAGGAGGAGCCGACGTTCTCGCAGGTCGTCGAGCTGGACCTCGGCGACGTCGTGCCGTCGATCGCCGGCCCCAAGCGCCCGCAGGACCGCGTCGCGCTGTCGGCGTCCCGCGACTCCTTCCGCGAGGCGCTGACCAACTACGTCTCCGCCGACGACGACGGTGGCGCGGGCGACGACCGCAAGCCGGGCGTGCCCCCGGCGGACGGCGCCCCGAGCGGCTCCGGCGGCGAGGACACGGGCTCCGGCCTGAGCTTCCCGGCGTCGGACCCGCCGTCGACGTCGATGCCCGCGGGCGACTCGGCCGAGACCGAGGCCGCCCCCGACACCGAGGGCGTGCAGGTCGCCAACCGCGCGTCCTCGAAGGTCGAGGTCACCCTCGACGGCGAGACGTTCGAGCTCGACCACGGCCACGTCGTGATCGCCGCGATCACCTCCTGCACCAACACGTCGAACCCGTCGGTGATGGTCGCCGCCGGTCTCGTCGCCCGCAAGGCCAAGGCGCTGGGCCTGAACCGCAAGCCGTGGGTCAAGACGTCGCTGGCGCCGGGCTCGCTCGTCGTCACCGACTACCTCGAGCGCGCCGGCCTGAACGTCGACCTCGACGCCCTGGGCTTCAACCTCGTCGGCTACGGCTGCACGACCTGCATCGGCAACTCCGGTCCGCTGCAGGACGAGATCTCGAAGGCGATCAACGACAACGACCTCGCGGTCACGTCGGTCCTGTCGGGCAACCGCAACTTCGAGGGGCGCATCAGCCCCGACGTGAAGATGAACTACCTGGCCTCGCCGCCGCTGGTGGTCGCCTACGCGCTGGCCGGCTCGATGGACTTCGACATGGAGTCCGACCCGCTCGGCCAGGGCTCCGACGGCCAGGACGTCTTCCTCAAGGACGTGTGGCCCACGACGCAGGAGATCGCGCAGACGGTCGAGGAGTGCCTGCAGGCGGACATGTTCCGCTCCAGCTACGCCACGGTCTTCGACGGTGACGCCAACTGGCAGGGCCTGAAGGTCCCCGAGGGCGACACGTACGCCTGGGACGACAGCTCGACGTACGTGCAGAAGGCCCCGTACTTCGACGGCATGCCCGCCGAGCCCGAGGACGTCGTCGACATCCAGGGCGCCCGCGTCATGGCCAAGCTCGGCGACTCGGTCACCACCGACCACATCTCGCCCGCCGGCTCGATCAAGCGCGACGCGCCGGCCGGCAAGTACCTGGAGGGCCGCGGCGTCAAGCCGGGCGACTTCAACTCCTACGGCTCGCGCCGTGGCTCCCACGACGTGATGATCCGCGGCACGTTCGCGAACATCCGCCTGCGCAACGAGATGGCGCCGGGCACCGAGGGTGGCTTCACCCGCTACCTGCTCGACGACGGGCAGCTCGAGAAGGACGCCGTCACCTCGATCTACGAGGCGTCCGAGGCCTACATCAAGGCCGGCGTCCCGCTCGTGGTCCTGGGCGGCAAGGAGTACGGCTCCGGCTCCTCCCGCGACTGGGCGGCCAAGGGCACCAACCTGCTCGGGGTCCGCGCCGTGATCACCGAGTCGTTCGAACGGATCCACCGCTCCAACCTCGTCGGCATGGGCGTGCTGCCGCTGCAGTACCCGGACGGCGAGTCGGCCGAGTCGCTCGGCCTGACGGGCGAGGAGACGTTCACGATCACCGGCCTGGCCGACGCGCTGAACAAGGGCGAGCTGCCCAAGACCGTCACGGTCAAGGCGGACGACAAGGAGTTCGAGGCGCGCGTGCGCATCGACACCCCGAAGGAGGCGGACTACTACCGCCACGGCGGCATCCTGCGCTACGTGCTGCGGCACCTGGTCGCCGAGGGCTGAGCCGGCGCCCGCGGGCGCGACGCGCGGGGCCGAGGCCCCGCGCCCGGGACACCGACGCAGGTCCGTGCCGCCAGGCGGCACGAACCGGCGTCGGTCGGTGTTGCCTCGGGTGCGACGCAGCTGGGTGCCGTGAAGCGGCACGTTCCTGCGTCGGTGGGCGTCGCGCGGGACGCGACGCAGCTGCGTGCCGCGGGGCGGCACGTTCACGCGGCGGTGTGCTTTACGCGGCCGCCCGTCGGGCTACTCCGTGACCGCGCGGCCCGCGGCGGCCCAGGCGGCCTGGCGCGGGCGGGGGCGGCCGATGACGACGTCGGTGCCGTCGTCGAGGATCGGGCGCTGCAGCAGGGCGGGGTGCTCGACGAGGATCGCGACGACCTCGTCGACGCCGAGGCCGTCGGCCTGCAGGCCGAGGTCCTTGTACCTCTTGTCGCGCCGGATCAGGGCGTCGACCGGGTCGCCCGTCACGCGTTCGGCCAGCGACCGGACCTCGTCCTCGCTCAGGCGCTCGGCGACCAGCAGGTACTTGCGCACCGCCACCTCGTGGCCGGCCTCCTGCAGCGCGTCCAGGGCGTGCACCGACGTCGGGCAGTTCGGGTTGTGCATCAGGGTCAGGGTGGCCATGGGCGGGATCGTACGACCCGGGGCCGTCCGCGCCGACCCCGGCGGGCTCCCGCCCCTACAGCCCCTTCACGTGCCGCGTGTGGAAGCCCGTGCGGCGGCCGATGGCCGGGCGCCAGCGGACGCCCTTCGCGCCGCTCGGATCGGCGACGGCGCTCGTGTCCAGGCGCAGGCCGGCGACCTCCATGTAGACGTGGCCCCGGTTGGCGTGGATCGAGATCCACCGGCCGGGGCCCGTGAGCTCCCACCGGGCGTAGGTGCCGCTCACCATCGAGCCCGTCTGGAGCCCCGCGCGGATCAGCGCGTAGCCGACCGCGCCCGAGCAGTCGTAGCCCGTGTCGAACAGCCTGGAGTGTCCGCCGCCCCACTTGTACGGCTTGCCGACGATGAGGTTCGCGGCGGCGATGACCCGCTTGATCCGCTGGGGCGCGGAGCGCGGGATCGCGGCCCGGCCGTCCGTGCGGATCCGCGCGACGCGGCCCCGGACCGTCCTGCGCGAGCTCGGGACGGGGACGAGGACCGACGGGTCGACGGGTGGGGCGGCCGCGACGGGGCCTTCTCCCTCGGGGTCCCCGCCCGCCGAGGGGCCGGTGCCGGTCGGTCCGGGGGCGTCCGTCGGGGCGCCCACGTCGTCGGGCACCTCGGCGGCGCCGGCGCCGCCGGTCGGGTCGTCGGTGTCGATGGTCGCGACCGTGGCCGCGGTCGCGCCGCCGCCCCACCCGCCGGACGGCCCACGTGGCGCGGCGTCGGCGGAGGACGGCACGAGGACGAGGGTGGCGAGCAGGGCGGGGAGGACCGCGAGGCGTCGAGTCACATCCCGTCCATCGGCACGGAGGCCGCCCCGCCGGACCCCGTCTGGACGATCGACGGGTGTCGCCCGGGGGCGCGGGCGTGCTCGCGACCCCGGGTCCGCGTCGCCGCGGAGCGGACGGTGTGGGAGGGTCCAGGGTGCCGGCACCGTCGTGCCGGCCCACCGTCCCGTGCCCCGCCGCCGTTCCGCTCCCGATTCCGCCCTGGACGAGCTCGTCGGCCTGACGCTCGAGCTCGCGGCGATCCCCGCGCCCACCGGGGACGAGCAGGAGCGCGGCGACGCCGTGGCGCGGCTGTTCTCCACGGCCGGGCTCGCCGTGGAGCGCGATGCCGTCGGCAACGTCGTCGGCCGGCTGCCCGGGGACGACCGCGAGGCGCCGTCGGTCGTCGTCTCGGCGCACCTCGACACCGTCTTCGGCCCCGAGGTCGTCCTGCGCCCCCGGCGGGAGGGGGACCGGCTGCTCGCCCCCGGGATCGGCGACAACACGGTGGCGGTCGCGGCGATCGTCGTCCTCGCCCGCGAGCTGGCGGCGGGGACGCTCGCCCCCGGCGGCGTGGTCCTCGCGGCGACCGTGGGCGAGGAGGGCCTCGGCGACCTGCGCGGCGCCAAGCACCTGCTGCGCACCGTCCCCGCGCGGGCGTACGTCTCGCTGGAGGGGCACCTCCTGGACGAGCTGGTCGTCGGCGGCATCGGCTCCGTGCGCCTGCGGGCGTCCTACTCGGGGCCGGGCGGGCACTCCTGGGGCGACCGCGACGCGCCCAGCGCGGTGCACGCGATGCTCCAGGCCGGCGCCGCGGCCCTGCGCGCCGTCCCCGCCGGCCGCCATGCGAACTTCGGCGTCGCCTCCGGCGGCACCACGGTCAACGCGATCGCCAACACCGCCGAGCTGCTGATCGACCTGCGGGACGAGGACGAGGCGCGGCTGGACGCGACGACGCGGATCGTCGTGGAGGCGCTCGGCGTGGCGCCGCGGGGGATCACCGCGCAGATCGACCGGATCGGCCACCGGCCGGCGGGCCGCATGTCGTCCGAGGACGGCCTGGTCCGGGCGGCGCGCGCGGCACGTGCGGACGTCGGGCTGCGGCCGGGTCGCGAGGACGTCGGGTCGACGGAGTGCAACGCGGCGTTCCCGGTGGGCGTCCCGACGGTCTGCGTGGGCCTCACCCGCGGGGCCGACATGCACCGCGAGAGCGAGTGGATCGCGATCGGGCCGCTCGCGGACGGCATGGCGGTCGTCCGGGCGCTGCTGCGGCGCCTCACGGCCTAGGGGCGCGGGACGGGGCGGCGCACCACGAGCGGTCCGCGGCCCGCGCGGCCTGCGCGCCTGCCGTCCGGGGACCCCCGACGCGCGCCGTCGTCCGGGAGGCCGGTGGCGCGGTCCACACGCCGGGTGCCGGGACGCGCTCGAGGGCGTGCCGACATCCCGCGCCGGACGAGCCGCCCGCCGCGCGGCGATAGGACGGGGACATGACCGACGACCTGACCCGCGGCGACGACGACGAGGCCCGCTGCGCCTGGGCCGACGGCCCCGAGCTCCTGCGACGCCACCACGACGAGGAGTGGGGGCGCCCGCTGCACGGCGAGCGGCCGCTGTTCGAGCTGCTGACGCTCGTGACCTTCGGCAGCGGCCTGTCGTGGCTGACGGTCCTGCGCAAGCGCGAGGCCTTCCGGGCGGCCTTCGGCGGGTTCGATCCCGACGTCGTCGCGGCGTACGGGCCGGCCGACCTGACCCGGCTGCTCGCCGACGCGGGCATCGTCCGCAACCGCCGCAAGATCGAGGCGGCGACGCGCAACGCCCGGGCGACCGTCGGCCTGCGGGCGGACGGCGGGCTCGACGCCCTGGTCTGGTCCTACGCCGACGCCGCGCGGGACGAGCGCCCCAGCCCCGGCTGGCGTCCGGCGTCACGGGCGGAGGTGCCGTCGACGACCGCCGCCTCCCGCGCGCTCGGCGGCGAGCTGCGCACCCGCGGCTTCACGCTCGTCGGGCCGACGGTCGCCTATGCGCTGCTGCAGACCGCGGGCGTCGTCGACGACCACCTCGCCGGCTGCGCGGCGGCACGGACGCGCGGGGAGCACGTCCTCGGTGCGACCACCCCGGTCTGATCGGGGCGGGCAGGTTCACCATCGAGGACCGTCCCTGGCCGCATCAGCCGCCACACTCCCGTGCATGCCAGAGACACCACCGTCCCTCGCGGGTCGCCCCGCCCGCACGCCGGACCGCGGGGTGACCCGATGAGGGGTCCCGTCGAGCTGACCACCCAGCGGGCCAAGACGCTCGCCCTGCTGCTGCTCGCGTCGACGCAGTTCATCGTCGTCGTCGACGCCTCGATCGTGAACGTCGCGCTGCCCAGCATCGGCACCGACCTGAAGTTCGCCCAGGACGACCTCTCGTGGGTCATCAACTCCTACACGCTGGTCTTCGGCGGTTGCCTGCTGCTCGGGGGACGGCTCGCCGACCTGCTGGGCCGGCGTCGCCTGTTCATGACGGGCCTGATCCTCTTCTCGGTGGCCTCGCTGGCCGGCGGGCTGGCCGCGACCGACCTGCAGCTGATCGTCGCCCGCGCGTTCCAGGGCCTCGGCGCGGCGCTCGTGTCGCCCGCCGCGCTGTCGATCGTCACCACGACCTTCGCCGAGGGCGCCGAGCGCAACAAGGCCCTCGGGGTCTGGGGCGCGGTCGCCGGCGCCGGCGGCGCCGCGGGCGTCCTGCTCGGCGGCGTGCTGACGGAGTACCTGGGCTGGGAGTGGGTGCTGTGGGTCAACGTGCCGATCGGCCTGGCCGCCGCCGCGCTCGCCCCGCGCCTGCTGCCCGAGAGTCGCGACGACCACGAGCACCGCTCGTTCGACGTGCCGGGGGCCTTCGCGGTCACCGCCGGCCTGGCCGTCCTGGTCTACGCCGTGGTCGACGCCGAGAGCGCCGGCTGGGGCTCGACGCAGACCGTCGGCCTGCTCGTCGTCGCGCTCGCGCTGATCGCCGGGTTCCTGCTGATCGAGTCGCGCGCCCGCAAGCCCCTGCTGCCGCTCTCGACCTTCCGGCTGAAGACCCTGCGCGGCGCGAACGTCGTCGGCCTGCTCATCGGCATGTCGCTGTTCTCGATGTTCTACTTCGTGTCGCTCTACCTGCAGCAGGTGCTCGGGTACGACGCGCTGAAGGCCGGCTTCGCGTACCTGCCCCTGTCGATCGTGATCATCCTGTCGGCCGGTGCGGCGTCGGTGCTCGTCACGCGGGTCGGCTTCAAGCCCGTCCTGATCTTCGGCCTGTCCTGCGTGGCGCTCGGCCTGCTCTGGTTCTCGCGCGTCTCGGTCGGCGGCTCGTTCGCCGCCGACGTCCTCGGGCCGTCCATCGTCGCCGCCGTCGGCCTGGGCTTCTCGTTCGTGCCGGTCACGATCGCCGCGGTGACGAAGACCCGTCCCGACCAGGCCGGACTCGCGTCGGGCCTCATCAACACCTCCCAGCAGGTCGGCGGCGCCCTGGGCGTCGCGATCCTCGCGTCGATCGCGGCCTCGGTCTCCGGGGTCAACCCGCAGGGCCGCCCGACCCCGGACCAGCTGGTCAAGCTGACGGACGGCTTCTCCGCGGCGTTCCTGACCGGCGCGGGCTTCGCCCTCGTCGGCGCGATCGCCGCGGTGCTCCTGATCTCGGGCGACGACTCCCGGGAGATGGCCGAGGCGGCGAAGGCGGGGGAGGCCCCCGCCGTCGCGGTCTGATCCGGACGGGCCGGCGGCGCGAGCAGCCGTCGGCCCGTCCGGACGGGGCGCCCCGCCCCGTCCCGTCAGGTGCTCGCGCGGAGCGCCGCGAGGTCGGCGGCCACCGTCGCCGCGAGGTCCTCGCCGTCGTCCGCCAGCCAGCGCCGGGCCGAGACCGCGAGGAGCGCGACCCGGGCCGACGCGACGACCGCCGCGGTCCGGGGCGGCACCGCACGGGCCTCGAGCGCCTCCCGCAGCGCGGCGGTCCAGGAGGCGAGCTTCGTCAGCTCGCGCTCGCGCAGCTCCGGGTGGCGGGCGACGATCGGTTCCCGGCGGCGCAGCTCGGCACGCCGGGGCTCCAGGGCCCGCACGACGGCGCCGACCCCGGCGTCCGCGAGCTCCGCCGGCCCGGCGCCCCGGGGTGCCTCGGCGACCGCGTCGACCAGCGCCGCCCGGAGCGCGTCCTCGCCCCCGAACAGCACCTCCCGCTTGTCCGCGAAGTACCGGAAGAACGTCCGCTCCGTCAGACCGGCGCGCTCGGCCACGGCCGCGACCGTCGTCTCGGAGAACCCGTGCTCGGCGTAGAGCTCGACCGCCGCCTCCTGCAGGCGGCGGCGGCTGTCGGGCTGCCAGCGGCTCACGCCCGCATCGTACCGCCACGTCAGTCGCTGTCATCAATCGGGTGCGGGGTGCTACGGTCATGACAGTCACTGACATCGACGCCGCCGCGGGCCCGGGGAAGCCTCGGACCGGCGCGCGGCCGCAGGGAGCACCCATGACGCGCACGCAGCAGGACACGACCGCCACGGACCGGGACGCGGACGGGATCGCGGGGAAGGTCGTCGCCGTCACCGGCGCCGGGAGCGGGATCGGCGAGGCCACGGCGACGCTGCTGGCCCGGCGGGGCGCGCGGGTCGTCCTGGGCGGCCGGCGCACGGACCGTCTCGAGGCCGTGGCCGGGCGGATCGCGAAGGCGGGCGGCGACGCGGCCGTCGTGGGCGTCGACGTGCGCCGGCGCGCCGACCTCGAGGCGCTGGTGGCCCTGGCCGTCGACCGGTTCGGACGCCTCGACGTGCTGGTCAGCAACGCCGGAGTGGGCCCCATCTCGCCGATGTCGGACCTCCGGGTCGACGACTGGGACGCGATGATCGACGTCAACCTCCGCGGGGTCCTCCACGGCATCGCCGCGGCGCTCCCGGGGTTCCGGGCCCAGCGGTCGGGCCAGTTCGTCAACGTCGTCTCGACCGCGGGGCTGCGGATCGTGCCGGACCAGGCCGTCTACGCGGCCACGAAGAACGCGGTGCGGACCGTCTCGGAGGGGCTCCGGCAGGAGGCGGGACCCGACCTGCGGGTCGCGGTCGTGTCCCCCGGCATGGTGCGCACGGAGTTCGCGGACGGGATGACGGACCCGGTCGTCCGGGCGCAGATCCAGGAGCGGATGACGGAGACGGGGATCGGGCCCGACGCGATCGCACGGGCCGTCGCGTTCGCGATCGAGCAGCCGCCGGAGGTCGACGTGGGGGATCTCGTCGTCCGCCCGACCGCCCAGGCGTGAGCGGGCGGACGGCGACACCTGTGTCCGTCGCGTGAAACCGGGCGCGCCGGGCCCGCTCCCGGCGCCGGCGCGCCTACCCTCGGGCCATGGGCGACCGCACGACGTCCCGGCCGGAGACCACCTGGGGCGCGATCCGCGCCGTCATCCAGGCCGGGACCGGCGTGGCCTTCTGGCTCGAGGACATGCGGTCGATCGCGCTGTTCCTCTTCGCGGTGGCGCTGGCCACCGCCGTCCACGAGACCGTCGCGTGGTGGCGTGCGCGGTCGCGGTCGTCCCGGCCGGGGGCCGCAGCGGCCGACCGGCCAACGGGGTCCGGCCCCGTGGCGTCGGTCCGGCGCGGTGGGCCCGACCGCACCACATCGGCCCATCACGGTGGGCCTGCCCGTGCCACGTCCGCCCGCCGGGGCGGTGGGCCGCTTCGCGCTGCCGCGGTCCGCGGCGGCGGGACCGTCCGCGGCGCGGGACGGCCCGGAGGGCGGGCGTGGGGCCGGCGGCGTGCCGCCGGGTAGCCTCGGGGCATGCCGCTGATCGACCGCCTCCCCGGCCGTGGGCCCACGCCGCCGCCGTCCCGCCTCGACGGGCGGACGACGGTCGTCTGCGGTGGCGCGGGTGAGGTCGGCGAGGGGATCGTGGCCGCGCTCCTCCACGCCGGGGCCCGCGTGGCCGTGCCGTCGCGCCGGTCCGAGCGCCTGAGCGCACTGGAGCAGCGGCTGCGCAAGGCCGGTGCGCCGGTCGAGCGGCTCGTGCCCGTGATCGGCGACCTCTCGGCGGGGGACGGGCCGGCGCGACGGCTCGCCGCCGACGTGCAGCGACTGGCCGGTCCGCCCGACCTCGTCGTCGCGGCGCTGGGCGGCTGGGACGCCGGCCCGCCGCTGGCCGAGCTGCCGATCGAGGAGTGGGAGCGCACCGTCCACGACGGCCTGCGCAGCCACCAGCTCGCGATCCACGCCTTCGTCCCGATGCTCCGCGACCGGCCCGGAGCGGGCTACGTGATGATCAACGGCGCCGCGGCGCGCTATCCGGTGCCGGGGTCCGGGGTGGTCTCGACCGTCGCCGCCGGCGAGCTGATGGCCGCGCAGGTGCTCGCCGCGGAGGAGTCCGGCTTCGGCGTGCAGGTCGAGGCCTACGTGCTCGGCCCCGTCGGCACCCGCTCCCGCGAGGAGGCGGCGCCGTGGATGGCGCGGGCCGAGCAGGTCGGCGAGGTCGTCGCCGAGCGCGCCGGCCGTCGCCTCGCCGCGGGCGGTCCCGCCGGTCCCGCCACCGTCGTCGAGATCCTGACCTCCAGCGACCTCGGCCGCGCACGCGACCTGCCCGCCGGCGGGGTCCGCGGCGCCACCGCGGGCCGGGCGGGCTGGGTGCTGTGGGGTCTGCAGACCGGCGGCATCAACCGCCAGGTCCGCCGCGGCACCCCGCCGCGCGGATAGCGGCCCCGCGGCCTACCGCCCCGCGGCCGTCCCCACGAACGCGTCCGCGATGCGCGTGCCGGCCACCTCGGCGGCCTCGACGGCGGCGGGGGCGAGCGGGACGTCGCGCATCTGGGGGCGGATGAGGTCCGCCATCGTCGCGTCGAGCTCGGCGTGGAACTGCAGGCCCCACGCCCGGGTGCCCCAGCGGAACGCCTGCTCGGGACAGCCCGCGCTCGTGGCGAGCCCGACCGAGCCCGGCGGCCGGACGATCTCGTCCCCGTGCCAGTGCAGGGCCGGGATCCGCGGCCCCACGGGCCCGAGCAGCGGATCGTCCAGGCCCTCCGCGGTCAGCTCGACCTCGCCGATGCCGACCTCGGGCTGCGGCGCGCGTCGGACCGCGCCGCCGAGGGCGACCGCGAGCAGCTGGGCGCCGAAGCAGACACCGAGCACCGGCAGTCCGGCGTGGGCGGCAGAGGCGAGCAGGGCGCGCTCGGCCCGCAGGTACGGGACGTCGTCGCCGGCCGACTCCGACGGGCCGCCGAGGACGACGAGGCCCGTCAGGTCCGCGACCGCGGGCAGGTCGTCGCCGAGGTAGGGGCGCAGGTGCACCGCCGGGGTCCCGCTCCGGCGCACCGCGCCGCCGATGCCCCCGGAGCCGTCGTACGGCACGTGATGCACGATCGCCCACATGCCGCCCACGGTAGTCCCGGGGCGGACGTCCGGGGCGCGGCCCGTGAAGTCGCATGAAGCGACTGCGCTATCGTCTAGTAAGTCGCATCAAGCAACTGGCGAGGTGGACATGAGCAAGGTCACGAAGTCCCGGCTCCTCGGGCGCGAGGTCGTGGTGGTCGAGGCGGCCCGGACGGCGATCGGCCGCGGGCACGCCACGAAGGGCGCCTTCCGCGACGTCCACCCCAACGTCCTCCTCGGCACCGTCTACCGGGCGGTGGTCGAGCGGGCGGGCATCGATCCCTCCGTCGTCGACGACGTCCTCGCGGGCGCGGTGGACCAGGTCGGGGAGCAGTCCAACAACATCGCCCGGAACGCCTGGCTGCAGGCCGGTCTGCCGGTCACGACCCCGGCGATCACCGTCGACCGCGCCTGCGGCTCCGCCCAGAGCGCCGTGGCGCTCGCGGCCGCGCTGATCGCCTCGGGCCAGCACGACGTGGTGATCGGCGCCGGCGTCGAGCACATGGGCCGCATCCCGATGGGCGCCAACGCCGCGCACCCGGAGGAGTTCGGCGTGCCCTACCCGCCCGAGCTCCTCGAACGCTACGCCCTGGTGCCCCAGGGCATCGCGGCCGAGCGGATCGCCGAGCGCTGGGGGATCTCGCGGAGGGAGCAGGACGAGCTCGGGCTGCGCTCGCACCGCCTCGCGGTGCAGGCGGTCGCAGAGGGACGCTTCGACCGGGAGATCGTCGGGGTGGAGACCCCCGACGGTCTGGTCACGACCGACCAGGGGCCCCGGGCGGACACGAGCATCGAGAAGCTCGCCGCGCTGAAGCCGGCGTTCCTGCCGGAGGGGACCGTGACGGCCGGCAACGCGTCGCAGATCTCCGACGGCGCGGCCGCGGTCCTCCTGATGAGCCGCGAGAAGGCGGACGAGCTCGGTCTGCGGCCGAGGGCCCGGATCGCCGACGCGCTGACCGTCGGAGTCGACCCCGTCCTCATGCTGACCGGGCCGATCCCGGCGACGCAGGAGCTGCTGCGCCGCAACGGCCTCGGCGTCGGGGACGTCGACCGCTACGAGATCAACGAGGCGTTCGCGTCCGTCGTCGGCGCGTGGCAGCGCGAGCTCCACCCCGACCTCGACCGCGTGAACGTCGGCGGGGGCGCGATGGCGCTCGGCCACCCGCTGGGCAGCTCGGGCGCCCGGCTGATCACGACGATCCTGCACGAGCTGGAGCGCAGCGACACGGAGCTCGGCCTCGTGACGATGTGCACCGCGGGCGGGACCGGCACGGGGACCCTGCTGCAGCGGCTGTAGACCGGACGGCCCGGTGCCACGGAGCCCGGTGGCGTCCGGCCGCCGGGCCCGCCGCGATACGGTCAGGGCATGAGCATCCCCGACGTCCTGCGCGACCTCCTCTCGGCCCCGGGGCCGTCCGGCCGGGAGGACATCGCCGCCGGCGTCTGGCGCGGCCACGCCGAGAAGTTCGCGACGCTGGAGCGGGACACCTTCGGCTCGACCGTCGCCCGCGTGCCCGGCACGTCGACGGCCGAGGGCACGTCGTCGGGCACCGCCGAGGGCGGCGTCCCGTCGCTCGCCGTCGTCGGGCACATCGACGAGATCGGCCTGATCGTCACGCACGTCGACGAGAAGGGCTTCCTGCGGATCGCCGCCGTCGGCGGCCAGGACCCGCAGCAGCTCGTCGGTCAGCGCGTGCAGCTGATCACGAAGAACGGGCTGATCCCGGGCGTCATCGGCAAGAAGCCGATCCACCTGATCGAGTCCGACGAGCGCTCGCGGGCCGCGAAGCTCAAGGAGCTGACGATCGACATCGGCGCCACGGACAAGGCCGACGCGCTCGAGGCCGTGCGGATCGGCGACGTGGCCGTCGTCGACGCCGCGCCGATCGAGCTGCGCGGCGGCCGCGTCGCGTCGCGCTCGATGGACAACCGCATCGGCTCGTTCGTCGCCTACGAGGTCGCCCGCCTCGTGGCCGAGGCCGGCGGCGCGCCGGGCGAGGTCCAGGCCTGGGCCGTCGCCCGCGAGGAGACCGGCCTGCACGGCGCGGCCACCACCGCCCACCGCGTCCGGCCCGACATCGCGGTCGTCGTCGACGTGACCTTCGCCAGCGACCAGCCCGGCGTCGACGTCAACGAGATCGGCGAGCACCCGCTCGGCTCCGGTCCCGTCGTCGAGCTCGGCACGCCGCTGCACCCCTGGGTCGGCGACCGGCTGATCGAGACCGCCGAGGCCGAGGGCATCCCGTACACGATCAGCGCCACGGGCCGCGGGACCGGGACGGACGCCGACGCGATCAACATCGCCGCGGACGGCATCGCCACGGGCGTCATCGGCGTGCCGCTGCGCTACATGCACTCGGTGGTCGAGACGGCGCAGACCGAGGACATCCTGAACGCCGCGAAGCTCATCGCGGCCTTCGCGCAGAGCCTGACGTCCGACGTCGACCTGCTGCGGTGAGCGCGCCCGACCCCGCGTCCGCCGCGGCGGGGGACGACGCTCCCGCGACCGCCCGGCCGCCCGCCCCCGAGCCGGTCCCGGCCGGCGCGGCGGTGCCGTGGCTGCTGCTCTGGGACATCGACGGCACGCTGCTGCTGCGCGCGTCGGCCTCGCACGCCCGCGCGGTCTGGGACGCGCTCTGCGAGGTCCACGGCCTGGAGGACCGCGAGCTCCTGCGAAACCAGCAGATGGCCGGCATGACCGACGGCCAGATCGCCCGCGAGATCCTCACCGCCGCTGGTGTCGACGGCGCGACGGTCGACCACCACGCCGAGACCGTGCTCGAGCGGGTCTGCAGCTCCTACGTCCCGGGCGATCTCGAGACGCACGTCAGCCCGGGCCTCGAGGACGCGCTGCGCGAGCTCTCGGACCGCGGCGACGTGGTGCACTCGCTCGTGACGGGCAACTACGAGCGGATCGCGCGGCGCAAGCTGCAGGCCGCCGGCATCGGCGGCTGGTTCGACCCGCGCGTGGGTGGGGGCTTCGGCTCCGACCACGAGGACCGGCTGCTGCTGCCCGCGACCGCCCGGCGCCGGGCCGGGGAGGCGCTCCTGCCCGACGACCGCCCGTGGCCGGCCGACCGCGCCGTCGTCATCGGCGACACCCCGCGCGACGTCGCCTGCGCCCGCCACGACGGCGTCCACGTCGTCGCGGTGGCCACCGGCTCGCACGACCCCGCCGAGCTGCAGGACGCCGACGTCGTCGTCCACTCCGCGGCGGAGATCCCCGCCGCCGTCGCCGGTCTCATCACCCGCTCCCCCGAGGTCCCCGCATGAGCACGCCCCCCGCCGTCGACGCCACCCGCCTGCGGGACGCCCTCGAGCGCCTCGTCGCCGTCCCCTCCGTCGCGTTCCCGGGGTTCCCCGAGGCCCCGGTCCGCGAGGCCGCCGACGTCACCGTCGCCGTGCTCGAGGAGGCCGGCGTCACCGGCATCGAGCGGGTCGACGTGCCCGGCGCGCCTCCCGCGATCTACGCCCATCTGCGCGCTGCCGATCCGGACGCCCCGACGGTCCTGCTCTACGCCCACTACGACGTGCAGCCCGGCGGGCCCGAGGAGTCGTGGACGACCCCCGCCTTCGAGCCGACGGAGCGCGACGGTCGCCTGTACGGCCGCGGCACCGCCGACGACAAGTGCGGCGTCGCGCTGCACGCCGCCGCACTGGCGGCGTTCCGGGGCGAGGACGGCGCGCTCGCCCCGCCCGTCCACGTCAAGGTGCTGATCGAGGGCGAGGAGGAGACGGGCAACGGCACGCTGTCCAAGCTCGTCGCCGCCGACCCCGACCGCTTCCGGGCCGACGCGTTCGTCATCGCCGACGGCTCCAACGTCGCCACGGGCACGCCGACCCTGACCACGTCGCTGCGGGGCATGGCCGTCGTCGACGTCACGATCGACACGCTCGAGGCGCCCGTCCACTCCGGGGTCGCCGGCGGTCCGGGCCCCGACGCGCTGCTCGCCCTGTCGCGCCTGATCGCCTCGCTGCACCACGACGACGGCTCCGTCGCGGTCGAGGGGCTCGACGTGCTGCCGTGGGACGGCGCCGCGATCGACCCGGAGGAGTGGCGCGCCGAGGTCGGCGTCCTCGAGGGCGTCGACCTGCTGGGCACCGGGCCGATCGCCGACCAGCTCTTCGTGCGGCCGTCGGTCACGGCCATCGGCATCGACGCGCCGACGGTCGACACCGCCGCCAACGCGCTGATCCCGCGGGCCAAGGCGCGCCTGAGCGTGCGGCTCGCGCCGACGCAGGACCCCGCCGCGGCCGCGCAGGCCGTGATCGCGCACGTCTTCGCGCACGTCCCCTGGGGCGCGCAGGTGACCGTCGCCGAGGGCCCGGGCGCCCCGGGCGCGATCCTCGCGGGCGAGGGCCGGGTCGCCGAGGCCGCCGCCCGAGCGCTGGAGTCCGGCTACGGCGCACCGGCCGTCCGCATCGGCTCCGGCGGGGCCATCCCGCTCTGCGCCGACCTGTCGACGATCTACCCCGACGCGGCGTTCGTCCTGTGGGGTCCGGGCGACGAGCGCTCGCGGATCCACGCCGGCGACGAGTCCGTCGACCTGGCCGACCTGGAGCGCGCCGCGGTGGCCGAGGTCGCGTTCCTGGTGGACGTGGGGGCTGCGGGACGCTGAGACCGGTGGAGGCTCAGTCGCCGCCTCCGCCACCTCCGCCGTCCCCACCGCCACCGCCGCCCCCGTCGCCGCCACCCCCGCCGCCGTCGGAGAAGCCCGAGTCGAACGACGAGTCGAAGGCGGAGTCGAACGACGAATCGAAGGCGGAGTCGAACGAGCTGTCGAACGACGAGTCGAACGCGCCGTCGAAGTCGCCGTCGAACGACCCGTCGACGGCCCCGTCGAAGGCCTGGTCCGTCGAGCCGTCGGAGCGGTCGTCCTGGTCCGACGGGTCGTGCGGGTCCCCCGAGCCCGGGTCCACCACGATCGGGAAGTACGACGCTTCGGACGAGCCGGCGGCCCGGTGGCGCTCCCGGCGCTGCTCGTCCTTCTCGAGCAGCGCGTCGCCGCCCGCGGTCCGGACGACGACGCGGCGCTTGAACAGCCCCAGGATCCGCCGCTCCTCCTCGTGGACGAGCCCCATCCCGATGAGGTCGACGAACGCGGCGGCGAGGACCTCGCGGCGCGCGTCGTTGCGGGCCAGGTGCTTGGCCACGGTGGTCAGGTCCCGGGCCGGGCGTCCGTCGTGGACGATGGACGGAGCGCCCTCGACGAGGCGGTGCGCCACCTGCAGGGCCCGTGACGGAGGCGACGACGACGGTCCCGTCAGCAGCAGGAGCTTGGGGCCCTTCCGCTTGCCGAGCCCCTTGCGAGGCTGGGGCTCGACGCGGTAGACGTCGCGGGCGATCAGCTCCTTGATCGCCGTCTTCAGCAGCGACCGGGCGTCGACCTTCGACAGCTGCTGCAGGGCGAGGATCAGGGTGGGGGACGTGCCGGACACGCGGCGATCGTCGCACCTGACGTGTGCGGTGTCACGCCGACCCGGGCGTCACCCGCGCCGACGGCCGCGGCACCTCCGACAGGTGGCGCCCCGTGTCGCGTGCTCGCCGGTTCGCGGCCCCGTCGGGCCCCGCCTCGCCCGGACCCCGCCCTCGCCGCGGCCCCCGCCGCCCTACGCGGCGGCGGTCCAGAAGGAGTCGCTGCCGACGCGGTGCTCCGTGGCGCCGGCGGCGACCAGGCGGGCGCGGGCCTCCTCGCGGTCGGCCTCGAGGTTCAGCACGCCCGCGACCTCCTGGGTCGACAGCGGCTCGCCGTCGGCCCACGCGAGGACCTCGCCGGCGTCCTCCGCCCAAGGGCGGAGCTCCAGGTCGGGTGCGACGTTGGCCACCAGGGTCTCGATGGTCAGGGCCGTGTGGTACCCCGGGGCCTCGAGGACGTGGTCGCCGACGCCGACCGTGTAGCTCGGGCACGTGTAGCGCCGACCGGGACCGGCGTCCTCGCCCTCGCGCGGCTTCCAGTCCTCGCCGGAGCCCGCGAGCTTGGAGTCCAGCGCCAGCGCGGCGGCGCCCGGGTGACGCGCGTCGTGCAGGTCGGTGAGGAACGCCTGCTCGACGGCGTCCTCGGCGATCCAGCCGCGGACCTCGGCGGGGTCCAGGCCGACCTGGCCCAGGGCGGTGTCGATCGTCTCGTCGGCGCTCAGCTCGCGGCCCTCGGCGAGGGTCAGGACGTGCAGACGGCGCAGCAGCGAGACCGACGCGTCGACGCCGCGCTTCTCGCGCACCGCGACGATCGCCCGGCACGCCGGCCAGGTCGCGCCCACGGGGCGGGCGTCACCCTCGAAGAGCGGCTGGCCGTCGCGGTCGAAGTGGCGCAGCGCGGCGGCGGCGCGCTCTGGGGTGAAGCCCATCTTCTCGTACGACGCGCCGCTCTCCGACAGGCCCGCCATGCGCAGCGACCAGTTCAGCTGGCTGCCGTAGCGCCACCGCAGGCGCCAGCGGATGGGCTCGGCGCTGTAGGCGAACGGGCAGGCCGGATCGGTGAAGGTCGTGACGTCGACGGTGGGCACGGGCCGACGCTAGCGCGCGGCGACCGGAACCCCGTGGGGCAGGGGTCCTGCGCCGGAGGCCGGGCGGACGGGGTCAGGTGTCCTGCGTCCCCGTGCTCGTCCGGCCGGACCCGCCCGGACCGTCGTCCGGGGCGGGAGGTCGGGTGAGGACCACGACGTCGACCGTCACCTCGAGCACGACCCTGCCGTCGTCGGCCGTGAGGGTCGACGCGACCCACACGACCGCCCGGCCGCGCTCGGGGCGCAGCTCGATCCGGTCGACGCGCGCCACGCCGGTGAGCGTGTCGCCGGGTCTCACCGGGCTGCGGAACCGCACGTCGAGCCCCCGGCCCCCGATCCCCGCCGTCCGTGCCCACAGCACCGGGGCCGCGAGCCGCTGGTAGACGGCGAGGGTGTGCAGGCCGCTGGCGATGATGCCCCCGTGGGGGCCGGCCGCCGCGGCCACGGGGTCCACGTGGATGGGCAGCGGGTCCCACCGCCGGGCGTAGGCGACGATGTCGGCCTCGGTCATGGTGAAGCTCCCGAGCGGGAGTTCCCGCCCCGGGACCAGGTCCTCGGCGTACGAGACGGGCTCCCGGGGCTCGCTGCTCATCCCCCCAGCATGCCCGGGCGGCGCCGCGGGGGCGGGTCGGTGGCCGCGCCGGGTCCCGTGCGCGTCGGGACGTCGCCCGCGCCCGCGAGGCCGGGGTCGACGTGACGCTGCACGAGGCGGAGGGCCAGCTCCACGTCTTCCCGCTCCTGCCGACGACGGAGGGCCGCGCCGGGCGTCAGGTCCTGGCCGAGGAGGTCCGGGCGGCCGTCACAGGCGACTGAGGGACGGGCGGCGCCCGGGCGCGGTCGACCCTCCTCCACGGCCCCGGCACCCGGCCTCGGACGGGCCCGTCGACCGCCCCGGCGCCCGGCCCTCGGACAGCCCCGGCGCCCGGCTCTCGGACCGCCCCGGCGCCCGGCTCTCGGACAGCCCCGGCGCCCGGCTCTCGGACCGCCCCGGC
>NZ_JAURWA010000003.1 GCF_030655195.1 Patulibacter sp. | reverse complement strand
CCCCCCCCGGGGGGGGGGGGGGTGGGGGGGGGGGGGGGGGGGGGGCGGTCGATCCCGTGCCACCGCGTGGCACCGGATCGACCCACCCCTCCGGGCGACCTGATCGTCGGGGAGGGGGGGCGGTCGATCCCGTGCCACCGCGTGGCACCGGATCGACCCACCCCTCCGGGCGACCTGATCGTCGGGGAGGGGGGGGCGGTCGATCCCGTGCCACCGCGCGGCACCGGATCGACCCACCCCTCCGGGCGACCTGATCGTCGAGGGAAGGGGCGGTCCATTTCGTGCCACCGCGTGGCACCGGATCGACCCACCCGTCTCCGGAAGCCCGCCCCGGAAGCCATCAGCCGCCCGCCCCGGAAACCGCCTCCCGCCCGCCCCGGAAGCCGTCTGCCGGGCCTGCCCCGCGGCCGGGCCTGCCCCGCGGCCGGCCCCGCCCCGCAGACCGGCCCGCCCCGCCTCAGCCCACCCGGCTGCGCCACTTCAGCGCGAAGCCGACCGCCAGGGCCAGGGTGAGCAGGCCGCCGCCGGCGAAGCCCGCCGTGATCTCGCGCTGCTCGGCCTCGGTGGCCACCCGCGAGCCGAGGCCCTCGTAGATCTTGTCGAGCTGCGAGGCGTCGGCGACGGAGAACGACTCGCCGCCGGAGGCCTGGGCGATGCGGCGCATCAGGTCGGGATCGGGCGGGACCGACTGGGGCTGGCCGCCCAGGCCGGGGATCGTGCCGCCGGCGGTGCCGAGGGCGACGGTGTAGATCGGGATGCGCTCCTGCTTGGCGCGCGCGGCGCTGGCCAGCGGGTCCTGGCTCTGGTCCGGGGTCCCGTCGGAGAGCAGGACGATCGCGCCCGGGGGCCGCGTGCCGCCGTTCTTGGCGGGGTCGCCCTCGGCCTTGATCGCGTCCAGGGCGACGTCGAGCGCGTCCTGGGTGTAGGTCGGGCCGCTCGCCACGAGCGCGTCGATGGCCTTCGTCACCACACCGCGGTCGGTGGTCGGCTCCTGCACGATGCTCGGCGAGCGCGAGTAGCCCACCAGGCCCACGCGGGTCTGGTCGGGCACGCCGCCGAGGAACCGCTTGGCGGCGCTCTTGGCGGCCTCCATGCGGGTCGGAGAGACGTCCTCGGCGCTCATCGAGCCCGAGGCGTCGGTCACGAGGACGACGGTCGACCGGGACTGCGGCGTGGCGACCGTGACCTCCGGCCGCGTCATCGCGACCGAGAGGAGCGCCACGGTGAGGGCGAGGAGCGCGATCGGCAGCCAGCGACGGTGCCAGGGCTGCTTCTGGGCGACGGACTTCAGGGTCGCGACGGCGGGCATCCGGATCGCCCGGCGCCGTCGCTGCGAGCGGGCCAGGTGGATCGCGTACAGCCCGGCCGGGATCAGCAGCAGGAGCAGCAGGAAGAGCGGGGCGTCCAGGGCGAACGCGAGGGGGAGACCGCTCATCGCAGCGCCCTCCCGAGCTCGCGGAGCCAGTCGCCGTCGGTCGACACCTGCAGGTGCTGCACGCGGCAGCGGCGCAGGCGCGCGGCGACGTCGGCGCGGCGCTCGGCCTCGGCGGTCGCGAACGCGGCGCGGACGCGGGTGGAGGACGTGTCGACCTCGACGTCGTCCCCGGTCTCGGGATCGACCATCACGACGATCCCGGCGTCGGGCAGCCCGTGCTCGCGCGGGTCGGAGACCTCGGCGACCAGGACGCGGTGCTGCCGCGAGAGCATCGCCAGGGGGCGCTCCCACCGCGAGTCGTCGCGCAGGTCGGAGACGACGACGACCAGGCCGGGCCGGCGCGCGACCCGGTGCAGGCGCTGCAGCGCGTCGGCGAAGCTCTCCGCGCCGGGCGAGCGGTCGGCGGCGACGCCCTCGGCCAGCGCGCGGTCGATGCCGCCCAGGGCGGGCCGGCCGCCCTTCGGGGGCAGCACCCGGGTGGCGGACGCGGTCGCGCCCCAGCGCAGCAGGGAGACCCGGCCACCGCGGCGGACGCCGAGGCGCGAGACGACGCGCACGACGCCCTCGGCGACGTCGGACTTCAGGCGCCGGGTGGTGCCGAACGCCATCGATGCGGAGACGTCGAGCGCCACCCACGTCGTCAGGGTCCGCTCCGGCACGTGCAGCCGGACGTGCGGCTGGCCCGTGCGGGCGCTGGCGGCGGGGTCGAGGTGCCGGACGTCGTCGCCCTCGACGTACGGACGGAGCTGGCTCAGCTCGGTGCCGCTGCCGAGGCCGACCGCGCGGTGCTCGCCGGGGAGCACCCCGTCGCTGCGCCGGGCGATCGCGAGCTCGAGCGTGCGGACGGCGTGGCCGCCGATCTGACCGGGGCCCTGCCGGCCGGGCGGATCGATGAGCAGGTCGGACACGGGGGAGCTCAGCGGTCGCCGTACTCGGCGTCGCGCCGCGCCTGGCGCTCCGTCGGCCGGCCGGCCGACGGCGGCTCGGTCCACCGGCCGTCGCCGTCGTCGGGCACCTGGTTCTCCGCCAGCAGCGGGGCGGGCTCACCGGCGTTGGGGTCCACGGCCCGGAGCACGCGCTCGAGGACGTCGTCGGGCGTCAGGCCGTCGGCGTGCGCCTCGTACGACAGCACGAGGCGGTGGCGCAGGACGTCGAGCGCGAGCGCGCGGACGTCGCGGGAGGTCACGTAGTCGCGGCCGCGCAGCACGGCGAGCGCCTGGGCGGCCTGGACCAGGCCGATCGGGCCGCGGGGGCTGGCGCCGACGTCGATCGCGCCCTGCAGGTCGCCGAGGCCGTACCGCTCGGGGTGCCGGGTCGCGTCGGCCAGGGCGACGGCGAAGCGTACGACCTGCGGGTCGACGTGCGCGCTGCGCACGGTCTGGCGGTGGCGCAGCAGGCGGTCGGGGGTGATGATCTGCCGGACCTCCTCGTGCGTACCGACCGAGGCGTGCACGACGGACGCCTCGTCCTCGACGGTCGGGTAGCCGACGACGACCTTGAGCAGGAAGCGGTCGACCTGGGCCTCGGGCAGCGGGTAGGTGCCCTCGGACTCGATCGGGTTCTGCGTCGCGAGGACGAGGAACGGCGAGGGCAGCGGGAAGGTCTCGCCGCCGAGGGTGACCTGCCGCTCCTGCATGACCTCGAGCAGCGCGGACTGCACCTTGGCGGGCGCGCGGTTGATCTCGTCCGCGAGCAGCAGGTTGCCGAAGACGGGGCCCAGCTGGGTCTCGAACGTGCCGGTGTCCGGACGCCAGATGCGGTTGCCGACGAGGTCGGCCGGGACGAGGTCCGGCGTGAACTGCACCCGCCGGAACTCGCCGCCCAGCACGGTGGAGAGCGTCTTGACCGTCAGCGTCTTGGCGAGGCCCGGGACGCCCTCGAGCAGCACGTGGCCGCCGGAGAGGAGCGCCACGAGCACCCGCTCGAGCATCGCGTCCTGCCCGATGACGACCCGCTTGACCTCGTGCAGGACGGCCTCGAGGTCGCGCGCCGCCTCGTCGATCGGTGAGGCGGGGGCGGCCTGCTGCTGGGGGTCGGTCGGGGGGTACGGCGTGCTCACGGGTGCGGTCTCCGGCGGTACGGGCGGAACGTCAAGGGACACGGTAGGCCGTCGGTCGTCACCTGCGGATAAGGAGGGACGGACTCCGGCGGCGGCGCGGACGGGCGTACGCACCTTCCTACCCGATGCGGTGCGCGGGGGGTGCCGGTCAGTCGGAGGCCCGGAGGGCGTCGACCCCGGTCGGGGACAGCACGATCAGCGTGGCGTCGTCGGTGAGCGCCTCGCCCGAGGCGCCGAGCACGGCCTCCTCGATCGCGTTGACCGTGTTGGCGGCGGTGGGGTTCGGGGCGGTGCGCGCGGCGGCGACGATCCCCTCGTAGCCGAACGGGGTGCCGTCGGTGCAGACCCGGTCGCAGATCCCGTCGGAGTAGATGATCAGCCGGTCCTCGGGCTCCAGCCGCCGGACGTTGGCCGGGGCACCGCCCGGCTCCGCGGCGGCCCCGGAGCCGCCGGCGACGCCGAGGATCTCGCCCACGGCGCCGTCGAGCTCCTCCACCCGGCCGTCGGCGCTGATCAGGATCGGTGCGGGGTGCGCCCGGTTGATCCAGGTGAACGTCGAGGCGGGCGCGTGCCAGCGGCCGACGATCGCCGTCGCGGTCGCCGCCGGCAGGTCCAGGTCGGTGAGCGTGCGGTCCATCAGGTCGACGGTCTCGGCGAGCCCGCGCTCGTTGCGCCGGCCGGCGCGGAACGCCCCCAGCAGGACCGCGGCCAGACCGGCGGCGCGGGGGCCGACGCCGGTGCAGTCGGCCAGCCCGATCCACGCTCCGTCGGGGTTCTCCGCGTAGTCGAACCAGTCGCCGCCGACGTCGTAGGACGGCAGGACGTTGCCCGCCAGACCCGCGCCGCCGATGCGCGCCACCCGCGGGGGCAGGAGGTTCTGCTGGACCTCCGACGCGGGCGAGATGCGCTGGCGGCGGGCGGCCATCGCGTAGACGTCGGTGTAGGCACCGCCGAGGCCGAGCGCCGCTGCACCCTGGCGGGCGAGGTCCTGCAGCGTCTCCTCGCGGGCGCCGACGGCGATCAGCGCGCCGGTGGCCCGGCCGCGCAGGTACATGGGGACGACGGCCGCGCCGGGCATCTGCTCGCCGACGACGTGGCGCAGGCTGGCGATCGCGCTGCGCGGCAGCTCGGGGCCGACGCCGAGCGACACGGGCAGCTCGGCCGGGAAGTCGGCGGGGCCGTGCAGCCGCAGGAGCCGCGAGCCGTCGATGTCGACCGCGTAGAGGGCGACGGCGCTGACGCCGGCCAGGCGCTGGGCCTCGGCGACGATCTGCTCGCCGAGCAGGTGCGGCGGGACCTTGTTGAGGACGTCGGCGACGTCGAGCACGGCCGGGGTGGTCGAGGCGAGCTCGCCGGCGGGGCGCAGGACGTCGCGCTCGTTGGACTCGGCGTCGTCGCGGGACTGCTGCGCCGCGGCGGCGACGAGGTCGCTGCGCCGCGGGAAGTGCCGGTACGCGGTCGCGCGCCCGACCTCGGCGACCTGCGCGATCCGCTCCATCGAGGCGTCGGGCTGCTCCCGCAGGACCCGCATCGCCGCGGCCACCAGCCGCGTGTAGTTCAGGGCCGCGTCGCTGCGCCGCTTGCGGGCCGGCGTCGTGTCGGCGCGCGCGGGGGGCGCGACGTCGTCGTGGTCGCGCGGTCCTGCGGCTGCCGGCTCCTGCGGCTGGTCCTGGGTCACTGCGCACTCCTCCCGCGTCGGACGGAGGGGGGCGACCGCCGACGCTCCTACATGAGACGCGGAGTCTCGGTAGGACCTCTGATGCTACCGGCACTACCCCGGTCCGACGCCCCGCACCCCTCCCGGGGTAAAGTGAGACATCACGGACCCCACACCCCGAGGAACCGATACTACCTGTATCGGTTACGTGTGGCGCCCAGCCGACCCACCCGCCGCCATGTCGCAGCTCGAAACCCAGTCGTCCGCGGTCCGCAGCCCGTTGCAGTCGGTCGCGGACGTCGTCGCCCGTCACTTCAAGGAGCAGTTCGGTCGTGGACCACAACGCTGCCGCGCGTTCTTCGCCGGCCGCGACGCGGTCGTCGTGATCCTCGACGGCACCATGTCCCCGGCCGAGCGCCGGATCTCCGACATGGGGCAGGGCGAGCTCGTGCGCGCGACCCGCTCGGCGCTCCAGAGCGCCGTCCGGGCCGACGTCGTCCGGGCCGTCGAGGAGGTCGTGGGCCGACCGGTCCTCCACGCCGTCGACGGGCTCGACGTCGACGGCGACGTCGCCACCCAGCTGTTCGTCCTGAGCGACACGGCCGGCGCGCCGCCCGCCACGCACGGCGACGCGGTCAGCGCGCCGGGCCCGGCAGGCTGACCGTCACGTCGAGCCCGCCGGACTCCGGCGCCTCGATCCGGGTGCGGCCGCCGTGGGCGTCGACCACCGCCCGGACGATCGACAACCCCAGGCCCGACCCCGTCCCGTGCCGCCCGAGGCGCTCGAACGGCTCGACGATCCGGTCGACGTCGGCCGCCGGCACGAGCGGCCCGCTGTTGGCCACCCGCAGCGTCGCCCACCGCCGGCCGTCCTGCTCGCCCTCCGCGGTCTCGACGCGGACCCAGCCGCCGTCCTGGTTGTAGCGGACCGCGTTGTCGACGAGGTTGACCGCGACGCGTCCGAGCATCGTGCCGTCGCCCCACGCCCGGGCCGCCGGCGTGCGCGGGTGGACGGACAGCTCGAGGCCGGGGCAGGCGGGGGCCGCAGCCACCGCGTCACGGGCGGCGGCGGTCAGGTCGACGTCCTCGTGGCGGTCGACGCCGCGCCTGCTGCGGGCCAGCACGAGCAGGCCCTCGAGCAGGTCGTCGAGCTCGTCGGTGCCGGCCAGCACCCGGTCGCCCATGGCGCGCAGCTCCGCGGTCGTCGCGTCGGGGTCCGCGAGCGTCACGTCGACCTCGGTGCGGATCGCCGTCAGCGGGGTGCGCAGCTCGTGGCTGGCGTTGGCGACGAACCGGCGCTGGGCCTGGAGGCTGGCGGAGAGCCGGTCGAGCATCGCGTCGAACGTGTCGGCGAGCTCGCGGACCTCGTCGTGCGGACCGTCGAGGGCGAGGCGCTCGTCGAGCCGGTCGTCGGAGACCCGGCGGGCGGTCGCGGTGACCGCGCCGATCGGTCGCAGCGCGCGGGACGCCGCGATCCAGCCCAGCGCGACCGCCAGGAGCGTCGTGCCGACGAGGACGAGGCCGAGCTGCAGCGCCACGCGGTCGAGGATCGGGTCCGCCAGCTCGTCGGGCAGCGTGCGGCGCAGGTGGTCGCCGAGCAGCCCGTAGGCGACGACGAGGACGACGAGCGTCGAGGCCGCGAAGAGCGCGGCGTAGAGCGCCGTCAGCCGGGCCCGGAGCGGGAGCCGGCGGAGGCGTCCCCGGACGGGGTCCACGCGGTCCCGCCCCTCAGATCCGGTAGCCGGCGCCGCGCACGGTCTCGATGACGGCGGGCTCGCCGATCTTCCGTCGCAGCGTCACGAGGACCATCCGCACGGTGTTCGTGAACGGGTCGACGTTCTCGTCCCACACCCGCTCCAGCAGCGCCTCGGTCGTGACGACCTGGCCGTCGGCGGCCAGCAGCTCCTGCAGCACGCCGAACTCCTTCGGCGAGAGCTCCAGGTCGACCCCGTCGCGGGTGGCGACGCGGCGGCCGGGATCGAGCTCGAGGTCGCCGTGGGTCAGGACGCTCGGCCGGACGCGTCCGCTGCGGCGGCCCAGGGCGTCGACGCGGGCGACGAGCTCGGCGAAGCGGAACGGCTTGGTCAGGTAGTCGTCCGCGCCGAGCGCGAGTCCCTCGACCATGTCGTCGAGCGCGCCGGCGGCCGTCAGCATGAGGATCTTCGTGGCCGGCTGCTCCTCGTTGAGGGTGCGGCAGACCACGTCGCCGTGCGTGCGGGGGAGGTCGCGGTCGAGCACCACGACGTCGTAGGGGTGCACGCGGGCCTTGTAGAGCGCGGCGTCGCCGTCGGCGGCGACGTCGACCGCCAGGCCGGTCCGGCGCAGGCCGCGGGCGACGGCGTCGGCCACCCGCTCGTGGTCCTCGGCGACGAGCACGCGCATCTCAGACCTCGTCCGCGCGCCGCTTCGCCGCGGGCTCCGGCGGGCAGTCGGCGAACCGGTGGTGCACGCCGTCGACCGTCCGCTCGAGCTGCACGGTCCGCGCGGCCTGCTGGATCTGCGGGTCCATGCCCGACAGGCCGCCGACGCCGAAGGCGAGGAGTGCGAGGCCGCTGGAGCCGGTGAGGAACAGCGGGAGAGCACCGCGCATCGAGACCATGGGGACGTCCAGCGAACCGCACCGCGCTGATCGAGGCCTAAACGGGGGCGTCGCGCTGCCGAAAGATCGCGCCGGCGTCGGTCGCCGTGCCGGGGTGGGGTGCCGCGCGCGATCCGCCACCCGGCGGACCGCGCCGCGGCCGCTCAGACGATGCGGCCCGTCAGCCGCAGCGCCAGGCCGGCCCCGACGACGAGCAGCACGAGCGCGACGCCGACGGGGGCGGAGGTCAGCTGGTCCTTGCCGGGCTCGGTGGCGACGGCCGAGCCGAGCTTCTCGTAGACCGCCTGCAGGGCCTCGGCGGTCGGCGCGTCGGAGGTCGTCCCGCCCGAGGCGTCGGCGATCTGTCGCATCGCGGCGCGGTCGGGGGGCACGAGCTCGGTCTTCGTCGTGCCGTCGGCGTTGCGCGAGGTCAGCGTGCCCTGGTCGGTGCCCAGCGAGATCGTGAAGATCCGCACGCCGAGGCGACCGGCCCGGCGGGCCAGGCGGACGGGGTCGCGTCCGCGGACGTTCTTGCCGTCGGACAGCAGCACGATCGCCGCGGGCGTCTGCGGGCCCCGCAGGCCCTGGGGCCGGAGGATCGCCAGCGCGGCGCCGAGCGCGTCGCCCGTCGCGGTGGAGCCCGCGCCGGTCAGCGTGTTCAGGGCGCGCTTGACGCGGTCGCGGTCCGTGGTCGGCGACGCGAGCAGCCGCGTCTTGTTGTTGAAGGCCAGGGCACCGACGCGGATCTCCTGCGGGACCTGGTCCAGGAACGACGACGCCGCGCCCTTGACGGCGTCCATCCGCGTGGGCTTGAGGTCCGTCGAGCGCATCGAGCCGGAGCGGTCGGTCACGAGCATCACCGACGCCTGCTCGACCTGCACCTCGACCTCGTGCTCCGGCCGGGCGAGGGCCACGATCAGCGCGATCGCGGCCAGCGCGTAGACCGCGGGGCCGACGTGGCGGTGCCAGCCCGGCGCCGTCGACGCGACCGACGGCATCAGCGCCGGCGAGGCCCACGGCTGCGCCCCGCGGGAGCGACGACGCTCCCACCAGACGTAGACGGCGGCCGCCGCCGGCACCAGGAGCAGCGCCAGCAGGAACCACGGGGCGGCGAAGCTCACGGGATGGTCGGGCTCGAGGGCGAGGTGGGCGTGCCCGGCAGGGTCAGCGTCGGGCCGGACGGGGAGGACGAGGCGGAGCCGGCGGACGCGCGGTCCGCGAGGGTGACCTCGGTCGTCCGCGTGTCGCCCCCGCGCCGGTACTCGATGGAGATCCGGTCGCCCGGCTCCTTGTCGTTGACGATGCGCGTGACGTCGTCCGGGCGGTTCACGGCGGTGCCGTCGATCTTCGTGATGACGTCGCCGTCGGGGTCCGACAGGCCGCGCAGGGCGGTCTCGCTGTTGGGGCGCAGACCCGCCTGCTGGGCGGGGCTGCCGCTGCGGACGTCGCCGACCGCGGCGCCCTCGCCCTTGGTCAGCTGGGCGACCGACACACCGAGGTAGGCGTGCTTGACGGACTGGCCCTTGGCGAGCGTCGGGACGACGTCGCGGACCGTGTCGGACGGGATCGCGAAGCCGATGCCGACGCTGCCGCCGCCGGCGCTGGCGGTGGCGATCTGGGAGTTGACGCCGACGACCTCGCCCTTGATGTTCAGCAGCGGGCCGCCGGAGTTGCCCGGGTTGATCGGCGCGTCGGTCTGCAGGACCTTGTCGATCTGGAAGTTGTTCTGCGCGGGGATCTGGCGGCCGACGCCCGAGATGATCCCGGCGGTCGTCGTCTGGTCCAGGCCCAGCGGGTAGCCGATCGCGACCACCGGATCGCCGGTCTCGACGTCGTCGGACTCCGCGATCTTCAGCGGCACGAGCTTCGCGACGTCGTTCCGGTCCACCCGCAGCACCGCGAGGTCCGAGGAGACGTCGGTGCCCAGGACGCGGGCGTCGACGTCGGCGCCGTCGTCGGTGAAGCGCACCTTGACGGTGTCGCCGCCGCCCGCCACGACGTGGTTGTTCGTGACGATCGTGCCCTGGTCGTCGTAGACCCAGCCGGTGCCGTTGCCCTGGCTCGTCGTGACGCGGACCACGCCGTCGTGCGCGGCGGTGTAGGCCGCCTTGATCTGCGACGAGGTCGCACCGCCGGAGTTGCCGGCGACGACGGTGCGCTCGACCGTGCGCTCTCCGATCAGCCGGGTGCCGATCGCGATGCCGGACGCCAGCAGCGCGACGACGCAGAGCGCGACCAGCGGGGTCACGAGCTTCCCGCGCACCTGCTGCCAGGTCGACGGGCCCTCGCGGGGCTCGCGCGGCGACAGGCGGCCCGTGCGGTGCTGTCGGGTCGGCTCCTCGGCCGGTGCGGGACGGTGCTCCTGCGTCGCGGGGGCGTCGGGCTCGGGGTCGAGCCAGCCGTGGTGTTCGTCCTCGGAGGGACCGTCGGACCAGAGGGAGCGGTTGTCAGGCATCAGGGAGGCGTTCGGGTCGGGCTCCACGGGATGCGGAGTCCATGGAGCATCCCGCAGACCACGTCAGCGAGGCGTAAGGACGGGAGATGCGGTCGCACCGGTCCCCCGGTGGCGCGACGCACAAACCCCGGGGGCGGGGGGCGATACGGTCCGGGACGGACATGGACACCGCAGCGGACGCCTCCACCCCTCCAGTTCCGCTCCCGGACGGCGTCTCCCCGGTGGTGCTCCCCACGCCGTTCGGCGTCGGCGACGTGAACCTCTGGCTCGTCGACTCCTCGCCGCTGACGCTGGTGGACGCGGGGCCCGCCACCGCCCTGGCGCTCGAGCGGCTGGAGCAGGGCCTCGCCGAGCGCGGGCACCGCGTCGAGGACCTCGAGCGGATCGTGCTGACCCACCACCACGCCGACCACTTCGGGCTGGCCGCTCAGCTCGTGCGCCGCTCCGGGGCCGAGGTCCACGCGTTCGGGGGCATCGCGGGCTGGCTGGCCGACGTCGGCCGGCGCAGCAAGCAGGAGATGCGCTTCGTCGAGGAGCGCCTGATCCGCCACGGCCTGCCGCAGGAGGTCGCCCTGGGCGCCCGCGCCGCCGACGCGATGGTCCGCGGGTACTTCGAGCCGGTCGAGGTCACCCACCCGCTCGCCGACGGCGACGTGCTCGGCTTCGACGACCGGGAGTGGCACGTGCACCACCGGCCGGGCCACTCCACGAGCGACACCGTCTTCCACGACCGCGACGCCCGGACGCTGATCGGCGGCGACCACCTGCTGTCGCACGTCTCCTCCAACGCGCTGATCTCCGAGCCGCTGAACGCGGCCGAGGAGGCGGCGGACCCGACCCTGCGCCTGACGCCGCTGCGCGACTACCGGGCGTCGCTGGCGCTGACCCGCGAGATGGACCTCGACGTCGTCCTCGGCGGCCACGGCGTGCCGGTCACCGACCACCGGGGCCTGATCGATCAGCGCTCGACGGCGACGGAGCGGCGCCTGGGCCGGATCGTCGACGAGATCGCCGCGGGCCACGAGACCGCGTTCGAGATCGCCCGGGCGATGTGGGGCCGCACCGCTTACGTGCAGGTCCACCTCGTGATGAGCGAGATCATCGGCCACCTCGAGCTGCTCGAGGGCGACGGCCGCATCGCCGTCGACGAGGTCGACGGCGTGCTGCGGCTGCGCGAGGTCTGACGGGCGCCACCCTCCCGTCGGTCGCGACCGGGGCGACGGCCCCCGCGAGGCCGGAGGCGCGCCACCCGGTCGGGTCGTGGCGAGCGTCTCGGAGGACCCTCCGAGGCAAAACATGGAAAAGCAGATCGGGTTTGTGCTTTTCTACGTGGGGAGGCGCCGGGGGTTCCGGTGCCCGCATCCGCTCCGCCCCCCCCGAAGGAGTCCCCGTGACCCCGATCACCGCCACCCCCGCCGTCCGTCCCGGCTCCGCCGAGCTCGATGCCCTCCTGGCCCGCATCGCCGAGGGCGCCGAGGAGCGCGAGCGCGAGCTCACGCGCCCGTTCGAGGTGATCGGCTGGATCAAGGAGGCCGGGCTGGGTCGCCTCCGCCTGCCCGTCGAGGACGGCGGCGCCGGCGCGACCGTCCGTGAGCTCTTCGAGACGGTGATCGCGCTGGCCGAGGCCGACGCCAACGTCGCGCACATCCTGCGGGCCCACTTCTGGTTCGTCGAGCAGCAGCTCGCCGTCCCGGACCCCGCCGACCGCGCGCGGGCGCTCGCGTTCGTCGCCTCCGGCGCGCTCGTCGGCAACGGCTTCAGCGAGCAGAGCCGGCACCCGACCGGCCTGTACTTCGACACCGCGTTCACGCCCGACCCGGCCGGCGGCCACCGCCTCAACGGCGCGAAGTTCTACTCGACGGGGACCCTCTACTCCGACTACACGCAGATCTGGGCCGCCGCCCCGGACGGGCGGATCGCCGGCGCCGTCGTGCCGATCGACCGCGAGGGCGTCACGGTCGAGGACGACTGGGACGGCTTCGGCCAGCGCCTCACCGGCACCGGGACGACCAGGCTGGACGACGTCCACGTCGCCGACGACGAGTACTTCGACATCGGCGAGCCGGACGGGCCGTTGCCCCCGAGCTACCACGGGGCGTTCCTGCAGCTCTACCTGCAGGCCGTGACCGCCGGGGTCCTCCGGAGCGTCCGGAACGACGCGGTCGGCCTCGCGCGCGGGCGGCGTCGCAACTTCAGCCACGCACCCACGCCGCAGGCGCCGACCGACGACCGCCAGCTGCTCCAGGTCGTGGGCGAGATCTCGGCCGACGTCTTCGCGACCGAGGCCATCGTCCTCGCCGCCGCCGACCGGATCCAGGGCGCCTTCGACTCGATCACCGACGGGGCACCGACCCCGGAGGCGGCCGAGGCCGCGCAGCGGGCGGCGGCCGAGGCGAAGATCGCGGTGGACCGCTTCGCCCCGGCGACGGCGGCGAAGCTCTTCGACGTCGGCGGCGCGTCGGCGACGCAGTCCGGCCGCAACCTCGACCGGCACTGGCGCAACGTCCGGACCATCTCGACCCACAACCCGACGTTCCTCAAGGCGTCGGCGGTCGGCGACAACCTCGTCAACGGCGCGGAGTTCCCGGGCAACGCCTACTTCTAGGCGCAGGACCCGGGTCGGGGCGCCGCGTCGGGCCGGGCCGGCGATGCCACGGCCCGGCCGAGCGGCGCCGGGCCGGGCGGGTCGGTCAGACGCCGTCGGGGAGCGGCAGCAGCTCGCCGTACTCGCCGGGCTGCTTCGACATCGCCGCCATCGAGGCGGCCATCTGGTTCGGCGAGCCGATCAGCGGGCGCTGGAGCTTGGACTCCAGCAGGAGCTTCGTCGCGTCGTCGCCCTCCCACGCGTCCTGCAGCAGCTTCTTGCCGAAGCGGATGGCGTCGGGGGACTTGCCGGCGATCTCGGCCGCCAGCGCCTTCGCGGCGGTCAGCGGGTCCGCGTCGGTGCGGGTGACGATCCCGTACCCGACGGCCTCCTCGCCGCTGAAGACCCGGCCGGTGTAGGTCAGCTCCTTGACGACGTCCTGGCGGGCGAGCGGCGGCAGCGTCACGAGCAGGCCCATGTCGGGCACGAGGCCCCACTTGATCTCCATGATCGAGAGCTTGCTGTCGGGCGTCGCGATGCGGATGTCGGCGCCCAGCGCGATCTGCAGCCCGCCGCCGAAGCAGATGCCCTGGATCGCGCAGATCACGGGGACGGGGACGGTCCGCCAGTCGTAGGCGACCGCCTGGTAGAGGTTCGTCGGCTCGCCCTCGAGGCGGTCCTCGAGCGACGCGGCGTTGGCCAGCGCGCCGTTCTGGAACGCGTCCTGCACGTCGAGGCCGGCGCAGAAGCTCTTGCCCTCGCCGGAGAGGACGACCGCCCGGACGTCCTCGTTCCCGCGCAGCTCCAGCGCCGTCTCGTGCAGCGCCTGGAACATCTGCGTGTCGAGGCCGTTGTGCTTGTCGGCGCGGTTCAGGCGCACGTCGGCGACGTGGTCCTCGATCGTGACGGTCACGCGGTCGTTGGTCATCCCTGCATCGTCGCGGTTCGGGGCGCCCCGTGCCAGCCTGGACGTTCGGGGCTCTCGGCGGCGCGTCCGGCTCCCCCATCCGTCCCTCCCCGGCGCGCGGGGTGCGCCGACGGCGTGGCGGGGTAGCACCGGGCGACGTGAACCCCGTGGACGCTTCGTCCCGACCACCGACCGGAGGTGCCGCCGTGCTCGCAGGACCCCAGGACATCGTGGCCCGCCGTGCGGGCGCGGGGGCAGATCTCTCGCAGGTCCCGTCCGGCCGCACGGGCGCGGGGGCGGGGACGGGTCCCCAGGACGTGGTGGCCCGCCGTGCGGGCCAGGAGCCGCAGGACGATCTCGCCGACCGGGTCGCGGCGGTCTTCGAGACGGCCCGGGTGCGGATCGCGGCCATCTCGGCGGGGAGCCCTGCGGCACCGGTCGTTCCGGCGGGGACGGCCGGCGGGGCACGCTCCCTCGGCGGACCGTGGGTCGTCGCCGCGCACCGCGAGCTCGACGCCCGGGCCGCGAGGCTGGACCGGCGGGCGGAGGACCTGGACCGTGCGGCCGCCCGGCTCGCGGAGCGGACGGTCGAGGTGATGGCGCTGGCCGCCGAGCTCTCGGCCGCGGCCGTCCCGACGGCGACGGCCGTCGGTCCGGCCGCCGCCGGGCAGACGGCCCTCGCCGCGACGTCCGGCGCCGCGGCGCAGCCGGCCGGTGCCGTCCTGTCCGCTGCCGCCCCGTCCGCCGCCGCCCCGTCCGCCGTGGCCCCTTCCGCCCTCGCGCGCCGGGGCGGGCTCCGTCGCCGGCTCGTCGCGCGCGGGTGGTGGCCGGCGGTTTCGTCCCGGTCGTCCCGAGGTAGAGACGTGGGATGAGCACCCGCGAGACGGTCGACCGCTTCCTCGACGCCCTGGCCCGGTTGGAGGAGCACGAGGAGGTCGACCCGCTCGTCGAGCTGTTCGCCGACGACGTCCGCGTCGACACCGCCACGGCGACGGGCGCGCTGCGCGGCAGCGACGGCGCGCGGAAGCTGTGGCAGGAGGATCGCGAGCTGTTCGCGAGCGTCGCCTCCGAGTTCCGTAACCAGGTCGTGGACGGCGACGTCGCGATCCTCGAGTGGCAGCGGACCGCCGAGGGCCGCGACGGCGGCGACCTCTCGCACCCGGGCGTCACGGTCCTCGAGGTCGCCGGCGACCGCATCACGCGGTTCGCGGTCTACTTCGACGCCGCCCGGCTGCACGTCCGCAAGGCCGAGTAGCCCGGGCCCGGGCCCGGGCGCGCGGCCCGAACCCTCCGCCCCTCCACGCGGGGCCGCCGACCGGCGACCCCGCCCGTGCCGCTCAGGCCGGGACGACGCCGCCGAGCAGCTCGCCGGCCACGCGGTCGGTCGCGCCGCCCGCGCCGCCGAGGAGGCGCCGCTGCAGCTGCGCGCGGCGGAAGAACAGCGGTGCGTCGTGCTCCCACGTCGCACCGATGCCGCCGTGCACCGAGATCTGGACCCGGGTGGCGACATCGAGCGCGTGCTCGGCGCCGGAGCGCGCCGCGGCCGTGGCCAGCGACAGCTCGTCCGGGGCGTTCTCGTGCGCCCAGGCCGCGTAGATCAGGAGCGACTTGGCGTTCTCGAGGAGGCGCAGGACCTCGACGAGCTGGTGCTTCAGCGCCTGGTAGGAGCCGATGGCGCGGCCGAACGTGTGGCGCTCCTTCGCGTAGGCGATCGCGACGGGCAGCAGCGCGTCGACGGTGCCGACGGCCTCGGCGGCCAGCAGGCCCTGGGCGACGTGCCACGCGCGGCGCAGCGCGAGCTCGTCCGCGGCGACGACGCGGCCCTGCGCGCCGTCGAGCGTGACGTGCCCGAGCGGTCGCGTCGCGTCGTAGCGCCAGAGGCCCTCGACGCTCACGCCGCTCGCCGACGCGTCGACGAGGACGGCGACCGGACCGTCCGGGCCGTCGGCGGTGACGAGCAGCTGCTCGGCCTGCGCGGCGTCGGGGACCCAGTGGACCGCGCCCGAGAGCGTGGCGGTGCCACCGTCGACCGTCGCCTTCGGCAGCTCCGCGCGGAGGATGCCGCCCTTGGGGTCCGCCGTCCAGCGCGGCTCCTGGTCGGTCGGCGGCGCGGCGGGCAGCCACGCGATCCGCGTCTCGCCGCTCGCGACGGCCTCGGAGGCCTCGTCGCCCGCGGCGTCGAGCACCGTCGCGGCCGGCAGCGTGGAGACCAGCGGCACGGGGGCCAGGACGCGCCCGGCCTCCTGCGCCACGAGCATCGCGTCGTACAGACCGAGCTCGGCGCCGCCACCGGCCTCGCTCGTCAGCAGGCCGGTCCAGCCGGCCTCGACGATCGTCTTCCAGAGGTCGGGACGCTTCGTCTCGTCCTCCAGCGCCTCACGGGCCGCGGCGACCGTGTCGACGCGCTTGAGGGCCCCGCGGGCCGCCTCGCGCAGGAACTCCTGCTCGTCCGTCAGCGACAGATCCATCTCAGGCCACCTCTTCCTTCTCGCGGGCCTTGAGCTCCGAGAACGGAACGCCCTTGTCCGACCGCGGCTCGGGCGGGAGGCCCAGGACGCGCTCGCCGATGGTGTTGCGGAGGATCTCCTCCGTGCCGCCGGCCGACTTCAGGCCCGGCAGGAACGAGATCATGTAGCCCCACTCCGAGTGCTCGTCGAGCGCGTCGGGGCCGAGCACGTCGGCGATCAGGTCGCCCGCGTCGATCGCGGACTTGACGACCGTGACCTTGCCGAGGCCGAACTCCGGGCCGGGCAGCTTGCCGCCGGCCAGGTCCGACAGCAGGCGGTGGCCGGCGAAGCGGCTGGCGATCATCTCGGTGCCGATGTGGCCGAGGCGCTGGCGGACCTCGGGGTCCTCCGCGGCGCCGGGGGCCGACTTCACACCGGCGGCGAAGCGCTCGGCGGAGTAGCCGATCGACGTCGTGCCGATGGAGAGCCGCTCGAACATCAGGACGGTCAGGGCCGTGCCCCACCCGCCGCCGACCTGGCCGAGGACGGCGTCGGCCGGGACGTGGACCTCGTCGAGGAAGACCTCGTTGAACTCGGCCTCGCCGGAGATCTGGCGCAGGCCGCGGATCGTGATCCCCGGGGCGTCCATCGGGACGATGAACATCGTCAGGCCCTTGTGCTTGGGCACGTCCGCGTCGGTGCGGGCGAGCAGCACGCCGAAGGCGGAGAACTGCGCGTTGGTCGTCCAGACCTTCTGGCCGGAGATCTTGAACGAGCCGTCCTCCTGCTCCACCGCGCGGGCGGTGACGCCGGCGAGGTCGGAGCCCGCGGCGGGCTCGGAGAACAGCTGGCAGCAGACCTCGTCGCCGTGGAGCATCGGGCCGAGGTAGCGGCGCTTCTGCTCGTCGGTGCCGTGGACGATGATCGCCGGGCCCATCATGCCCAGGCCGATGAAGTCCAGGGCGCCCGGGACCTGCGCGCGGGAGAGCTCCTGGTTGACGATGACCTGCTCGATCGGGCCCTTGCCCTGGCCGCCGTACTCCTCGGGCCAGGTCACGCCGCAGAGGCCGGCCTCGGCGAGCTTGCGCTGCCAGCCGCGCCACTGCTCGATGCGCTCGTGCTCGTCCTCGATCTGGCCCTCGCCCATGACGATGGGGGCCTCGGCCTTGTGCTCGTCCAGCCAGGCCCGCACCTGCGTGCGGAACTCCGCCTGCTGGGGGTCGTCGTTCAGATCCACCGTCTGCTCCTTCGCGTCCCGTCGGGGACGCTCGCCGGTTCTCGACTGGCCAGTCGGCCAGGACCACAGAGAGTAGCGCCGAAAGCGGGATGTGGCACCTCCCGCTTTCCGTGCGACGGGTCCGCGCGCCGCGCCTCAGCGCGCGTCGATGGTCGCCGCGATCACCGCGAGCGTCCGGGCCGTGACGTGGAGGTCCTCCGGAGGGAGCGTTTCCAGGTCGTCGGCCCACTCGGCCTGCCACGCGGCCACGCGGCGCCGGACAGTCACGCGACCTTCGGGCGTGAGCACCACGCGCACGACGCGCCGGTCGGCGGTGTCGCGCTCGCGGACCACGAGACCGTCGGCCTCCAGGCGGTCGACGGTGGCGGAGGTCGAGGCCGGGTTCAGACCGGCGCTGCGCCCCAGCTCGCCCATCGACGCGGGCTCGTCGAGCACGCCGAGCTGGCCCAGGACCCGCAGCTCCCCGGTGCCGAGCCCCCCGGCGTCGTGCGCCCGCCGGGCCTTCAGGCGCCGGATCGCGCCCATCAGGGTCCAGACGGCGTCGGCGAGCTCGGTCGCGGGGGTGTCCTCGGGCGCCGCCGGGACGTCCACCGCCCCGTCGCTCACGCCATCGCCTCGAGCTTCTCGACCTGCCGCTCCTCCGGGGTCGCGTCGACCGCGGTGCCCGCCGCCGGGCCGTCCCCGTCGCCCTCGCGGGCCCGCCGGCGCTCGACGCGCATGAGGATGACCGCCGGGATCAGCGCGACGACGGTGACGGCGAGCACCCACCAGTAGACGTCGCCGAACGCCCCGGCCAGCGCGGAGGGGTCGCCCGCGCTGCGGCCGAGGCCCTCGGTGTTGCGCTGCAGGACGACCGTGAGGACGGCGACGCCGATCGAGCCGCCGACGCGCTGCAGCGTGTTGAGCTGCGGCGAGGCGTGGTTGATCTCGGACGGCTTGAGGACCGAGAACGCCGCGGTCATCGCGGGCATCATCGACAGGCCCACGCCGAGGCCCCGGAAGATCATCGCGGCGCTCGTGATCCCGTACGAGGTGTTCTCCGTCAGGAGCATGAACGGGATCGTCGCCACGGCGGTGATCGACACGCCGACGACGGTGACCCGACCGGCGCCGAAGCGGTCCGACAGCCGGCCGGACATGCCCATCGCGACCATCGCGCCGATGCCCTGCGGCCCGACCAGCAGGCCGGTGGACACCGCGTCCTCGCCGCGGACGGTCTGGAAGTACAGCGGGATGATCACCATCGCGCCGAACAGCGCGCCGCCGAGCGCAAACGTCGTCAGGGACGCGGCGGCGAAGGCGCGGTTGCCGTAGAGCCGCACGTTCAGCAGGGGGTTCGGGATCCGCAGCGCGCGCGCGACGAACAGGCCGACCAGCACGAGGCCGACGACGATCGGCAGCACGACGTTGGCCGAGCCGAGGTCGTGCGTGCCGGTCTCCGCGAGGCCGTACGTGACCGCCGTGACGCCCACGGCCACGAGGCCGAGGCCGATCGCGTCGAGCTTGCCGGCGTCGCCCGGGAGGTCCTTCGGCAGCAGGCGCATCGTGGCCCACAGCGCGATCACGCCGATCGGCACGTTGATGAGGAAGATCGACTGCCAGCCGACGTGCTCCAGCAGCAGGCCGCCGACCGTCGGGCCGAAGACGGGCGCGAGGATGATCGGGACGCCGATCAGGCTCATGATGCGGCTGAGGTTCTTCGGGCCGGCGGCGCGGACGAGGATCATCTGGCCGACGGGCATGATCATGCCGCCGCCGATCCCCTGGATCACGCGGAAGGCGATGAGCGACCCGCTCGACCAGGCCAGGCCGCAGAGCGCGGAGCCCGCGGTGAAGACGATGAGGGCGACGACGTAGAGGCGTCTGGCCCCGAACCGCGTCGACGCCCAGCCGGTGATCGGGATCACCGCGGCGAGCGACAGGAGGTAGCCCGTGGCGACCCACTGGATGTCGCTCAACGGGGCGTCGAGGTCGCGGGACAGGGTGTCGAGCGCGACGTTGACGATCGTCGTGTCGAGGACCGACATGATCGCGCCGAGCACGATGACGATCGCGACCTTCTTGACGTGCGGGTCGATCGGCGCGACGGGCGCCTTCGCGGTTCTGGCCATGCTGTTCTGATCCTTCGGAGCCGAAACTTCGGAGACGAAAAGTTAGCATGGGGAACTAGTTGGCACGTCGGCGTTCAGGTGGCGTGCAGCCGCTCGCCGGGCTCCGGGCCCGGTCCGCTCAGTCGCGGAGGAAGCGCGCCGGGGACGGGCCCCGGGCGGGGCCGATCTCGCGACGGACCCGGGCGTGGCCGACACCCAGCCGCGCCGCACCCGGGACCGACGGCAGACGGATCTGCCCCTCGACCAGCATCGCCGCCCACATGGTCTTCAGCTGCACGGTCCGGCCGTCGTAGAGCAGGTGGCGCGGCACCCACGTGGGGTCGAACTTGCGGTTGAAGCGGTAGAGCCGCTCGATCTGGAAGAAGCGGTCCAGGAACTTCACGACGGGCCCCATGGTCCGCTCGAACCGCGTGGCGGGCTCGTGGATCCACTGCCGGTAGGCCGCGAAGTTCAGCGACACGCGCTGCAGGCCGCGCTCCCGGGCGCCCTCGATCATCCGCACCACCAGGAAGTCGACGACGCCGTTGGGCAGACCCCGCTCGTGCGGGGTGCTCGACAGCGACCAGCTGCCCCCGACGGGGGTGGGGACGACGTGGACGAGCGCGCGGACGCGACCGTCCCCGTCACGGGCCAGGACGGCGAGCGAGTCCGCCGAGGCCGCGTCGCCGAGCGGCATCTCCATGCAGAAGCCGTGGGCGTCCTTCTCGCCCCAGGCGGTGACGACCGAGGCCACGTCGTGCCGCGTGGCGCAGTCCATGTCGCCGAGACGGACGATCTCCGAGGTGTAGCCGGCGCGCACGACGCGGCCGACGGCCTGGCGCACCTTCTTCATCGGCCGGCCCTCGAGCGTGAAGTCCGGGACGTCGACCACGGCCTCGTCGCCGATGTACATCGAGCGCATGCGGGTGCTGCCGCAGACGCGCTCCGACAGCTCGGACCCGGCGCCCAGGATCGCCATGCGCAGGTCGTGGTGGTCGGCGATCGCGCGCAGCTCGGCGAGCAGCTCGTCGACCGCGTCGGCGGGGCCGCTGGGGGCGCCGCCGACGAAGAGGACGCCCGCGCAGACCCGGAACGTCCCGGCCGCCCGGCCGTCGGCGGTGACGTGCGGGATCAGGTCGGTGCGGCGGGCGAAGCCGCTGAGGGTGTCGGTGCCGTGCCGCTCGATCAGGGCGTCGGCGCGTGCCCGGGCGCCGAAGGCGGCGTCGGCCGGCGGGCGGCGGAAGAGGACGAGCAGCGCCAGCAGCACGGTCGCGATCCCGGTGACCCCGATCGCGTCGGGCAGCCAGGCGAGCAGGTGCGGCATCGGCAGCGTCGTGTCGCGCGTCATCGTCAGGAGGACGAGGGCCTCGTGGACGATCGTGCCGGCGGGCGCGTCGAGCCCCTCGCGCCACGTGACGGCGGCGAGCGCGGCGACCGTCGCCCCGAAGACGCCCACGGCCATCCCGGCGATCGTGCCGAGCGTGGCGGTCCAGCGGACCTGCAGCGGCTCGACGTCGAACGCGGCCCGCGACCGCCAGAGCACCAGGGCGACGGCGCCGGTGGCAATGCCCGTCAGGACGTCGAGGCCCTTGAAGACGTTCAGCGCGGCGAGGACGACGAGCGCGCCGACGGCCAGGTCGAGGGCGCGCCGGTGCCGGCGGGCCAGGTACCGGCCGGTGAGCAGCAGCGCGATGCCGGCCGGCACCGCCAGCGCGCGGGCGGTGTCCGGCACGCCGGCCCCGACGGACTCCCGGAGCAGCTCGATCCTGCCGTCGTCGGCGGGGCTCAGCGCGGAGGCGAGGTTGGCCACGCCGGCCGCGGCGACCGCGATCCCGGCGAGGACGGGGAGCCGGGTGCTGCGACGTCGCACGGACCGGGCGAGCGCCACGACGGCGACGACCAGCACGAGCAGGCAGAGCGCGGCGGTGAGGAGCTCGGGCTGCAGGGGCACGCGCGGGATCGTGGCAGTGCCGCATGAAGCGCGGCTGAGAGCGCCGAGGCGCCTCGTTCGGCCGACGGTGAGGTCGCCGACCGAGGGGTCCCCGTCCGTGTCCGCGTCCCCGTCCGCGCGTGGCCCGCCCGCGCGCCCGCGCTGGCGCGGCTCAGGCGACGCCGGGACCGCCGAGGCCCAGGTACCGCTCGCGCATCCACGCCGGGAACGCCACCGAGCGGCCCTCGCCGACCGCGGCGCAGACGTAGGTCGTGCGGGCGGTCGCGCGCGGCTCGCCGTCCGCGGCGCCCAGCGCGCGGTAGCGCAGCGCGACGGACGACCGGCCGAGGCGCTCGAGGTCCAGGACGACGACGAGCTCCTCCTCGGCGCGCGCGGATCTCGAGAACTCGACCTCGGTCTTGACGACGAGGGTCTCGATGCCGCCGCGCATCATCGCCGCGAACCCGCCCAGCCGGGTCGTGTTCAGGCGCATGTACGTGTCGTCGAAGAGGTCGAGGTACCGCGGGTGGGCGAGCACGCCCTGCGGGTCGCACTCGAGGAACCGCACGCGGACCGGCAGCTCGATCGGGCCCGTCGCGACGTCGGCCGACGCGGGGGCCCAGGACGGCGGATCGTCGGTCAGGGCGGTCGGGAAGACCGCCTCCGCGTCGCTCACGCGGCGCTGATGGCGAGCGGGCCGACGCCGGGCTGGTCTTGGACGACGTGCTCGTCGGCGTGGTAGCTCGAGCGCACGAGCGGACCGGCGGCGACGTGCTCGAAGCCGAGCTCCTCCATGCCGATGCGGGCGAGCTCGTCGAACTCGTCGGGGTGCCAGTAGCGCACGATCGGCAGGTGGCTCTCCGTGGGCCGGAGGTACTGGCCGATGGTCATGATCTGCACGTCGACGGCGCGCAGCATCTTCATCGTCTCGACGACCTCGGCGAAGCTCTCGCCCAGGCCGACCATCAGGCCGGACTTCGTCTTCATCCCGGGGCTGCCCATCCCGGCGGCGTTCATGTCCGACGCGTTCTTGAGCACGCGGCAGGAGCGGATGAACGTCGATCCGCGGCGGGCGACCTGGTAGAGCCGCGGGACGACCTCGACGTTGTGGTTGAAGACGTCGGGCCCGGCGTTGATGACGGTCGCCAGCGGCATCTCCTCGCCGCGGAAGTCCGGGGTCAGCGTCTCGATCTTCGTGTCCGGCGACTGGCGGCGGATCTGGTTGATCGTCGCGGCCCAGATGCGCGACCCGTAGTCGGGCAGGTCGTCGCGGTCGACGGAGGTGACGACCGCGTGGCGCAGGCCCATCATCGAGATCGAGCGGGCGACGCGGGCGGGCTCGAGCGGGTCGTTCCACGTCGGCGTGCCGGTCATCACGTGGCAGAAGCCGCAGCGGCGGGTGCACGTGTCGCCGAGGATCATGAACGTCGCGGTGCCGCGCTCCCAGCACTCGCCGATGTTCGGGCACGCGGCCTCGGAGCAGACGGTGTTGAGGTTGTTGGCCTTGATCGTCTCCTTGAGCTCCCGGTACTTCGGGGAGCCCGGCGCGGGGACCTTGAACCAGGCCGGCTTGCGCTCGCGGTAGGCGATCGTGTTGGTGCCCAGGACCTTCGAGACGTCCATGCCGCCCGGTTTGGCGCGCGACCGCGTCTGGCGGACGGGGAGCTGCTGGGACGGGGCCTCGGACACGCCTTCCAGCGTAGCGCGCGACCGGTGCGGCCCCGGTGGGGTGGGTCACGGGTCCCGGACGGCGGTGGGGACCCCGACGCGGAGCGCCGGGGGTGGCGGCGCCTGCGCCCGGGTGCCGCGCGGTGCGGCGGTGCGGCAGGGCCGGCGCCCGGGTGCCGCGCGGTGCGGTGTCGTGGCAGGTCCGGCGCCCGGGCCCCGGGGGTGCGGCGGTGTCACGGGGTGCGGACACGATCCGGGTCTCGGCGTCGTCGGGGGACCGAGACGTGGATCGTGGTCGCCTGACGACCCGGATCCTGGTCTCGCCCCTCGGACTCCACCGAGACCTGGATCGGGGACACGGGTCGGTGCGAGGCGGTGCGCTCCGGACGGGATCGAACCGGAGCGTGCCGCGGCGCCGCCGCCCGCCTGATGCTCGTCCGCTCGTCCCTCGCCGGCCCGTCCCTCGCCGGCCCGGCCCTCGTCCGCTCGTCGATCGCCCGCCCGGCCGTCGCTCGCCCGCGGACCCCCGGCCCCCGGCCCCCGGC
>NZ_JAURWA010000195.1 GCF_030655195.1 Patulibacter sp. | reverse complement strand
GATTGCCAAGGAGTTGAGCCAGGCATTGCCACCCGCGCCGCGCCCTGCGCGGACGGGGCCTCGGTGGCACCCCCGCCCCGAGCGCCCGTCACCGGTGGCGACGCGCCCACCGGGTAGCGACCCCGCATGCCCGCCGACCCGCCCGTCCCCGCCGGATTCGTCCCCTACACCGACGCCGGGGCGTTCCTCGACCACGTCGGGCCGCTCCACGTCCGGGAGGAGGACGGCACGCTCGGGGCCCGCGTGCGGGCCGAGCACCTCAACGCCGCCGGCACCGCGATGGGCGGCTTCCTGGCGACGGTCGTCGACGCCGCGCTGGGCCACGCGATCCGTCGCGCCGCCGACGGCGAGCCGAAGGTCGCGACGGTCTCCCTGACCACGGACTTCCTGCGACCCGGCCCCGAGGGGGCGTGGATCGAGGCGCGGACCGCGGTCGAGCAGGTCGGCGGCGAGCTCGCGTTCGCCGACTGCTCGCTGCACGCCGCGGGGGACGAGATCGTGCGGGCCCGGGCGGTCTTCGCCGTCCGGTCGTAGCGGTGGGACGGCCCCGGGGGAGCGCCGTGGCCCTCGTCACAGATCGCATCCGCCGCCCTGCCCGACCCGATGTACCTCGTATGGACGTTCGAGTCGATCAGACGTCGGGACAGCGGCAGCGCGCGGCCGAGCGCGCGGTCCTGTCGACCTCCTCCATCGGGCTCCTCGCCGGCGCGCTGGGTACCCTCGCGGACGGCGCGGGGCCTCCGGACGACCGGCGCGCCGCGGCCGCCCTCGCCGCTCGTGACCTGGAGCGCCACCTCGACGACCTGAGCGACTCCGGGGACCCCGAGGACGACCAGGTCGTGCTCGAGGTCGAGGCGGTCGTCGAGCGGCTCCGTCGGGCGGCCGTCGGCTGAGGATCCGGCCGGGCCGCGGTCGGCCGCGGTCGTCGGCGGCGACGAGCCGTGCGGCCCCCGCGACCCTCCCAGCTCCCGCCTCCGTCGGGGCGGCCGTCAGCTCTCGTCGTCCTCGACCTGCCGGGCCAGCCGTGCCGGGGCGACGGTGACGAAGGCGTCGGCGACGAGCTCGGCGAGCCCGTCGCGCGTGAGCCCGCGATCGAGGTGGACGCCGATCCAGCCGCGGTGCCCGACGTAGGGTGGGACGAAGAAGGCGTCGGGGTCACCGTCCACGAGTGCGGACTGCGCGCCGTCGGGGGCGGCGAGCCAGACCGCGATGCGGCCGTCGCCGTGGTGGTCGACGAGGTGGGCGGCGAACATCCGGCCCTTGGACCCCGCGAAGAACGCCGGGTTGCCGTGGCTGGTCCGCTCCTCCGCCTCGGGGAGGCCCAGGCAGATCGCGCGCACGTCGTCGGGGTCGAGGGTCGGCATGCGTCGAGCGTAGAGCCGGGCCGGGAGCCGGTCGAGGGCCTCGTCGGGCGCTACTCGCCGATCGCCGCCGCGATCGCCGTGACGGCGGTCTCGAGCCCCTGGGCGACCGCGGCCGCGTCCGTCGACTCCGCGTCGTGGAGGAACGAGGTCCTGCCGCGACGGATGCCGCAGAAGTCCAGGATGCCGACCTCGACCTGGGTGCGGAACGCGTCGGCGTACCCGTGCCGGGCGAACGACTCCGCCGAGGTGCCGGAGACGGGCAGGAGATGCGCCGTCAGGTCGGTCAGCCGCGGGGCGATCCGGTCGTCGACGAGGCCGAAGGCCCAGCCGGCGACGAAGACGCGGTCGATCCAGCCCTTCAGCAGCGCCGGCATCGACCACCAGTAGACGGGGAAGACGAGCACGAGGTCGGAGGCGCCGTCGACGCGACGTTGCTGGGCACGGATGCCGTGGTCGGTGGAGCCCCGGCCGCGGTAGGCGGCGAGGTCCTCGGTCGTGAACCGCGGGTCGAAGCCCTCCTGGGCGAGGTGGGCCATCCGGGTCCGCCCGGGCCCGACGAGGTCCCGGAGCGCTCCGGCGGCCCGGTGCGTGAGGGAGTCGGTGTCCGCGTGGGCGGTGACGATCAGCGTCGACATCGCCGTAGATGGTGGCGGACGCGGGGCGGCGCCCCGTGGGGAGCGGCGATCCGGGCCTTCGGCGCGCCCGACCCGCGCCTCCGGACCCGGGTGGGTGGGAGGCGCGCGGGTGCGCGGTGCCGCCGCCCGGCCCGTGCGGGCCGGGCGGCGGCGGGGGTGCTGCTAGCGGTGCGCGGCCGAGCGGTTGCCGACCAGCGCGCTGTAGGCGAACAGGAACACGAGGGCGCCGACGATGGCGGTGATCCACGTGCCGATGCTGAAGAACTCGTCGATGCCGCCGATGCCGATGGCGGAGGCGATCAGGCCACCGACGATCGCGCCGACGACGCCTACGACGAGCGTGCCGAGCAGACCGTTGGGCTCAGGGCCCTTGTGGATCGAGCGGGCGATGAAGCCGGCGATGAGGCCGAGGATGAGGAAACCGATGATGCCCATGAGGGGCTCCTTCGAGGTTGGGGGGCTCCGCGAGACGCGGTGTTCCGCGAGGTGCGGCTTCTCCAGCACTACCCGGACGACGGCGGTCTATCGCGCTGGAACCCCGATTCCCCAAGGAACGAGGCCCCGGGTAGATCATTCGTCGAGGGCCTGGCCCGAATGCGCCCCGGTGCAGGCGTCTTCGGCGGATCGTCCGCGCGTCAGCCGCCCCGGCCCGCCGGTGCGCTCGCGCGGTCCTCGGCCGCCGGCGCCGCCGGGTCCGGCACGTCCCGGTCCCCGGCCGCGGACGTCCCGGTCCGCGTGGCCGGCGTCGCGTCCCGGCGCGCGGCGGTCGGTGTCGTCGGAGGGGTCTCGGCCGCCGGCGTCGCGACCCGGTGCGCCGGGCCGACCGGGACACCGTCGTCCGGGCGCACCCCGCTGCCCCGGGAGAGGCGCTCGCCGGTGATCGTCACGTGCAGGTCCGGGAAGCCCGCGGCGAGCGCGCCGTAGGTGGTCCCCAGCGCCTCGAGCAGCTCGTCGTCGGTCTCGCCGCCCTGCACGACGACGAGCCCGTGGTCGGTGCGCCCGAGCATCGCGGGGGCGGGGAACAGGCCCTGCAGCGTCGACGCCGCGCGGGCGAGGTCGGCGTCGCGGTCGCGGGAGGGCTCGTCCTCCAGCCGGACGCGCACGACCGTCACGCCCCGTCCCTCGGCGACCATCTGCCGGGCGTGCGACTCGATCGCCTCGCCGGTGAGCACCCCCGTCAGCGCGTCGTGCGTGGCGCGCGAGCCGAGCACGGCCGCGGTGGTCCGCGCACGGGAGACGTCGGTGTGCGCGACGACGGCGCCGACCCCCGCCACGCCCACGCGGGTCGCCGTCAGCCGGAACCAGCGCAGCCGGTCGGGCGCGTGGCAGTCGTACTCGTGCTCGAACCGCTCGCGCCGGCCCTCGACGACCTCGCGGATGCCGCGGCTCACGTCGTCGGTCCGTCCGTCGTCCGGCCCGTCGTCCCCGACGGCCAGGTAGTCCACGCCGGTCCAGTCGCGATCGCCGCCGTTCTCGCGGGCGAACCGGCGCCAGGCCGCGTTGGTGTGGAGGATCCGACCGTCCTCGCCGAGCACGACGACGTGATCGGGTACCGCGTCGAGCGCGGCGCTCATGGCCCGTAGGGGCTCCGGAACGTCGCGCAGCATCAGCAGGCCACCTCCACGGCGACCCCTGGGCGCAGCTCGACCACCACGCCGTTCAGTCCGACGCCGGACCGCACGGCGGTCAGCCGGGCGGACACGTCGATCCACTCCCCGTGCCGTCGCCGCACGCGCAGGCCGTCGAGGTGGTGGTCGCAGCGGTTGTCGATCATCTCGGTCAGCGCCCTCTCGAGCACGCGGGTCTCGTCCGGCCGGGTGCGGTCGAACAGGTTGGAGGTCAGCATCGTCGCCTCGTCCTCGTCCAGGAGGGCGAGCATCGCGGCGTTGACGCGGGCCCACCGGCCGTTCGGGGCCAGCAGCCCGAACGGGGTGTCGGACGCGTCGAGCACGGCGGCGAGGACGGCGGTGGACTCGGCCAGCGCCCGCTCCGTGACCCGCTGGCGGGTGACGTCCCGGACGGTGACGGTGCCGCCGGTGACGACGCCGTCGTCCGTGACGGGGCGGAAGGTGGCCTCGTAGGTCGCAAGACCCGCGGCCAGGGGCACGTCCATGACGCGGGTGCGGCCCGCGAGGGCGTCGGCGTAGGCGGGGCGCAGCAGCCACCACGTCCCCGCGGGGACGACGTCCTTGGCCGTCCTGCCGCGGAGCTGCTCGAAGTCGTGGCCGAGCCGGCGGTGCATCCCGCCTGCCGCGGCGGTGAAGCGCTGCTCCAGGTCGAAGTGGAGGACCGACACGTCGTCGCACTCGTCCAGGGCCGCGGAGGCCGCGTCCCGGCCCGTGGGCGCCACCCGCGGACCGTCCGTCGCCCGCGGACCGTCCGTCACGGGCGGACCGTCGGCGCGGGGTGTGCGCGGTGCGTCGTCGGCGCCCGGGGCGGGACGGGCCCCGGCGAGCTCGACGACGATGCGCCCCTCGGACGCGGTGCAGGAGACGACGCGCTGGCGGAACGCCGACCGCAGCTCGCTGGCCAGCGCGACCGGGCGCTCGGCGTGGGCCTTGAGGTGCGCGGTGTCGCCGTGCACCCGGTCGACCGCGGCACGGTCGATGCCCCGGATCGAGGAGACGGCGTCGAGGGTCTCGCGCAGCTGGGCGGACGAGGAGATCGGACGGACGACGATGCCGACGTCCCCGATGGTGAGGGTCGAGACGGAGAACATGGGGACGGTGGGGGAGTCGGCGCGGAAGGCCGGCGGTCCGACTCCGGCGGAGCCCGACACCACCGGCCCCTGGATCCGGGGCCTGTCCTCCTCGTCGGACGATCCTGCGACGCCCGGTTGCGAATTGCACAGCGTCCGGACGGATGGCCCCCTCGGCGCGTGGACGGTCCGTCGACCGGCCGGTGATCGGCCGGTGATCGGCCGACCGCCGGGAGGCGTGCACGCCGGGCGCGCGGGGCCGAACGAGGCGGCCGTCGCGTCCCGGCCCGTGTCCCGTCCGGCCCCTTCGGCTCCCTCCGGCCGCTCAGCCCCGCAGCGTCGTCGCGATCCGCTCGGCCCGGTCGGCCAGGCTGTCGAGCGTCGGCTCGAGGACGTCGGGGTCGGCGTTGGCGTTCTCCGGCGTGTCGCGGAAGCGGCGGATGACGCCTTGCAGGATGATCGCCAGCTTCCAGCAGCCCTGGGCCTCGAAGAACGGCAGGCCGTCGAGCGGGTCGCCCGTCGCGGCGGAGTAGGCCTCGGCCATTTCGGCGCGGGTGAGGAAGCCCTCGGCGCTGGTCGGCGCGTCGCTGCCGCCCAGCGCCCAGTCGCTCGGGTCGCCGGACTCGATCCAGTACGTCATCAGCGTGCCGAGGTCGGCCACCGGGTCGCCGAGGGTGCAGAGCTCCCAGTCGAGGATCGCGACGACCTCGCCGTCCGCGCCCAGCACGACGTTCTCCAGCTTGTAGTCGCCGTGGACGACGCCGACCCGCCGCTGGTCCGGGACGGCTGCCGCCAGCAGGTCGCGGACGCGGTCGATCGCCGGGACCTCACGGGTCTTCGACGCCTCCCACTGGCGCCACCAGCCCTTGAGCTGGCGCTCCGCGTAGCCCTCGTGGCGGGAGAGGTCGCCCAGGCCGACCGCGTCGACGTCGACGGCGTGCAGCTCGGCCAGGGCCGCGACCATCGACCGGCTCGCGGTCGCGCGGTCCTCCGGCGAGAACGCCTCGAGGTCCGCGTTCCCCGTCACGACGGTGCCCTCGGCGAGCTCCATCAGGTAGAAGGGCGCGCCCGTCACGGCCTCGTCCTCGCACAGGCCCAGGGGCTCGGGGACCCGCACGCCGGCGGGGTGCAGGGCGGCGAGCAGCCGGTGCTCACGGACCATGTCGTGGGCGCCCCGCAGCCGCGGGCCCAGCGGCGGTCGGCGCAGGATCCAGGCCGCCCCGGCGGTGTCGGCCACCCGGAACGTCAGGTTGGATCGTCCGTCGCCGATGCGGGTGAACGTGAAGGGCGCCGCGGCGGCCGGCAGCACGTCCTGCAGCCACGCCGTGACCTTCGGGACATCGATCCCGGACGGTCCCATCGGTGGAGTCGGCCCCTGCGTCCCGTCGCTCATCGGGCAACGGTCCCACGTCCGGCGCTCAGGCGTCGGCGTGGCGGGCGGTGTACTCGCGGAAGGGGCGCGTGGGGTCGTCGGGCTCGAGCTGCTCGGCGCGGAGCGCGCGGTCCTTCGGGTCCTTGGCGAACTCGTCGTAGAACGTCCGCAGGCGGAAGAGCGCGTTGCCGTCCTCGTAGTGCTCGTCCTCCTGCTCGCGCGTCGCGCCGTGGACGAGCCGGTCGGGCTGGGCGTAGTACAGCGCGCCGAGGCACATCGGGCATGGGTAGGCGGTGACGAAGACGTCGCAGCCCTCGAGGGTGTCGCGGCCCCTTGCGGCGAGCTCGCGGATCGCGACGACCTCGGCGTGGGCGGTCTTGTCGCCCGACTGCGCGACCTGGTTCCTGGCCTCGGCGAGCACCTCGCCCGTCGCCGCGTCGACGACCACGCAGCCGAACGGACGGCCGCCCTCGTCGACGTTCTGCAGCGCCAGGTCCCAGGCACGCCGGACGTGGCGGGCGTCGTCGGACGGGGAACCGGGCGGAGGCGTGGGGCGGGCGGCGTCGTCGGTCATGTCAGGGGAGTCGATGGTGGGGTCGCGCCCGAGCGGGAACCGTCGCCGGAACGTCAGGAGCGGGGCGGGAGGGGGACGAACTTCGAGGTGCGGCGGACGTACGCGGCCTCCTCGTCGGAGGACGTGTCGTGGTCGTCCTCGCCCGTGCCCCGGACGAGAACGAAGGTCATGACCGCCGGGCCGATGAAGGTCCACCAGGTGCCGCCGGCGGTGGCCGCGACGAGCCAGATGCCCCACCAGGCCAGGGCGTCGCCGAACTTGTTGGGGTGGCGGCTGTAGCGCCACAGCCCCGAGTCGAGCACCGAGCCGTCCTTGGCCGCCGAGTGCCGCCGCTTCTGCTCGTCCCCGAGCGCCTCGATCACGACGCCGATCGCCCAGACGACGATGCCGACGAGGACCAGGGCGCCGACGTCGGCGTCGGACTGCCCGGCGACCTGGATCGGCAGCGACACGAGCAGCACCGCGACGGCCTGGGTCCCGAAGATCACGACCAGGCTGTAGACCGCGAACCGGTGGCTCTGTCGCTTGCGGATCGCGGCGTACCGCGGGTCCTCCTCGTCGTGCCGGCGGAAGCGGGCGAAGAGGAAGCCACCGAGCCGGACGCCCCACAGGGCGGTCATCGCCAGGAGGATCCAGCGCAGACCGGTGTCGCCCTCGCCCGTCACCGCGACGATCGCGGCGACGAGGACGAACGACAGCCCCCAGAACGTGTCGACGATGCCGACGTCCTCGATCCGGACGCTCACCGCCCAGACGGCGAGGAAGAGGGCGACGACGGCGACGGCCACCCACACCGAAGGGAGTCCGGGGAGGAGCAGCGACGCGAGCACCCCGGACATCTGCCCGATCGGCCGGGGGCGGACACACGGACCTTCCTACGGGAACAGCGGTGCGGTCCAGCCGATCGAGACCGTGCCCGAGGCGTCGGTGCCACGTGTGAGCAGGCGGCCCGTCGCGGGGTCCAGCGCGGGCGCGAGCGCGAGGCCGGTGTCGTCGGCCGGCGATGCGGCGGTGACGGTCCCGACCTTGCCGCGGCGGATCGGCGTCCGCACGGCCCGCGGGCCGTCCGGGAACCCGCCCTGGTAGGTCACGAGCGCCGAGCGGTCATGCGTGAAGCCCGCGGCCGCGACGGGGGAGAACTCCCCGTCGTTCTCGAGCACCAGGCCGGTGCGGTTCCAGCTGCCGCGCGGTGTGCCGAAGGCCCACTCGGCCCGGGCGTAGACGCCGGTGCCGTCGCTGACGGGGCGCGTGGTCTCCACCGCGACGCGGTTGCGGTCGGCGACGACCTCGTCCCAGGCCTCGCCCCGCCGGGAGTCGCGCAGCTTCGTCGCGCGGCCGATCGACGTGCCCGTGAGGGTCGCGCGCCAGAGGCTGGAGGTGCTGCGGGAGGTCGTCTTCGCCGCGTGCAGCGTGTAGTACAACCGCCCGGCGTCCAGGCCGACGCCTCCGATCCGCAGGCCACGGCGGGTGCTCGAGATCGTCCGGACCGCCCCGGTGTCGAGGCGGACCAGGCGGAGGGTGGAACCCCCGTCGGCCAGGCCGGCGCGGACCGCGGCGACGGGCGTGCCGTCCTTCGCGGTGCCGACCTCGAGCTGCTGGACCTGGGCCGAGGAGGGACCGGGCAGCGTGGCGACCTGCGCCGCGGCGCCGTCGCGGAGCGTCCACAGCACCGGCGGCGCGCCGTCGGCCTGGACGATCCACGCCTGCCGGCCGTTGCCGACGGAGGCGAGGACGGTGCCCGGGGCGGCGGGCTGCAACGGCTCCTGCACGGTGACGGGGGCGGTCGCCGCGGAGGCGGAGGCGGCGGAGACGAGGGTCGCGGCGGCGACGGCGGCGAGGACGGCGGGCCGGCCGGTGCGACGGAGGGGGCGGGGATTCGGCGTGCTGGTGGGACGGGACATGACTGTTGAGACCGACGCGGGCCCGGAAAGTTGCACGCGCCAAGCGATCCTGGCGGGTAGGCGCTCGCGCGTCGGGGTGCCCCACCCGCGCGGTCCCGCCGGCCGCCGGCGAGGCCCGGATGGTTCGGCTTCCCCACGAGGGGTACTTGAAGGGTGGTACGAGGAGCGGTCCGTCCGAGCCTCGCGCAAGCCGAACGACGTTCGGCAAGGCGGCCGCCTTGAGATCCGGGGCGGCCGTCCCCGGATCCGCAGGACGGCGTCGCCGGTCCCCGCCGATTCGGCCCGCTCCTCCCCGCGACCTGCGAGAGTCCGCCACCACGAGGGGTTCCGGCGCGCGCTGCGGCGACCGTCGGGCGATGCGTGTCCGGCTCTGGGCCCTCGCCCTCCTCGTCCCGTGCCGGGCGACCACGCGGAGGGCGGGAGAGGGCCCCGTGCCCCATCAGGTCCAGGACCCATCGCAGGGCGTGAGGACGGAGCTCAGCTCCGCCATCGTCCGGATCACCCGCGACTTCACCGGCCGCGGCCCCACCCACTCCCGGACGGTGATCGATCGCGAGGCGGTCTTCGTGCTGCTGTTCGACTCGCTGACCCGCGGCGAGCAGGTCCTCGTCGAGCACGGGGAGCAGGAACAGGTCCTCGAGCTGCGGCGGACGTTCCAGAGCACCATGCGCGGCTCGTACACGGCCGCGATCGAACGCATCCTCCGGCGCGAGGTGACGTCGTTCCTCAGCGCCAACAGCGTCGAGCCGGACGTGGCGTCGGAGATCTTCCTGCTCGGCAGGACGCTTCCCGCGGAGGCGGACCCCGCGACGGCGGCCGCCGGACCCGGCTGAGCCCCGGCACGGCGGGCCGTGGCGTCCGGCGACGGCGGCGTCGGGAGGGGCGAGCACCCGTCAGGCTCCGGGGGAACTACGCGCGCGGCGCCGGGGACGACACGGATGACGCGGCGCGGCCGAGCCGCGAGCATCGGCGGAGCGACGCGACAGCCGTCCGTCATCCCGAGGAGCCCGCATGAAGGCCGCGACCCATCGCACCACCGACCCTCGCTCCGCGGACCTTGTCGGCACGTCCAGGCACACGCTGAGCACCGGCGAGCCCGTGCTCGTGCGCGACGTCGTCCCGGGCGACGAGGCCCGGCTGCTCGGGCTGCTCGAACACGTCACCGGCGACTCCCGGTGGTTCCGGTTCTTCACCGGTGGAGCGGACATCCACAAGGCTGCCGCGATCGAGGCCCGGGGCGACGGCGACCGGGGACCGGGCGTCCTCGTGCTGTCCGGCGACGGGGCGACGGTCCTCGGGCACGGCATGTGCGTCGATGCCGGCGGGGGAGAGGCGGAGGTCGCCTTCGAGGTCGCCGACGGCCACCACCGCCGCGGCGTCGGCGGGATCATGCTCCAGCACCTCCTCGTCCGCGCCCGGGCCGACGGGTTCACCGGCGTCGTCGCCGAGGTGCTGCCGTCCAACCGCGACATGCTCGATCTGCTCGCATCGTCGGGCCGGGAGCTGCGCAGCACGACCGCGGGCGGGATCCGCAGCGTGCGGATCACCCTCGCGCCTGCGCCCCGCGCACCGGCGTCCGCGGCGGCACCGGTGTCGTCGCATCCCGTGGTGCCGGCGTCCGGTCCCCCGGACGCGGTCGCACCGGCTCCCGGGGGACCGGCCGACCCGGCGGGGACGTCCCGGTGACGTCGATCCCCGTCGGCTCCGGCCGGCGTCCGCGGGTCCTCGTGGCCGGCGGCGGCGTCGCGGCGCTCGAGGTCTTGCTCGCGCTGCGTGAGCATGGCCCGACGTCGTTCCACACGACGCTGCTCAGCCCGGACGACCGCTTCCGGTACCGGCCGCTCAGTGCCTACGCGGGGCTCGCGCCGGACGCCTCGCGCACCGTCGACCTGGCGCGGTTCGCCGCCGCCGCGGGCGCCGGACTGGTCTGCGACCGGCTCGCGACCCTCGACGCGGAGGCCCAGGTCGCCCGGACGGCCCACGGCGGCGCGATCGCCTTCGACGCGATGGTGCTGGCGACCGGGGCGATCCAGGGTGAGGGGCTGCCGGGCGCCATCACCCTGGGCGCACCGGGCGACGAGACCGCGCTCGCGATGCTCGTCGAGCGGGTCCGGGCGGGGACGGTGGACCGGGCCGCGGTCGTCGTGCCCTCCGGCGTGGCGTGGTCGCTCCCCGCCTACGAGCTGGCGCTGCTGCTGCAGCACGCCGCCCCGGACGGGCGGACCGCGGTGGTGGTGGTCACCCGCGAGGCCCGTCCGATGGAGATGGCCGGCCGCGAGTTCTCCGACGCCGTCACGGCGCTGCTGGACCGTCGCGGGATCGCGGTCACGACGTCGACGGCCCCGGACTCCTTCGACGAGGGACGGCTGTGGCTGCCTCTGGAGGGCGCCCCGGAGGTCGACGCGGTCGTGGCGCTCGCCCGTCCGCACGGTCCCTCCCTGCCGGGCCTCCCGTGCGACGACCGCGGGTTCGTGGTCGTCGACGCACGCGGTCGCGTCCCCGGCCTCGCCCGGGTGTGGGCCGTCGGTGACGTCGCCGCGCACCCGGTCAAGCAGGGCGGATTCGCGGTCCTGCAGGCGGACGTCGCCGCCGGTGACGTCGCCGACCGCCTCGCCTTGACGGGTCACGCGCCCCGCCCGTCGGTGCCGCCGGTCCTGCGGGCCGCCCTGCTCGACGGGACGGGGACCCTCTACCTGCGCACCGAGCGGGTGGACGGCACGCTTCGGACGACGGTCTCGGACGGTCCGCTGTGGTGGCCGCCGACGAAGATCGCCGGCGGTCGCCTCCCGTCGTGGCTGGCGGCGTTCGACGCGCACGGCGCGGGCGACGCCGGCGGACCCGCGGCGCTCCTGGGGGCCGGCGGGGCCTGAGGGCGGCGCGGCCGGGTCAGGCGAACACGGGGGGCGAGGTCCCCGGCACCGCGTCGCTGTCGGGCACGACGAGGACCGCGCAGCTCGCTCGCCGCACGACCTTGCTCGACACGCTGCCGAGCAGGATGCGCAGGACCGTGCCGTGCTTCCTCGAGCCCAGCACGAGGAGGTCGACCTCGCGACCGAGTTCGAGGATCTCGCGGGCCGGGTCGCCGGACTCCAGCCGCGGGTCGACGGTGAGCACGCCCCGGACCTCGGCGACCTCGCTGCTCAGCAGGTCCCGCGCGTCGGGGCGTGGATCGCCGTATCCGCCGGCGGTGCCGTACATGGCGTAGGGGTGGGTCGTGTCGAGGACGGCGAGGACCTCCAGGCTCCCGTGGACGTCGACGGCCAGGGCGCCCGCGGCGCGGAGCGCGCGGCGGCCGGCCGGGAGACCGTCGAACGCCACGCCGATGCGGCCGACGACCGGTGGGTCGCCGGCGGGGCCCACGAGCACGGCGCACGGCGCGCCGTGCAGCGTCGCCTCGGCGTCGCTGCCCAGCAGGACCTCGCCGATGCCGTGGTGCCGGCTCGCCCCGACGACGACGAGGTCCGCCCCGGTCTCCGCGGCCAGCTCGTGCAGTCCGGCGGCGACGCCGAGCGCCGTCGGCGTCACGAACTCGGCGTCCGCGTGATCGGCGAGGGCGGCGCGGGCGGCGAGCAGCGACCGCTCCGCGTCCGTGCGGACGAACGAGAGGTCGCCGACGACGCCCGCCATGGCGGCCGAGGTGGGGAGGACGGCGATCCCGGCGACGACGATCGCCGCGTCGGGTGCCGCCAGCTGCCGGGCGATCGCGAGCGCCGCGAGCGCTTCGGGCGATCCGTCGAAGCCGACGACGATGCGACGGAAGCTCATGAGGTCGCGACGGCCCCGGCGCCCGTCGTGGTGGTGGGGCGGGCGGCGCCCCCGTGGCCGTCGGGGTCGTCCGTGCGGGTGACGTCGCCGTGATGGGCGGCGTCGGGTCGGGGTTCCATGGGGTCCTCGGTGTCGCGATCCGGTCGACCCCGACGCTACGGCGACCGGGCAGCCCCGCCATCCGGAGCACCTCCGGACCACCGCCGGTAGTTGCCCGCACCGCCCCGCGGCTGCGGGAGAGTACGCGGCGGTTCGCGGCCCGTTCCCGATGGCGCCCCGCCGCTCGGCGCATACGTTCGAAGCACCTCGAACGACGGAGCGCTCCATGACGCAGGACATCATCGCGGGATACACCGACACCGCCGGCGGCCGGGACGCGCTCGCCCTGAGCGTCGTCCTCGCCGACCTCGACGACGCGAGCGAGCTGACGGTCACCAGCACCTACCTCTACAACCCGCCCGTCGAACCGGCGGTGCCGGCCGGGTGGCGCAAGGACCTCAAGGCCCGGGCGGACGACGACCTCGACCGCGCGCGGGCGACGCTCGGCGACCGGCCCCGGACGACCGTCGTCCCCTGCTGTGGCGTCTCCCCGGCCGACGGCCTGCACCGGCTGGCGGAGGAGCTCTACGCATCGACGATCGTCGTCGGCGTCAGCCACACCCACGGCCTGGGCCGGATCCAGGTCGGCAGCGTCACGGAGCAGACCATCCACGGGTCGCCGTGCGCGGTGGCCGTGGCGCCGGCGAACTACGCCGACCGCGCGGGTCGGCGGATCGAGAGCATCGCCGTGGCCTTCAACGGCTCCGAGGAGTCCTGGTTCGCTCTGCTGAGCGCGGGCGAGATCGCGAAGGCCGCCGGTGCGCGGCTGACGATCCTCGGCGCCGTCGAGCAGGCCGCCGTCTGGTACGGCTCCTACGTCGGGCCGGACGACGTCGCCGCCGTCCGCACGATCGTCCGGGACGAGCTGGCCGTCGCCGCGGGCGAGCTCCACGGGGTCCGGGACGTCCGTGTCAGGGTGCTCGACGGCATGCCCGTCCGGGCCCTCGCGGAGGCCAGCGCGGGCGAGGACCTGCTCGTCCTCGGCTCCCGTGGCTTCGGTCCGATGCGTCGCGTGCTCCTCGGCAGCGTCAGCTCGCACCTGGTCCGGGACGCGAGCTGCCCGACCGTCGTCGTGCCGCGTGGTGTCGCCCGCCACCCGGGCGACGGCCGGGCGACCGCCGCCGTGGGTGCCGCGCAGGTCTGATCCCGGGCCGTCGGAGCGGGCCCCCGCCCGTCCGGGTCGGCCGGGCTCAGCCCCGGTCGGTCCCGGTGGCGCGGCGTTCGGCCAGGGCCGGCGACGGGACGATCAGGATCGCCCGGTCCGCGTGCTGCACCAGTGCGTTGGACACGCTGCCGAGGACGAACGACGCGAAGCCTCCGCGGCCGCGGGTCCCGGCCACGACGAGGTCCGCGTCGACCGCCGCGGCGGTCACGAGCAGGGTCTCGGCGATGCTGCCGACCCGCGACTCGGACCGCGGGCGGGCGACCAGCCCGGCCTCGACGGCGAGCTCGACGCCCTCGTCGGCGCTCTCCCGCGACTCGGCGAGCTTGGCCTCGTCGATCTCGGTCTCGACGACCGTGCCGGCCATCAGGGTGCCCATGCCGAAGGTGCTGTGGCGCAGCGCGTCGACGAACGGCTCCCACACCGAGACCACGGTCGTGGTCGCGCCGGGCATCAGCCGACCGACGTGGGCGATCGCCTCCCGGGCGTCGTCGGATCCGTCGTAGGCCACCAGAATCATGCGTCACTCGCTTCGTCGTAGATCCCTCCGAGCGTCGCACCGCGGATGACCGGCGCCATCCGTAGACCCGCCGGGCCGGGTCGCGGCGAACTACCCGGCCGCCGCGGCGCTCCGGCGCCGCCGTCCGTGCACGGCCTTGTCGAGCTCGACCCCGGCGAGGTACGCCGCGGCGACGCCGAGCACCAGGAGCCAGTGCGCCGCTCCGAGGGGCTCCAGCCCGAGCAGGTCGCGCAGGACGGGCACGGTGACGAGCACCACCTGGAGCGCGACGGTCAGGGCGACGGCACCGACGAGCGCGCGGTTGGAGAACGGGCCGAGTCGGCGCAGCGAGACCTGCTCGGACCGCATGGCGAAGCCGCCGGCGAGCTCCGCCATCGCGATCGAGGTGAAGAGGACGCTCTGCCACGCCGCGTCGCCGGCGTCCCAGAGGAGGTACGCCGGCACGAGGACGAGCACGGTGAGCAGGGCGCCCCGGGTGAGGATCCGCACGCCGCGGTCGGCGCCCAGCAGGCTCTCCCGCAGCGGGGTGGGCGTCCGGTCCATGACGCCGTCCTCGGGACGTTCGACGGCGAGCGCCATCGCCGGGAGCCCGTCGGTCACGAGGTTCAGCCAGAGGATCTGCAGCGGCAGCAGCGGGATCGGCATCCCCGCGAGCGGCGCGAGGACCATGACGCTGACCTCGGCGACGTTGCCGCTGAGGATGTTGCGGATGTACTTGCGGATGTTGTCGAGGACGACGCGGCCCTCGCGGACCGCCCCGATGATGGTCGAGAAGTCGTCGTCGAGCAGCACCATGTCGGCGGCGTCCTTCGTGACGTCCGTGCCGGTGATGCCCATCGCGACGCCGATGTCGGCCTGCTTGAGCGCGGGTGCGTCGTTGACGCCGTCGCCGGTCATGGCGACGACCTCGCCGCGGCGCTGCAGGGCCTCGACGATGCGGATCTTGTGCTCCGGCGAGACGCGCGCGTAGATCGCGGTCTCCCGCACCACGCGGTCGAGGTCCGCGTCGTCCAGCTCGTCGAGCTCCGCCCCGGTCCGGGCGCCGGCGTCCGCACCGGGGAGGCCCAGGTCGCGGCCGATCGCCGCGGCGGTCAGCGGATGGTCGCCCGTGATCATCACGGCGCGGATGCCGGCGGTGCGACAGGTGGCGACGGCGTCCCGGACGCCCGGCCGGACCGGGTCGACCATGCCCACCAGCCCGACGAACGTGAGGTCCCGCTCGAGGGCGCCGTCCTCGGGGACCTCCGGTCCGTCGGCGGGCCAGGCCCGGACGGCGAGGCCGAGGACGCGGACGCCGTCGGCGGCCAGGGCATCGGCGCTGCCGCGGACCCGCGCCCGGAGCGCGGCGTCGAGCGGGTGGGCCACCGGCCCGACGGCCACGGTGGTGCACCGTGCGAGCAGGCCGTCGACGGCGCCCTTCGTGAAGCTCACCGCGGCGGGCGCCCCGAGCGTGCCGCGCGGGCCCGGCAGGTCGAGCGTCCCGAGCGGGTCGCCGGCGGCGTCGTCCGCGCCGGGGCCGTGCGGGGCCGCGGGACGACGGTGGACCGTCGTCATCCGCTTGCGGTCGGAGTCGAACGGCAGCTCGAACCGGCGGGGCCACGCCCGGAGGAGCGCCGCGTGGCGCAGGCCGTGGCGTCCGGCCGCCGCCACGAGCGCGGTCTCCGTCGGGTCGCCCAGCAGCGCCCCCGCCTCGTCCTCGGTGGTGTCGTTGCAGAGCGCGATTCCGGTGAGCAGCAGCCGGATCGTCGGGGACGCGTCGGTGCGGAGGTCGTCCGCCCCGCCGGCCGCGGGGGTGTCCAGCGTCCGCCGCTCGCCGGCCACGTCCAGCACGGTGACCGTCATGCGGTTCTGGGTGAGCGTGCCCGTCTTGTCGGAGCAGATCGTCGTCACCGACCCGAGCGTCTCGACCGCGTAGAGGCGACGGATCAGCCCGTCGCGGCGCAGCATCCGCTGGGCCCCCAGCGCGAGGGTGATGGTGACGACGGCGGGCAGGCTCTCCGGGATCGCGGCGACCGCGAGGCTGACGCCGGTCAGCAGCAGCACGTCGAGGTGCTCCCCGCGCAGCAGGCCGAGGACGAAGACCACGAGGACGATCGCGCCCGCCGCCGAGGCGAGCCGGCGGACGAGGACGTCGAGGCGGCGCTGCAGCGGGGTCTGTCCGGGGTCGGCCCCGTCGAGCAGCCCGGCGATGCGTCCGAGCTCGGTGTCGGACCCCGTGGCGGTCACGACCAGACGGCCGCGGCCGGCCGTCACGCTGGTGCCGGCGTAGGCCATCGAGGCGCGCTCGGCCAGCGGCGTCGCGGCGGCGACGGGCCGCGGGTGCTTCTGCGCCGGGGCGGACTCGCCCGTCAGGGCGGACTCGTCGACCCGCAACGCCATCGCCTCAAGCAGGCGCCCGTCGGCGGGGACGCGGGCGCCGGCGTCCAGGAGCGCGACGTCGCCGGCCACCACCTCCGCGACGGGCAGCTCGGCGGACGCCCCGTCACGGACGACGGTGACCGACGGCGCGGCCATGGCCTGCAGCGCCGCCATCGCCCGCTCGGCCCGGAACTCCTGTCGGAACCCGATCCAGGCGTTCAGGAGCACGACGACGAAGATCACGCCGGCCTCGGCGAGGTCCCCGAGCACGGCGGAGAGGACGCCCGCGCCCGCGAGCAGGAGGAGCATCGGGGCGGTCAGCTGGGTGAGCAGGATCGCCAGCGGACGCACGGGCTCCCCCGTGCGCATCGCGTTCGGCCCGTCGCGTCCGAGGCGCTCGCGGGCGTCCGCCCCAGCGAGTCCCGACGCGACGTCGGTGGCGGTCCAGGAGGCGACGTCCGCGCCGTCGAGCGCGTGCGGCGGGGACTCGGCCGTCCCGGGCGACCGCGTGGGGCTAGCCGTGGACACGGACCACCTCCGTGGGTGCGCCGGCCCGGCGCCGCACCGCGGCCCGGCGCAGCTCGTCGCTGCCCCAGACGACGAACGGGAACGTCAGGAGGATCGCCACCTCGGCGACGCCCAGGGACGCGGTGCGGAAGACGTCCTGGAGCGGCGGCAGCCAGATCAGCGCCGCGGCGAAGACGAGCTCGAACGCGATTCCCCACAGGAGCATCGGGTTGGTGAACAGGCCGATCTGGCGCAGCGACGCGCGGCTCGTTCGCGCCGCGAACGCCGTGCCGACCTGGCACATCGTGATGCCGGCGAAGGTCATCGTCGTGGCCTGCAGGTAGGCGCCGTGCAGGTCGGTCCCCGGCCCGGTCGCGTCGCCCGGCGACCAGCCGGCGCGCACGAGGACGAAGAAGAAGCCGCCCATCACGAGGACCGCCTCGAGCAGCCCGAGCCAGAGCCAGGCGCGGACGAGCATCGACCGTGTGAGGATGCCGCTGGTCCGCGGACGAGGCGGCTGGTCCATGAGGCCCGGCTCGGCGGGCTCCCGGCCGAGCGCGAGGGCCGGCAGCGTCTCCGTGCCCAGGTCGATCGCGAGGATCATCAGCGCCGTCAGCGGCAGCGGGATGTTGCCGCCCGACAGCGCATAGAGCAGGAACGGGATCATCTCCGGCGTCGCGTGGGCGAAGATGTAGACGACGAACTTGCGGATGTTGTCGTAGACCGTCCGCCCCTCCTTGACGGCGGCGACGATCGACGCGAAGTCGTCGTCGGTGAGGACCATGTCGGCGGCCTCGCGGGCGACGTCGGTGCCCGAGGCGCCCATCGCGATGCCGATGTCGGCGCGGCGCAGGGCGGGGGCGTCGTTGACGCCGTCGCCGGTCATCGCGACGGTGTGGCCCTGGGCGCGCAGGCCGTCGACGATGCGCAGCTTCGCCTCGGGCGAGCTGCGGGCGACGATCAGGTGCGGCGAGTCGCGCAGCACGCGGTCCAGGCCGGCGTCGTCCAGCGCGTCGAGCTCGGGGCCGGTGACGACCTGCGCGTCGTCGCCGTCGACGATCCCGGCCTCGCGGGCGATCGCCCCGGCGGTCAGGCCGTCGTCGCCGGTGATGACGATGATGCGGATCCCGGCGCGGCGGCAGTCCGCCACGGCGGCGGGAACCTGAGGACGCAGCGGGTCGCGCATGGCGATCAGGCCGAGGAAGCAGAGGCCGGACTCCGCGAGGTCGCGGTCGTCGGCACGGTCGCGGGAGACGTCAGGTGCGTCGCGACCGGCGATCCCCAGGACGCGCAGGCCGTCGGCGGCGTAGGCGTGGAACGCGGCGGTGACGGCAGCGACGCCCGCGGCGTCCAGCGGGCGCTCGCCGCCGTCGGCGGTGCGCACGGTCGTGCAGTGCTCGAGGAGGCCCAGCGGGGCGCCCTTGGCGTGGATGCGGGCGGGTCCGGCTGCGGCGCGGTCCAGCGTCGCCATCCGCTTCAGGCGCGCGTCGAAGGCGAAGAGCCGCAGGCGGTCGCGGTCCCGCGCGTCCTGGATCGCGGGGACGTCGACCCCGAGCTCGGCGGCGGCGAGCAGCAGCGCGCTCTCGCTCGGGTCGCCGCTGCGCGACCACCCGGTGCCGTCGCGGGTCAGCGTCGCGTTGTTGCAGAAGACGGCGGCGCGGAGGAGCTCGGTGACCGGGGGCGTGGCCGTCCCCGAGGGGATCGCCGTGATCACCCCGTCCTGCCAGAGCGACGTCCCGGTCATCCGGCCCTCGGTCAGGGTGCCGGTCTTGTCGGTGCAGATGACGTCGGTGGAGCCGAGCGTCTCGACGGCGGTGAGCTTCTTGACCAGCGCGCGGCGCCTCGCCATGCGGCGGACACCGACCGCGAGGGCGAGGGTGATCGTGGGCAGCAGCCCCTCGGGGACGTTCGCGACGAGCAGGCCGATGGCGAAGACGCCCGCATCGGACAGGCTGAGCCCCGCGACGAGGTGGCCGACGACGAAGAACGCGACGCCCAGCCCGATCGCCACGAGGGCGATGAGCTTGGCGGCCTTGTTCACCTGACGCTGCAGCGGCGAGCTCTCGGTCACGACGGTCTGCGACAGTGCGGCGATCCGGCCGAGCTGGGTGTGCATGCCGGTGCCGTAGACGACGGCCTGGCCGTCGCCGCCGGTGCAGAGCGTGCCGGCGAAGACGAGGTCCTCGGCCTCCAGCGGCGGGGCCGGTGGCCCGATCCGGCGCGCGGTGCGCGAGACCGGTTGCGACTCGCCCGTCAGCGGCGACAGGTCGACCTCGACGTCGCCGGAGATGAGCCGGGCGTCGGCGGAGAGCCGGTCGCCCTCGGCGAGCAGCAGCAGGTCGCCGGGGACCAGGCTGGTGGCCGCGACCTCGACGAGCGCCCCGCCGCGGCGGACCCGCGCCGTCGCCGGGAGCAGGTCGCGCAGCGCCTCGGTGGCGTGCTCGGCCTGACGCTCCTGCACGAACGCGAACGCGGCGTTCAGGACGATGACGACGATGATCGCGGCCGCCAGCGCGTAGGACGAGGTGAGAAGCGACAGCCCCGCGGCGAGCCACAGCAGCAGGGCGAGCGGGTGGACGAACTGGTCCACGACGGCCCGCCACCACGGCGGGCCGGTCTCGCGTCGGATCTCGTTCGGGCCGACCTGCAAGAGGCGGCGGGCCGCCTCGCGCTCGTCGAGGCCGCCGGTGCGCGTGCGCAGGTGCTCGAGCAGGCGCGTCGCGTCCTCCTCCGGGTCGACGTCCTGACCGGGGTGCCTGTCGGCTTCCCGGACGGTGGCCGTGTCCTGCATCGGGCCCTCCTCGTGGTACTCGGTCGGGCGGTGTCCCGGCGGTCTCCCGCACTCTGCGCGGTCGGCGCGGTCGTGGCATCCGGTGCCCGCCACGGTCGTCCCGCGGGTCGGTCCGCAGCCGGTCTGCGGAGAACCACCGACGCCGCGGTCGACGTGCGGGGCGACCGGCGGACGACCGCTCCCGACCGTCCGGGACGGCCAACTCGGCCAGCCGACCGCCACGCGGGTTCGGCATCGGCTATTCGATGGTGGATGCTCGTGCAGCCGCGTCCCATCACGGCCGGACCGCCGGCTGCGTCCGCGCTGCGACCGTGAGCACGCTGAACGTCGCGGCGAACGTCGCGATCGCCGTGCCGTACGGGTTCATCGCCTTCTTCATCCTGCAGGGCCTCGTCCGCCAGCACCAGCTCCGGAGCAACCCGCTGGGTCTCGCGACGGCGTTGATCTTCTTCTCCTGCTCGATCGGCCATGCCTTCCACGCGGTGCACGCGCTTCACGCGGGGCACGGATCGGGGATGGCGTCGGCGACCCCGGCGGCCCCGATGGTCCTGTGGGACGCCGGCACCGCGTGCATCGCGGTCTGGTACCTGTCGATGCGCCGCCGCTACGGGCAGCTCCTGCGTGGCCCGGCGATGTTCGACGACCCCCGCCGCGCGGCGGAGGAGCGGCGGGCGATCCATGCGGCGACCCACGACGACCTCACGGGGCTCGCGAACCGGGCGCACCTCCTGGAGACCGTCCGCGACCGCCTCGACCCCCTGCACGGCGACGCCCCGGTGGTGGTCGCGTTCATCGACCTCGACGGCTTCAAGGCCGTCAACGACACCTACGGGCACCGCACCGGGGACGAGCTCCTCCTCGCGGTGGCGGGACGACTTACCGGCTCCCTGCGGTCCGGGGACCTCCTCGGCCGGCTCGGGGGCGACGAGTTCGTCGTCCTCTTCCGGGGCGTGCCGCTCGCGACCGCGACGACGATCGCGGAGCGGCTGCTCGACGACCTCGGGCACCCGTTCGAGCTGCCGTCGACCGGGGTGTCGGTGACCGTGACGGCGAGCGCGGGTCTCGCGTGCGCGACGCCCGGGACCCAGGCGCCGACGGCCCTGATCGAGGCCGCCGACCGGGCGATGTACCGGGCGAAGGTCCAGGGCGGGGCCCGATGCGCCGTCGCGTCCTGAGCCCGCCCGCTACGCGAGCGTCGCGACGAGCACGGCCTTGATCGTGTGCAGCCGGTTCTCGGCCTGGTCGAAGACGACCGAGGCGGGCGAGCGGAAGACTTCGTCGGTGACCTCGAGGCCCTCGTGCATCCCGGTTGCCTCCGCGATCCGGGCCCCGACGGTCGTGCCGGCGTCGTGGAACGCCGGGAGGCAGTGCATGAAGATCGCGCGGGGGTTGCCGGTGGACGCCATCAGCGCCGCGTTGACCTGGAACGGCGCGAGCTCCTTCGCGCGGGAGGCCCACACGTCGTCGGGCTCGCCCATCGAGACCCACACGTCGGTGTGGACCGCGTCGACGCCCTGGACGTCTGCGAGGTCGTCGCTGATCGTGATCCGCGCCCCCGAGGTCTCGGCGATCTCGCGGGCCCGGGCGATCACGTCCTCCGGCGGGCGCAGCGCCGCCGGGGTGACGATCCGGACGTCGGCGCCGAGGATCGCGCCGGTGATCAGGAGCGAGCGGCCCATGTTGTACCGGCCGTCCCCGACGAAGGCGTAGACGAGCTCGTCGGCCGGCTTGCCGGTGTGCTCGAGCATCGTCAGGACGTCGGCGAGCATCTGCGTCGGGTGCCACTCGTTCGTCAGCCCGTTGAAGACGGGGACGCCGGCGTGGGCGGCGAGGTCCTCGACGTTGGACTGCGCCGAGCCGCGGTACTCGATCGCGTCGAACATCCGGCCCAGGACGGCTCCCGTGTCGGCGATCGACTCCTTGTGGCCCATCTGCGATCCCGTCGGGTCGAGGTAGGTGACGTGCGCACCCTGGTCGTGGGCGGCGACCTCGAACGCGCAGCGGGTGCGCGTCGAGCTCTTCTCGAAGATCAGCGCGATGTTCTTCCCCGAGAGCCGGGGCACCTCCGTGCCGGCGTACTTCGCGGTCTTCAGCGAGGCCGCGAGGGCCAGCAGGTGCCCCAGCTCCTCACGGGTGAAGTCCAGCTCCTTGAGGAACGAGCGGTTGCGGAGGTTGTACATGTCCTACGCCTCGCGATCGATCGGGCAGGTCATGCAGTGCGAGCCACCGCGGCCGCGCCCGAGCTCGGAGCCGTCGATCGTGATGACCTCGATGCCGGCCTGCTCCAGGCGGGCGTTCGTGTCCACGTTGCGCTCGTAGGCGATGACGACGCCGGGCTCGACGCAGACGACGTTGTTGCCGTCGTCCCACTGCTCGCGGGCCTGCTCGGCGACGTCGCCGCCGGTCGGCACGACGCGCAGGCGGTCGACCTCGAGCGCCATCTCCATCGCGTCCAGGATCGTGCCGTCGAAGACCTCGACGACCGGCAGCTCGCCCTCGCCGCCGGGCCGCAGCGTCCAGACCCGCACGTCGTCGTTGACGACCGCCGGGTAGAGCGTGACGACGTCGCGGGCGACCATCGTCAGCACGGTGTCGAGGTGCATGTAGGACCTCGACGGGGGCAGCTGGACCGCCAGGACGAGGGTCGCCGCGCCCGCGTCGAAGAGGTTCCGGGCGAGGATCCCGACCGACTGCGGGGTGGTCCGCTCGCCCATGCCGATCATCACCGCGCCGTTGCCGATCGTCTGCACGTCGCCGCCCTCGATCGTGCAGGCGCCCCAGTCCTGCTCGACGCCGCCGAACCACACGTTGGTCCCGCCGTCCGCCGCGAACATCGGGTGGAAGCGGTAGATCGCCTCCATGATCGCGGTCTCCGGCTTGCGGGCCGCCTTCGTCATCGGGTTGATCGTCACGCCGCCGTAGATCCACGACGACGGGTCGCGCTGGAAGAGGAAGTTGGGCAGCGGCGGCAGCATCATCGCCATCGGGCTGGAGGAGTCGTAGAACAGGCCGGCCCCGTCCTCGAGCTCCTCCTTGGTCATGCCGCCGATCAGGAAGTTCGAGACGTCGCGGGCGCTCGCGCCCTCCGCCCACTCGCGACCGCTGTGGGCGAGGTACTGCCCGACGCGGCGCTCGCTCAGCACCTGGTCGAGCACGAACGCCTTGCCGGCGGGGACCTCGAGGGTCTGCAGCAGCAGGTCCTCGGCGTCGAAGACCTCGACGCCGCGCTCCTGCAGCACCTGGACGAACGCGGCGTGCTCGACCTTCGCCTTGCGGACCCAGATGACGTCGTCGAAGAGCAGCTCGGCCGCATTGTCCGGGGTGAGCCGGCGCTGCTCGAGGCCCGGACGGTGGACGATGACCTTGCGCAGCCGGCCCACCTCGGAGTCGACGCTGAAGCCCTCACGGGCCCCGCTCTCCGGCGCCGCGGCGCTGGTCCTCCCGTCCGGAGCGACGAAGAAGTCCGTGACGGTGGGGGAGTGGGAGCCGGTGATGGCGGCGTCGGCGGGGAACGGCATGGTGGAGCTCTTCTCGTGGGAGATGGACGTACTGGGGTCCGTGGACCCCGGTGAGGTGGCAGGGCGCGTCCGGCCCGGGTGGGGACGACGGCGGCCGTCGGCCGCAGGGCCGCCGCCGGCCCGACCCGGCGCGCGTCGGCCGGTCACGAGACCACCGCGCCGACACCGACGAACGCCAGGCAGAGGACCAGCGCGATGGCGAAGAACGGCAGGACGAAGCGCAGGTAGCGGTCGTAGCCGATCTTGGAGAGCGCGAGGCCGCCCATGATCACCGCGGAGGTCGGCGTGATCAGGTTCACGAGGCCCGACGCGGACTGGAACGCGGTGACGGCGATCGACCGTGGGACGCTCGCGAAGTCCGCGAGGGGTCCGAGGATCGGCATCACCAGCGCGGCGTGGCCCGAGGACGACGGCACGAGGAACGCGATGGGCATGTTGACGAGGACCGCGATCCCGCCGAAGACGCCGCCGGAGGTCCCCGAGACGCCGTTCTCCATCCAGTGCAGGAGCGTGTCGGTGACCTCGGCGTTCTTCATCACCACGGTCACTGCGCGGGCCAGGACGATGATCAGCGCCGGTCCGAGGAAGTCCGAGGCGCCGCCGACGATCGCGCCGACCGTCCCCTTCTCGCCGAGCTTGGCGACCATGCCGATGACGACGGCCATGACGAGGAACAGGACGCTCGCCTGGGCGAAGTAGAAGGCCTCGAACGTCGGCAGCGGGAAGTCGGCCGAGAAGATCGTCTGCCAGATCTCGTCCCACGGGATGAACCCGTAGATCATCAGCGCGAAGGCGGAGAAGAAGAGGACGAGCACGAAGCCCTGCCGGCGGGTCAGGGGCGCGACGTCGCCGGCCGCTTCGTCGGCCATCGGCAGACCCGCGGACGTCAGGCCGGCGGGGCCGAGGACCGAGCGGGTCGGGTCCTTGCGCACCCGGAACGCGTACCGCAGCACGTAGGCGATGGCGACGCCGACGATCACGATCCACATCAGCAGGCGCAGGGCGATGCCGTCGCCGACGCCGACCCCGGCGGCGTCGGAGGCCACGCCGGTGGCGAACGGGTTGACCGTGGAGGCGAGGACCCCCGAGCCGCAGCCGAGGAAGACGATCCCCGCGCCGGTCATGCGGTCGAAGCCCAGCGCCAGGGTGAGGGGGACGAGGAGGACGAAGAACCCGAGGGTCTCCTCCCACATCCCCTCGGTCGTCCCGCCGAGCGCGAAGACCACCATCAGGACGACGATCAGGATCGCGGGGCTCCGTCTGAACCGCAGGGCCAGACGTCCGATCCCGGTCTGGATCGCGCCCGTCTTCATCGTCACCGTGATGAACGCGCCGATGGCGAGCACGAAGAAGAAGATCTGCGCGGACCCGTAGAGCGTCCCGGTGTTGTCGACGCTCACCCCGCCGCGGTCGTTCTCGACGCCGTAGAGACCGTTGGTGGGCGCGGCCCAGAGCTTCGAGAACTGGTGGACGACGGACTTGTCGGTGTCGACCCGGTGGTAGGTGCCGGGGACGGGGCCACCCGACTTCGGGTCGACGTCGTAGGCCCCGGACGGGATCACGAACGACAGCAGCCAGACGACGAGCAGCACGCCGGCGAGCACCGTGAAGGCGGTCGGGAAGCGCCGGGGCTTCCCGGCCGGGGACGGGTCGGCGTCGGCCTCGGGAGGCTCCGGGACGACCGGCGGCTCGTGCCCGTCGGGTGGACGGATGCCCTCGGGCCGCTCGCTGCGGGGTGGTGCTGGGGCCAGCTCCTGGGTCATCTCGACGCTCCTTCGGTGTTCGGTCGCCCGGTGTCCCGGGGTGTGACCGCACTCTGAGCGGCGCCGAGGGGCGTGCCATCCGCCGGCCGCCGCACCCGGCGCAGGGACGAGTCCGCAGCCGGACTGCGGACAACCCCGTACGCGCAGCGGAGACCGGGGACGACGATGGAGGCATGCAGACCCGTGCCCCGCGCCCGCTCGCCGTCGTCGCCCTGGGCGGCAACGCGCTCCTGCGCCGAGGGGAGCCCGCGACCGCCGCGGGGCAACAGCGCTCGGCCCGGCAGGCCGCGCACGCGCTCGCGGCTGTGGCCGGCGGTGCCCGGCTGGTGGTGACCCACGGCAACGGGCCGCAGGTGGGCCTGCTCGCCCTGAAGGAGGACGCCTACGCCGACGGCGCTCCCTACCCGCTGGACGTGCTGGACGCGGAGTCCGAGGGCCAGATCGGCTACGTGATCGAGTCCGCCCTCGACGACGCGATCGACCGTCAGGAGGTCGTCACGGTCATCACCCGCGTGGTCGTCGACGCCGACGATCCCGCCTTCCGGACGCCCACGAAGTTCATCGGACCGGTCTACGACGCAGAACGCGCGGCGCACCTGGCCCGCGAGCACGGGTGGGAGGTCCGGGAGGACGGCGAGGACTGGCGCCGCGTGGTCCCCTCCCCGGTACCGCGGCGGATCGTGCAGCTCGCGGCCGTCCGGACCCTCGTGGCGGGCGGCTTCCTCGTGGTCTGCGCCGGCGGGGGCGGCGTCCCGGTCGTCGCCGACGCGGGGCGGCTGGTGGGTGTCGAGGCCGTGATCGACAAGGACCTCACGTCGGCGCTCCTGGCGGAGGGTCTCGACGCCGATCTGCTCGTGCTGGCCACCGACGTCGACGCGGTCTACGTCGGGTGGGGCGGTCCCGATGCTCGGGCGATCGAGAGCGCGTCGCCGGCGTGGCTGCGGAGACAGACGTTCCCAGAGGGCTCGATGGGTCCGAAGGTCGACGCGGTCTGCGGCTTCGTCGAGGCGACGGGCGGCCGGGCGGTGATCGGACGGCTCGCGGATCTGGCGGGGCTCGTCGCGGGCGATGCCGGGACGCACGTCCGGGCGGCCGGCCCGGGCGAGGCCGAGGTGACCTACCGCGGGATCGCGTCCGCGGACGCCGGCACCACGGACGCCGCCGGCCGCCTCGCGACCGCCGGGGGCCCGGGGTCGTGAGCACCACGCCCGCCCGCCGGAGGCCATCGGTCCTCGACCGCGTCGCCTCCGAGGTCGCCCACAGCCCGTTCGGGGCCGACCGGTTCGGCCGGCTCGCCGAGCGCTTCGCCCGGCTCTTCGGCACGCCGCAGTTCATCGTCGGGCAGACGGTCCTGGTGGCGGTGTGGATCGCCCTGAACGCGGTCGCCGTCTCGATGCGCTGGGACCCCTATCCGTTCATCCTGCTCAACCTCGCGTTCTCGACGCAGGCGGCCTACGCAGCGCCGCTGATCCTGCTGGCCCAGACCCGCCAGGCGGACCGCGACGAAGTGACCGCGGCGCAGGACTCCCGGGTCGCCGAGGAGCAGCGTGCACACGTCGAGCAGCAGACCGCCGGGCTGCGCGAACTCCTGCGGGTCAACACCGAGCTGACCGAGCGGATCGCGCTGCTGACCGAGGAGCTCTACGCCCGTCAGGCGCCGCCGAGCAGCTCGTGATCCAGCGCGTAGCGGACGAGCTCGGCCCGGGTGCTGAGCGAGAGCTTCTGCTGCACGTGCGCGCGGTGGGTCTCGACCGTGCGGACCGACAGGAACAGCCGGTCCCCGACCTCGGCGTTGGTGTGCCCGAGGGCCAGGAGCCGGAGCACCTCGACCTCGCGGCCGGAGAGGTCCCCGGGCGGGCCCGTGGGCTTCTCGGGCATCGCGACGAGCCGGGCGCCGAGCGAGGGGTTGAGGTAGGTCTGGCCGTCGGCCGCCCGCCGGATCGCCTCGACGAGCTCGGTGTCGGCGGACTCCTTGAGGACGTAGCCCATGGCCCCGGCGCGCAGCGACCGCCGTGCGTACTCCGGGTCCTCCTGCATCGTCAGGACGACGGTCGCGGTCAGGGGGGAGCGCTCCCGGACGAGCGGGATCGCCTCGAGCGAGGTGAGCGTGCCCGGCATGTTCAGGTCCAGGACGAGGACGTCGGGCTTGTGGCCGAGGACGGCGCGCAGCGTCGCGTCGACGTCGCCGGCCTGTGCGACGACCTCGATGCCGTCGACGACCTCGAGCAGCATCCCGAGACCGGCGCGCACCACCTGGTGGTCATCCGCGAGGACGATGCGGATGGCGCTCATCCCTCGAGCGTACGCCCACCGCGAAGCCCGCCCCCGCCGGGCCGCCGGTCCGTCGCGGACGGGGGCGCGAGGAACACGGCTACGCTCGCCGTGCCCGTGCCCACTCCCATCGACGCCTCCGAGCGCCACGTCGTCCGCCTCGAGCGGCTCCTGGCCGCGGGCCGGGCGCTGACCGCCGAGCTCGACCTGCAGACCATGCTCGACCGCCTGCTCGTCGCGGGCCGGGACCTGACCGGCGCGCGGTACGCCGCGCTCGGGGTGCTCGACGAGGCGCGGACCGGCCTGGCCGAGTTCCTCACGCTCGGGCTCGACGAGGAGACCCGCGAGACCATCGGGGACCTCCCCCGCGGCCACGGGATCCTCGGCCTGCTGATCGATCGCCCGACCCCGATCCGGCTCCACGACATCTCGCAACATCCGCGCTCCTACGGGTTCCCGCCCGGCCATCCGCCGATGCGGAGCTTCCTCGGGGCACCGATCACGGTCCACGGCCGGATCTGGGGGAACCTCTACCTGTCGGAGAAGCGGACCGGGGAGGACTTCGACGACGACGATGTGGACTCGATCGTGACGCTCGCGCAGTGGGCGGGGATCGCGATCGACAACGCCCGGCTGTTCGCCGAGTCCGCCCGCGGACGGGCCGAGGTCGAGCAGACCATGCGGACGACGATCGAGATCGCCGAGGCGATCGGCTCCGACACCGGGCTCCCTCCGATCCTCGAGCTGATCGCCCGTCGGGCCCGCGAGCTCGTCGACGCCCACGGCCTGCTGATCTGGTTGCGGGAGGGCGACGAGCTGCGGATCGCCGCGGTCGCCGGGGACGAGGAGGTGCCGTCCGCGGCGTCGATCCCGGTCGACGGATCGACCGCCGGCGAGGCGCTCCGGACCGGTCGGCCCGTACGCGTCGCCGACGCCCGGTCACTGCGGGCCGACCCGGCGGAGTTCGGGATGGACGGTGCCCGCAGCGCCCTCGTGGTCCCGCTGACCCACCGCGGCCAGGGCCTCGGCGTGCTGGTGGCGTTCGATCGCCGGGGGACCTCGACGACGTTCGGTGCCGACCACGAGCGGACGCTCGCGGCCTTCGCGGCCAGCGCGTCGACGGCCGTCGCGACGGCCCGCCTGGTCGAGCGCCAGCGGCTGCAGGACACGATGGCCGCCGCGGAGGCCGAGCGCACCCGCTGGGCGCGGGAGCTGCACGACCAGACGCTCCAGGGCCTCGCGTCGCTGAAGATCCTCCTGGGCGGGGCGCTGCGCGCGCCCTCGGGAACCGGACGGCCCGCGGTGGAGTCTGCGGTCGGGCAGGTCGAGCACGAGATCGAGGCGCTGCGGGCCATCATCGCCGATCTGCGCCCCGCGGCCCTCGACGAGCTGGGGCTGGAGCCCGCGCTCCGCACGCTCGTCGCCCGCCTGACGGGCGGGACCGGGGTACGCGCCCGGGTGGACATCGACCTGGGTCGGGCGCGGCTCCCGCCCGAGGTCGAGACGACCGCCTACCGCGTGGCGCAGGAGGCGGTGACCAACGTGCTCAAGCACGCCGGGGCGTCGTCCGTCGAGCTCGTGGTCCGTCAGGACGCCGACCGGTTCCTGCTCCGGGTGGTCGACGACGGGCGGGGACCGGGCGGGGGTGGTGCCGCTCCCGGCGCCGGTGGCGACCGCCGCCCGGAGGCCCCGGTCGGGTCGGGCTTCGGGGTGGTCGGGATGCTGGAGCGGGCGGCGCTCGCCGGCGGCGTGACGACGATCGGTCCGGGGTCGGGCGGCGGCACCGTCGTGGCCCTCGACCTGCCGCTCCGGCCCCCCGGCGCCGGCGCCGACGGGTAGGAACCACGCGGTCTCCGGTGGTCGGTCCCGGATGCCGTCCAGGGTCGCCGGGCGGACGATGTCGTCATGGATCGCAGCGCGCCCGCAGAACGCCCCGCAGTCGTCGTCGTCGGGGGCGGCATCGCCGCGCTGGAGCTCGTGCTGGCCCTCCACGACCTGGCCCCGGGGCTGGTGCGGACCACGATGATCGCCCCCGAGCCCGAGTTCACCCTGCGGCCGCTGAACGTCGCCCGGCCGTTCGCCCGCGGCCACGCGGACCGGCTGGACCTCGCGGCGTTCATGGACGAGCACGGCGGTCGGTTCCGCCGGACCGCCGTCACCGGCGTCGACGCGGAGCGACGAACCGTCCGGTGCTCGACGGGGCCGGACGAGCCCTACGACGTGCTCGTCGTCGCGGTCGGGGCCGAGGCGCGGCCCGCGTTCGGCCACAGCCTGACCTTCGGGTCGGACTTCCTGGCGATCGGCGGTCTCCTGGCGGACCTCGAGGAGGGCTATTCCCAGAGCGTCGCGTTCGTCGTCCCCGACGGCAGCACCTGGCCGCTGCCGCTCTACGAGCTCGCGCTGATGACCGCGCAGGACGTGTGGGGGATGGACGCCGACGACGTGGAGCTGCACCTCGTCACGCCGGAGCGGGTCCCGCTCGAGATCTTCGGCGAGGAGGCCGGTGCGGCGGTCGCCGACCTGCTGCGAGCGGCCGGCATCACGCTGCACGCCGGCGTCCGGGCGGACGTCGCGCGCAACAACCACGTCGACCTCGGGAACGGGCAGGACCTCCACGTCGAGCGGATCGTCGCGCTCCCGCTCCTCGACGGCCCGCGCATCGCGGGTCTGCCGAGCGACGCCCAGGGCTTCCTGCCGGTCGACCGCTTCGGCTCCGTCGCCGGCGTCGACGGGGTCTGGGCCGCCGGGGACGCCACGACCCACCCGGTGAAGCAGGGCGGGCTCGCCTGCCAGCAGGCGGACGCCGTCGCCACCTGCATCGCCTCGCACGCCGGGGGGCACGTCTCGCCGCTGCCGTACGTCCCGGAGCTCCGGGGACGCCTGCTGACCGGTCACGGCGACCGCTTCCTTCGCCGCGGACCGGGGGAGAGCGGCCGGAGCGAGGCGGACGACCGGCCGCTCTGGTGGCCGCCGTCGAAGGTCTCCGGGCACTACCTCTCGCCGTACCTGGAGGCCCGCGGCCTCGTCCACCTGCCGGTGCACGCGGACCGCCGCGTCGAGGGCGTCGACGTGCAGCTGCGGCTGGGCTGAGGACCAGGTCCCCTTGCAATCGGGGCGCAGAGGACTAGCGTCGGAGGGACGGAGTACGCGCCGCACCCCCTGTGGGCGGCTCCCGAAGGACGAGGATGGTCGCGCCGCGGGAGCGGTTCGGTCTCGAAGGCAGGCCACGTGCCCGCCGCAGGAGGTACCGATGGCCACGCTGAGCGAGCTGCGGGACGACGACCTGAGGTGGGCCGTCGTGCTCCGGGAGCGGACACGGCTGGCCGACGCGCTGCACGACGGAGCGCTGCAGGAGGTCCTCGGGCTCCGCCAGGACTGCGCGGGGGCGGTCGCGGGCGATCCGGTCGCCCTGGCCGGGCTGCAGGACGGTCTGCGTCGGATGACCGCCGAGCTGCGGGCCCTCACCGGGGCGATGCACGAGCCGTCGCTGGACGAGCTGCCCCTCCGGGAGGCGATCGATCGCGTCGTCGGCGCGCTGCGCATCCGGGGTCGGGTGCGGATCGTGGTGGACGTCGAGCCCGGCACGGACGGCTTCAACGACCCGGTCGTCCGAGAGACCGTGCGCGAGCTGGTGACGAACGTCGCCCGGCACGCGGCAGCGACGACGGCCGTCGTGGGAATCGCCCTGGCCGGCGACGACCTGGTGCTGCGCGTCGTCGACGACGGCGTCGGCCTCGATCCCGCCGAGGCCGACGCGGCACGGGCCGCGGGACACATCGGTCTCGGGCGGCTGTCACGCCGGGCCCGGCGCCTCGGCGGCGACGTGGAGATCCTCCCGGTCGTGCCGTCGGGGACGAGCGTGACGGTGCGGTTCCCGGTCGGGGCGCTGCGCCAGCCGGCGGCAGCGGACCGCGACGCGTTCGCGGCGCAGCTGCTGCGCATGGAGACCCGCTGACGGGATCCCGGCCCGCCCCGGCGGCGGCGCGCGGACCCGCCCGTCCTGGTCCCTACCAGGACACCCCGCGCCGGGCGGGCGTCGCGTCGCCGGCCGCCGCGCCGGCCGGGACCGCTCCGGCCGCGGCGTGCTCGGGCACCACGAGGACGGGACACGGGGCCAGCCGGACGACCTCGTCGGCGACGCTGCCGAGCAGACGACGGAGGACCGGCCCGCGGGCGCGGCCGCCCAGGACCAGCAGGTCGACGTCGTGGGCGGCGCGGAGCAGCTGCGCCGTCGGATCGCCCTCCGTCAGGACGGCGTGGGCGGGCGTGTCGGCGCCGAGCCGGGCGACCTCGGCGTCGAGCAGGCGGCGACCTTCGTGCGGGAGGTCCGTGCCGTCGGGGCCGGCGTCGAACGGGTGGTCCGTGTCGACGACGGTGACGACGTCCAGCGCGGCGCCCGTCTGCCCGGCGACGGCGGCCGCGACGGCGACGGCGGGGCGCGAGGCGTCCGAGCCGTCGAACCCCACCGCGATCCGGTGCAGCGGTCCCGCGTCCCGCTCCGGGACGACGCAGACGGCGCAGGTCGCGCCGTGCAGCGCATCCTCCGCGTCGCTGCCCGACAGGACGCGTCGCAGTCCGTGGCGGTGCCCGGCGCCGACCACGACGAGGTCGGCCTCGTGCTGGGCGGCGAGGCGGTGCAGCACGGTCCCGACGCTCGGCCCGACCGGGGAGCGGTACGACACCCCGGCCCGGTCGCCCAGCAGGTCGCGGGCCTCGGCCAGCAGGGTGCGGTCGTCCGCGGTGACGCCGGTCAGTGCGTCGACCTCGGCGGCGAAGCCGGTCTCGGCACGCTCGATCGCGACGGTCGTGACGGTGATCGACGAGTCGGGTGCGGCCACGGAGACGGCGAACCGCAGGGCGCTGCGCGCCGCCGGGGTGCCGTCGAAGCCGACGAGGATGCGGTGGAACACGGGATCAGGCCTTCCGGTCCGGCACGGCGGTGCGACCCAGGTGCGACTCGACGGTCTCGGCGTCGCCGCCGTCCAGCACGCGGTGGGCGAAGGCGATGTCGTCGGCGGTGCCGTGGGCGACGACGAGCTGCTTGTCGGCCTTGATCGCGGTGACGTACCGGAGGCTCGCGTCGTCGGGCACGCCCACCGACGCGAGCGCGGCGGTGATGGCCCCCATCCCCGCGCCGAGCGCCCCGCCGACGATCGAGAAGAGCAGCCAGCCGCCGAACGCGACGTTGCCGATCCCCGGGACGAAGAAGAACGCGCCGAACAGCACGCCCCAGAGCGCACCCCAGCCCGCCCACGTCTGCTCGCGGTGCCGACGGTCGTCGAAGCCGATCACGTGGCGCTCGGTCTGCTCGCCGCGGGCCACGATCGAGAGCTGGGTCATGTCGAACCCGGCGGCCTCCAGGGCGCGCACGCCGTCCTCGGCGTGCTGCAGGTCCGCGTAGACCGCGACGGTCGCGTTCTGCTGCTCCGGGGGGAGCGTGCGGGTGGTCTCGTCGGTCGTGCTCATGGGTCGCTCGGTGCTCGGGATCCGGTCGTCCCCGACGATCGCAGCGGCCGGCGGCCCCGCCATCGGGGCCGAGCCCCGACCCCGCGGGTACTTGTCCGCACGTCGCGGCCGGTCAGGGCGCGGCCACCGCGGCGTCGGCCGCCAAGGCCGGCGCGACCGCGTCGGCGGTCGACCGCGGGACGACGAGCAACGGGCAGGCGCAGTGGCGGGACAGCCGGGAGCTCGTGCCCCCGAGGAGGATCCGGCCGACGGGCCCGAAGTCGCGGGAGCCCGTGACGAGGAGGTCCGCGTCGGCGGCCTGCTCCGCGAGGGCGTGGGCCGCGGTGCCGTCGACCATCGCGGTCGTGACGGGGACGCCGTCGATGCGCTCGACGACGGCGTGCAGCTGGTCCTCGACGTCGGAGTGCCGGAGGGCGAACGGGTAGGGATCGACCATCCCGCCGTAGGCGACCGGCATGGGTTCGACGACGCGCACGAGCCGCAGCGCCGCGCCCCGGTCCCTCGCGATCCGGAGGGCGTGGGCGAGCGCGTGCTCGCTCTCTGGGGACCCGTCGTAGGCGACCGCGACCAGCGCCACGCGGTGTTCGGTGCCGGCGTAGCCCTTCGGCGCGACGGCGACGGCGCACGCCGCGCCGTGCAGGGTCTGCTCCGTGACGCTGCCGACGAACGCGCGCCCGACCGGGCCGGTGTGGCTGCGCCCGACCACGATCAGTTCGGCCCCGAGCTCCTGGGCGATGAGCTGCAGACCGTGGGCGGGGGAGGTCCCGCCGCGGGCGACGAACGAGACGTCCTCGCGGTCACCGCAGTGGTCCCGTGCGCCTTGGAGCCGGCTCTCCGCGTCCGCGGCGAGCGCCCGCTCGTAGGCGATGTGCACGCCGGGCTGGACCATCTCGTGGGGGTTCACCGGCCAGATCGACGCGACCGTGAGCGCCGCCCGCCCATCGTCGGCCTCGGCGAGCGTCAGGGCGAGCTCGAGCGCGTCCCGGCCTCCCTCGGTGTCGGTGTATCCGACGATGATCTGCGAGCGCATGGTGGTCCTGGGGTGGCGGTTCCGGTCCGCAGGGACGCTACGACCGCCGTCCCCGCGGACCATCGGGGAGGGACCGACGGCCGCCCCGGTAGTTGCCCGCAACGTCCGCCGGGCGGGCCGTCGTCGCCGGACGGGCCGCCGGGTCGCCGGCGCGCGCGCCGGCGGGGCGCGACGATGGTGCCCACGCGGGAGGGCGTAGCCTCGCCTCGATGCCCGACGCCGCGATCCTCGCCGAGCGCCACCTCAGCCACCGCGCCGGCTGGCTCCGCGCGGCGGTCCTCGGCGCCAACGACGGGATCGTCTCGACCTCGAGCCTCGTGCTCGGCGTGGCGGGCTCCGGTGCATCGAGCGGCGCCGTGGTGACGGCCGGGGTCGCGGGTCTCGTCGGCGGGGCGCTGTCGATGGCCGCCGGGGAGTACGTCTCCGTCAGCTCGCAGCGCGACACGGAGGCCGCCGACGTCCGGCTCGAACAGCGCGAGCTGCGCACGGACCCCGAGGGCGAGCTGCGTGAGCTCGCGAGGATCTACGAGGGCCGCGGGCTCTCGGCGGACCTGGCGCTGCAGGTGGCGCAGTCCCTGACCGACCGCGACGCCCTCGCCGCCCACGTGCGCGACGAGCTCGGCCTCGAGGAGGAGCGCCGGGCGCGGCCGCTGCAGGCCGCGTGGTCCTCCGCGGTCTCTTTCGCGTCGGGTGCTGCGCTGCCGCTGCTGGCGGCGGCCCTGCTCACCGGTGGCGCGCGCACCGTCACGATCGTCGCGGTCACCCTGGTCGCCCTCGCGGCCCTCGGCACCGCCGGCGCGCGCCTGGGCGGCGCGCCGGTGCGTCCGGCGACCGTCCGCGTCGTGCTCTGGGGCGTCGTCGCGATGGCGGTCACCTCCGGCATCGGGGCGCTCGTGGGGACCGGGGTCTGACGCCCCGAGGAGCACCCCCGACCACGTCGCCCGGGCCGCCCTACGTCGGCCGTCATGATCGCCTCGTCCCGCACGATCTGGCGGATCTGGCGCTGGGACGCCCCGGGCGACTCCGTAGAACGTCCCGCGCGGCGGTGGGTGTTCGCGGATGGCGACGCCACGGCCCGTCCGTACGGTCGAGCGATGACCACGATCCTCACCCGCTCCCTGGCCGCGACGTTCGCCCGCGACGTCATGCACTCACCGATCACGTCGTGCGATCCGTCGACGCCGCTGGCCGAGGTCGCCGCGGCGATGGCCGACCAGCGGATCCACTGCCTCCTCGTCGACGGCATCGTCCACGACGCTTCCGGCGACCGTCTCGTCTGGTCGGTGGTCTCCGACCTCGACCTCGTCCGCGGCGCGATCACCGGCAGCGGCACGACCGCCGGCGGCATCGCCCGGTCGCCGGTGCTCTGCGTCGACGCGGAGGACGACCTGCTGGTGATCGCCGTCGCGCTCGCCGAGAACGGGACGTCGCACGCCGTCGTCACCGACGACGAGCGTCCTGTCGGGATCGTCTCGACCCTCGACGTCGTCGCCGCGCTGCGCACCGCCCCCGTCGGGGATTGAGCGAGGGCCATGGATCCGTCCTCGTGGGCCGCTCGTCCGCCGCGGCCCGGGTCGGTGCGAGGGCGCGGTCCGTCGGGGCTAGAACAGCCCCTGCGGGTTCGGGTCGTAGCTGACCAGCAGGCACTTCGTCTGCGTGTAGTGGTCGAGCATCATCCGGTGGTTCTCGCGGCCGACGCCGGAGGCCTTGTAGCCGCCGAACGCGGCTCCGGCGGGGTAGAGGTGGTAGCAGTTGGTCCACACGCGGCCGGCCTTGATCGCGCGCCCGACGCGGAACGCGCGCGAGCCGTCGCGGGTCCAGACGCCGGCGCCCAGGCCGTACATCGTGTCGTTGGCGATCGCTACCGCCTCGGCCTCGTCCTCGAACGTCGTGACGGCCAGGACGGGGCCGAAGATCTCCTCCTGGAAGACGCGCATCGCGTTGTGGCCCCGGAGCACCGTGGGCTCGTAGAAGGAGCCACCGTCGAGGCGGTCGCCGAACTGCGGGCGGTCGCCGCCGATCAGGACCTCAGCACCCTCCTCGCGGCCGATCGCGACGTACCCCTCGATCGTGTCCCGCTGGTGCGCGGAGACCTGCGGGCCGACCTGCGTCGCCGGGTCCAGCGGGTCGCCCTGGCGCAGGACGGCGAGGCGGGCGATGCAGCGCTCCATGAAGCGGTCGTAGATCGACGCCTGGACCAGCGCGCGGGTGGGGGAGGTGCAGACCTCGCCCTTGTTGAAGGCGAACATCACGAGGCCCTCGACCGCCTTGTCGAGGAACGCGTCGTCCTCGTCCATCACGTCGGCGAAGAAGACGTTCGGGGACTTCCCGCCGAGCTCGGTCGTCGAGGGGATCAGGCTCTCGGCGGCGTAGCCCATGATCTGCCGACCGATCTCGGTGGACCCCGTGAACGACACCTTGGCGATGCGCGGGTTCGTCGCCAGCGCCTTGCCGATCCGGCCGCCCGGGCCGTTCACCACGTTGATGACGCCCTTGGGCACGATGTCCTGGATGACCTCGCAGAGCTTGAGGATCGACCACGGCGTCGGGCTGGCGGGCTTGACGACGGTGCAGTTGCCGGCGGCGAGCGCCGGGGCGATCTTCCAGGCGGCCATCAGCAGCGGGAAGTTGAACGGGATGATCTGGCCGACGACGCCCAGCGGCTCCTGGAAGTGGTAGGCGTAGGTCTCCGCGTCGATCTCGGTGATCCGGCCCTCCTCGGCGCGGACGGCCCCGGCGAAGTAGCGGAAGTGGTCGATCGCCAGAGGCAGGTCGGCGGCGAGCGTCTCCCGGACGGGCTTGCCGTTGTCCCAGCTCTCGGCGACGGCGAGCAGCTCCAGGTGGTCCTCGATCGCGTCGGCGATCGCGTTCAGGACGGCGGCGCGCTCGGTCGGCGAGCGGGCGGCCCAGTCGTCCTTGGCGGCGTGGGCGGCGTCGAGCGCCAGCTCGAGGTCGGCGGGAGTCGATTCGGCGACCCGGCAGAAGACCTCGCCGGTGACCGGGGTGCGATTGTCGCGGTAGCGGCCCTCGACCGGGGGCACGAACGCGCCGCCGATGAAATTGCCGTACTGCGGCAGGACGGTCACCGGGCTGTCGGCGGAGCCGGGCTCGGGGAAGGCGGTCGGGGTCTTGAGGGTGGTGGCCATGGAGGGTCCTCGGGTCGATGTTCGGAGTTCCTCCAGCGGACCATGCGTGCCTCCCGGGCACATCGCGGAACCGTGGCGGGCCGGCTGCGGCGGAGTACGCGACGGGGACCGTGGTCCGTCCGCGGTGCTCGTCCGGGGTCCGGTCTTCCCGTCCGGGGTCCGGTCGTCCCGAGGAGGTCCACGCGGGGGACGAACTACGCGGTCCCCGCCGGGGTCCCTCCCGATGACGCGCCGGGAGCCGCGGGTGAAGGTGGACGGGCCCGGCGTCCCGTCGGGACCACCCGAGGAGCACGCCATGAAGGCCGCCGTCGTCCACCAGTTCACCGACCCGCTCACGATCGACGAGATCCCCGTGCCGCGGCCCGGGCCCGAGCAGGTCCTGGTCCGCGTCGAAGCGTCCGGGCTCTGCCACACCGACATCCACGCCGCCCACGGCGACTGGCCGGCCAAGCCGTCGCCGCCGTTCGTGCCCGGCCACGAGGCCGTCGGCCTGGTCGAGCAGCTCGGGCTGGGCAACGCCCACGGCCTCGAGCTCGGGATGCGCGTCGCGGTGCCGTGGCTCGGCTACGCCTGCGGCGACTGCCGGTACTGCAACTCCGGTCGCGAGACGCTCTGCGCGTCCCAGGAGAACACGGGCTACTCCGTCGACGGCGGGCTCGCCGAGTACGTCGTGGGCTGGTCGCGCCACGTCGTCCGGGTCCCCGACGGCATCGACCCGGCGGACGCCGCACCGCTGACCTGCGCGGGCGTCACGACCTACAAGGCGGTCAAGGAGTCCGGCTGCACGTCGTCGAGCCGGGTCGTCGTCTTCGGCGTCGGCGGTCTGGGCCACCTGGCGGTGCAGTACGCGCGGATCACCGGCGCCGAGGTGATCGCGGTGGACATCAACCCGGAGCGGCTGGCGACCGCCACCGCCCTCGGCGCCGACCACGTCGTCAACCCGCTCGAGCAGGACCCGGTCGCCGTGATCCAGGCCCTCGGCGGGGCCGACGCGGCGATCGCGACGGCCGTCAGTCCACGTGCGTTCGAGCAGGCCCTCGGGTCGCTGTCGCGCGGCGGCACGCTCGTCTGCGTCGGCATGCCGGCGGAGAACGAGATGGGCGTCCCGATCTTCGAGACCGTCGTCGGCGGCCTGACCATCAAGGGGTCGATCGTCGGGACGCACCAGGACGTCGTCGACGTCTTCGAGCTGCACCGCCGCGGACTCACGCGGGTCGAGCGGACCGAGGCCCGGCTGGAGGACGTGAACGAGGCGATCGCCGCGGTCCTCGACGGGACGGCCGGTGCGGCGCGGACGGTGTTCCGGCTCCAGCCGGCGCCGCTGCGCCCCGAGGCCGTCGCCGGCGTGGGCGCGGTCGCCGCTCCGTAGTCGTCCGCAGCCGGTCGCGGATTCCGCACGGATGAGCGGCGGAGAGGGGCTTCGTAGCGTGGCGGGGCGGCCGGAGATCGGTCGTCCCTCCCTCTCTCCTCGGCGCGAAACGACCCCATGCTCCTCGAGCTCGCACGCTGGCAGTTCGCCTTCACCACCGTCTTCCACTTCATCTTCGTCCCGCTGACGATCGGCCTGTCGGGCCTCGTCGCGCTGATGCAGACGCGGTGGGTGCGTTCAGGCGACGACCAGTACCGGCGGATGACGCGGTTCTGGGGCAAGCTGCTGCTGATCAACTTCGCGATCGGCATCGCGACCGGCCTGGTGCAGGAGTTCCAGTTCGGCATGGCGTGGAGCGCATACTCGCGCTACGTCGGCGACGTCTTCGGCGCGCCGCTGGCCATGGAGGGCCTGGCCGCGTTCTTCCTCGAGTCGACGTTCCTGGGGATCTGGATCTTCGGTTGGGACCACCTGCCGAAGAAGCTCCATCTCGCGTCGATCTGGCTCGTCTTCGTCGGCACGAACCTCTCCGCCTACTTCATCCTCGCGGCGAACGCCTGGATGCAGCACCCCGTCGGCTACCGCATCGACCCGGAGACCGGCAACGCCGCCCTGACCTCGATCTGGGCGGTGCTCTCCAGCGGCAACGCCGTCTTCGCGTACCTCCACACGATCCCCGCCGCGGTCCTGACCGCCGCCGGGCTGATGGCCGGCATCTCGATCTGGCACCTCGGACGCCGAGCCGGACACGAGACCGCGTTCTTCCGCCGCTCGCTGTCCTGGGGTCTGAAGGGCATGCTCGTCGCCTCGCTCCTGACGATCGTCGTCGGCCACTTCTTCGGGCAGTACATGACCGAGAAGCAGCCGATGAAGATGGCCGCGGCCGAGGCGCTCTACACCACGGAGAAGAGCGCCCCGCTGTCCCTGATGACGATCGCCCCGCTGGAGAAGAAGCCCGACCGCCCGTCGTTCGAGCTGAAGATCCCGGGGCTGACCTCGTTCCTCGCGACCAACAGCTTCAACGGGACGGTCGAGGGCATCGACGACCTGCAGGCGCAGGACGTGCGTCGGTTCGCGCCCTACGAGCGGGCGCAGGGCCGCGACCCCGCGGAGGCCGAGTACTACCCGATCGTCGGCGTCACCTACTGGACCTTCCGTCTGATGATGGGGCTCGGCTTCTGGATGCTCGGGGTCGCCGTCGTCGGGCTGCTGCTGATGCGCCGGGCGCCCGGACGGATCGAGCGGCTCGCCACGCGCACGTGGTTCCGGCGCCTGGCGCTCGGGACGCTCGCCGCGGGCTTCCTCGGTCACGCCGCCGGCTGGATGTTCACCGAGGTCGGCCGCCAGCCGTGGGTCGTCACCGGCCTGCTGAAGACCCAGGACGCCGTGTCGAAGATCGGGGTCTCGACCATCGCGATCTCGCTGGGCGTGTTCATCGTGCTCTACGTCGCGATCGGCGCGATCGAGTTCCGGCTGTTCACGACGCTCGCCCGGAAGGGCCCCGAGGGTGGCGACCGGCCGCCGGCGGCCTCCGGGAACGGCGACGCACCGACGCCGGAGCGGGACGAGCTGGACGACCACGACCACGACGAGGACCACGAGCACCCGCACGTGCCGCTCCTCGTCTACTGACCTCCGACCGCGAATCGATCCGGCACACGCTCATGGACCTCCCCACCGTCTGGTTCCTCCTCATCGCCGCCTTCTGGGCCGGCTACCTCGTCCTCGAGGGCTTCGACTTCGGCGTCGGCATGCTCCTGTTCGTCCTGGCGAAGACCCCGGGGGAGCGCGACCAGATGGTCCGCACCTTCGGGCCCGTCTGGGACGGCAACGAGGTCTGGCTGATCGTCGCCGGCGCCTCGATGTTCGCGGCGTTCCCCAACTGGTACGCGTCGATGTTCAGCGCGCTGTACCTGCCGCTGCTGATCCTGCTCGTCGCGCTGATCCTGCGCGTGCTCGCCATCGAGTACCGCCGCAAGCACGAGGACGACATCGTCTGGACCACGCGCTGGGACCGCGTCCTGGTCGGCTGCTCGGTGCTCGCCCCGGCGATGGTCGCCGCCGCGCTCGCCGACGTCGTGCGCGGGATCCCGCTCGACGCCAACAGCGACTTCACGGGGACCCTCCTCGACCTGCTGAGCCCCTATGCGTTGCTCGGCGTCGTCGCGATCCTCTCGCTCTTCGTGCTCCACGGCGCGACGTTCCTCGGGGTCCGGACCGAGGGGGCGCTGCGCCAGCGCAGCCGTCGGCTGGCGCTTCGGGCGTGGCCGGTCGCGACGGTGCTCGTGGGGGCCTTCGGGCTGTGGTCGCTGTTCGGTCAGGGCGGCGGCGCGTCCGTCGTCGGAGCCGTCGGGGTCGCCGTCGCCGTCGCCGGCCTGCTCGCCGGCGGAGCGGCGCTCCTGCGCGGGCACGAGTCCGCCGCGTTCGCCGGGACGGTCGTGACGATCCTCGGCGCCGCGGTGCTGCTGTTCGCCCAGCTGTGGCCGAACGTGCTGCCCTCGACCGACGACCCGGCCGGCACGCTCAGCGTCGCGAGCGCCGCGTCCTCGCCCTACACGCTGAAGGTCATGACCTGGGTGGCGGTCGTCATGGCACCGATCGTCTTCCTCTACCAGGGGTGGTCCTACTGGATCTTCCGCCACCGGGTCGCCGCCGACGGGTTCTCGACGGCGGCGAGCCCGCTGGACGCCCTGCAGCGGCGGCGCGCCGCCGAGGACGCCTGAGATGGCCGCCGAGCCGCGCCGCGGTCGCGGGCGCCGCGACCTCACGGTCCTCGCCCCGGAGCTGCGGCCGCTGACCCGGCGCACGGCCGCGCTCGGCGTGGCCGCGACGGCGTGCACCCTGGCCGGCGCCGTCCTCCTGGCGCACGCCATCGCGATCGGGGTGGAGGGCGTGCCGCGGACCGACGACGCCGTCCGGACCCTCGGAGCGCTGGCCGTCGCGGTGCTGCTGCGGGCCGCCCTCGGGGCGGCCGCGGAGATCGACGGCCGCCGCACCGGGCACCGCGCGGTCGCGGCGCTGCGGCGACGCGTCGTGGTCATGACCCTCGCCTCCGCGTCCTCGGGTGCCGCCCGGCCCGGCGCCCTGGCGGCGACCAGCGTCCACGGCGCCGGCGCGCTGGCGGACTACGCCGGCCGCTACGTGCCCCAGCGCGCCGTCGCCGGGGTCGGGCCGATCCTCGCGCTCGCCGCGGTCGCCGCCTTCGACCCGCTGTCGGCCGCGCTCCTGGCCGTCGCCGTCCCGATCGTGATCCTCTTCCTCGCCCTGGTCGGCCTGCAGGCCCGCGACGCCGCCGAGCACCGCACCGCCGCGCTCGGGCTGCTCGACGGGCATCTGCTCGACGTGCTCCGGGGCCTCCCCGTGCTGCGGGCGTTCGGTCGGGAGGACGTGCAGATCCGGCAGGTGCGCGTCGCGGGCGAGTCCTACCGCCGCGGCACCATGGCCGTCCTGCGCGCCGCGTTCCTCTCGGGCTTCGTGCTCGAGTTCGTGGCGATGCTCGGCACCGCGCTGGTGGCCGTCGCCTGCGGCATCCGACTGGCCGCGGGCGACATGGCGTTCGCGCCCGCGATCGCCGCGCTGGTCCTCGCCCCGGAGGTCTTCGCCCCGCTGCGCCGCCTGGGCGCGGAGTACCACGCGGCGGCCGAGGCGGAGCCCGTCCTGCGGGCGCTGGTCGAGGGCGGCGACCGCGACCACCTCGTCCCCACCGGCGAGCCCGACGGACCGCTGCCCGATCCGGCCCGCGAGGCGCTGGTCCTGCGCGGCGTCCGGGTGGCCGCCCCGGGCCGCGAGCGCCCGGCGCTCGACGGCCTCGACCTGCACGTGGCGGCGGGTCGCACGACCGCGCTCGTCGGCCCGCCCGGCTCCGGCAAGACGACGGTCCTGCGCCTGCTGGCCGGCCTGCGCGGCCCCGACGGGGGGACCGTCGGCTGCGGCGACGTCGCCCTGGCCGACGCGGACCTCGACGGCTGGCGGGCGGGCGTCGCCTGGATCCCCCAGCACCCCGTCCTGCTCCCGGGCACGCTGCGCGAGAACGTCGCTCTCGGCGCGGACGCCGACGACGCCGCGCTCGGGGAGGCGCTCCGGGCGGTGGGACTCGGGCCGCTCCTGCGGGCGCTGCCGCACGGACTGGACACCGTCGTCGGTGACGGCGGGCTGCCGCTCTCGGCCGGTGAGCGGCGCCGGGTGGCGATCGCCCGCGCGATCGCGAGCCGCCCCCGCCTGGTCCTCGTCGACGAGCCGACGGCCAACCTCGACGCGGTCACCGCGGCCGGGGTCGTCGACGCCCTGGAGCACCTGCTGCGCGGTCGGACCGCCGTCCTCTGCACCCACGACTCGGCACCGCTGAGCCTGGCGGACGAGGTCGTCGCGCTCCGGGACGGGCGGCGCGACGGGCCGGTCGGGCCGGTCGGGGATCCGCCGCCCGGTCTCCCGGCCGCGGTGCCCGCGACGGCGGGGGCCCGGGCGTGAGCACCGTCGCCCGCGAGGGCACCCTCGCCACCGTCCGACGCGCGGTCCGGATCGCCTCGCCCGACGAGCGGCGCCGGCTTGCGGGGGCCGCCGCGCTGGGGGCGGTCTCCAGCCTGGCGGGCACCGCGCTCCTGGCCCTGTCGGGCTACCTCATCGCGCGTGCCGCGGAGCAGCCGCCGGTCCTGTCGCTGACGGTCGCGATCGTCTGCGTGCGGGGCCTCGGCGTCCTGCGTGCCGTCTCGCGGTACGCGGAGCGGCTCGTCGGGCACGACGCCGTCCTCGGCACGCTGACCCGCCTGCGGGCGGGGACCTTCGCCGCGCTCGTCCCCCGGATCCCCGGCGCGGTCGGCGGCCGCTCCAGCGCCGAGCTCCTCGACGGGATCGTCGCCGACGTCGACCGCGTCCAGGACGTCTTCCTCCGCTCGCTGGCCCCGCTCGCCGCGGGCCTGCTCGTCACCGTCGCGGGCGTGGTCGCGGCCGCACTCGTGCTGCCGGCCGCGGCGGTCGTCGTGCTCGTCGTCGCGGTCCTCCTCGGGGCGGTCGTCCCCGCGGTCGCCCGCCGTGCGGCCCGCGGGACCGCCGCCCGCCTGGCCCCGCTGCGCGCCCGGGTCGTCCGGGACGTCGCGACGACGCTCGACGCGGCCCCGGAGATCGTGATGTCGGGCGCCGCTGACCGGCACGCCGAGCGCGTCGCGAGCGCGTCCGACCGCCTCACGGCGCTGGAGCTGCGCGTCGCCACCCGCGACGCCCTCGTCGGGGCGACCGCGGTGGCGGTGGCCGGTCTGGGCACCGTCGCGGTCGTCGCGGTCGCGCTGCTCGCGCGCGCCGACGGGCGCATCGGTCCGACCTCCGTCGGGCTCCTCGCGCTCCTGGCACTCGGGCTGGGCGAGGCGTTGACCGGGCTGCCGCAGGCGGCCCGCGAGCTGCACGACAGCACCGACGCGGTCCGCCGCGTCGAGCGCCTGGCCGCGGCGCCGGCGACCGGTGGGGCGGCACGGCCGGAGGACGGCACCGGACGCCCCGACGGCGGGGTCGTCCGGCTCCGCGACGTCGCGGTCCGTCGTGGCGGTCGGACCGTCCTACGCGGCACGTCGATGACCGTCGGCGCGGGGGAGCGCGTCGCGCTCGTCGGGCCCAGCGGCGTGGGCAAGAGCACGATCGTGGACCTCCTGGTCGGGTTCGTCGACCCCGGGGAGTGGACCGGCGAGGCCTCCGTCGGCGGCTGCGACCTGCGCACCGCCGACGGCCGTGCGCTCCGCCGGACGGTGCTCGGTCTGCCGCAGGACCCCTACGTCTTCGACGCGAGCCTGCGGGCGAACCTCGTCCTCGCCCGACCCGACGCCGGCGACGACGAGCTGGTCGCGGCGCTGCGCGCCGTGGGGGCGGGGGCCTGGCTCGCCGGTCTGGAGGACGGCCTCGACACGCCGCTGGGCGATCGCGGGGCCCGGTGCTCGGGCGGCGAGCGCCAGCGGATCGGCCTGGCCCGCGGGGTGCTGGCCCGCGGCCACGCGCTCGTCCTGCTGGACGAGCCGGCCAGCCACCTGCCGCCCGCGGAGGCGGTGGAGGCCCTCCGGGCGGTCCTCGACGCCGTCCCCGGTCGCGCGGCGCTGATCGTCGCCCATCGGCCCGAGGAGGCCGCGCTGGCGCCGCGGGCCGTGACGCTCGCGGCTGACTGAGCGCGGGGAGTTCCCCGCACGTCGGCCACCGGGACCGCCGATCGCCGTGCCGGGCCGCCGCGGGTCAGACGGCGTCGCGCGCGTCGCGTGCGTCCATGCGGGCCAGCGACGAGTCCAGGAGGGCGTACTCGGCCTCGTCCAGCGCGGCGTAGGCCAGGGCGAGAGCGGCGTCGGCGTCGGCGCCGGCGCGGTCGGCGCGGGCCTCCGCGCGCTGGGCGTCGTGGTCGGCCTTCGCGTGGTCCTCGGTCCTGCGGATGCGCGCGACGTTGGTGCTCCAGCTCCGGTGCAGGTCACCCCACCAGGCGGAGACGTCGTCGCGGACGACGGCGGCGCCGGCCTGCAGGCCGGACGCTCCGTGGTGCGCCGCGTCGCGGGCGTGCGACACCTGCTCGGCGAGCTCGCCGCGGGTGCGCGACGCCGCCCCGTTGGCGGCGTCCTCGACCTGCTTGGCGCGGTGGGAGAGGGAGGTCAGGGGCGCGATCGTGGTCATGGACCGAGCGTAGGAGCGGCTGACGGCCCGCGCATGGGGGCGGAGCCCCCGGCGCGCTGCGGACAACCCCGGAGGACGGGCCGTGGAAGGCCCCGATGCCCGGCCGGGTCGCGATCGCGACAGTCGGCTGCATCGCCCCGACCGAGGACCACCGATGAGGACCACCGACCGCCGAGCGGTCACCGCGCCGGCGGCCCCTGCCGACGTCCCGGCGCGGTGGTCGGACGTTCCGCCGTCGCCGTCCGACCGGCGCGCGCGTCGGCTGGCGGGTCAGGTCCACGACGGTCAGATGGACCGCCTGGGCGGCCACATGCTCGACCACGTCCTCCGGGTCGCGGCGTCCGTGCCGCCGGCTGCGCGGACGGTGGCGCTCGTCCACGACGTCTGCGAACGGGACGGCGGGACACCGGACCAGGTCGCCGTCCGGCTGCACCTGACGGCCGAGGAGCGCGAAGCCCTCGTGCTCCTCACGAAGACCACCGGGGAGCGCCTCCTCGACCACACCCGTCGGGTGATCGCCGCCCCTGCCGGTCCCGCGCGGGACCTCGCGCTGGTGGTCAAGCGGGCCGACATCGACGACCACCGTGCGCGTGCCGCGGCCCCGGACCCCAGCTACGACGAGGTGCGAGAGCTGGTGCGGGGCGCGTTGTCGGCAACGACCGCGGCCGGTCCGGGGCTCCCGGACGGTGTGGCCGCGGCTCGGTAGTCGCCCGGTCCTGCTCGGACCCGCTCAGGCGGTGGCGGCCCCCGCGGTCGGCGCGGCCCCCGGGCCCGGCGGATCAGCGGGGCGCGCGAGGAGCCGCGCGAGCCGCAGGGCCGGCTCCAGCTCCGCGAAGACGTGCCCCGTGCGCTCGACGTCCTCCAGCGCGCCGACGGTGCGCAGCAGGCCGGCGTGTGCCGGGTCCGCGACCTTCAGCAGCACCTCGATGTCGCGGTCGTGCAGCTCCTGCACGATCGCCCCGAGGGCCCGCGCGCCGGTGGCGTCCAGCATCGCCAGGTCGCCGAGCCGCAGGACGACGACGCGGACGTCGGTCGTGGCGGTCAGCTCCCGCAGGAACCGGGCGGCGACGGCGAAGAACAGCGGCCCGTCGAGCCGGTAGACGAGGACGTGGCGGCGGAGGAGCTCGCGCTCCGTCTCGTCGTCCACGCCGAAGTCCTGCTCCACCCGCACCGCCTGCGCGGTCCCGGCCAGCTTGACGACGGCGACCAGCACGGCGACCGCGATGCCGAGCTCGACGGCGGTGACGAGGTCGAAGACCACGGTGGCCCCGGCGGTCAGCACGAAGACCGCGGCGTCGGTGCGGGTGGAGCGCAGGACGGCCGCGACCGTGTGCCGCTCGACCATCCGCCACGCCGTCACGAGCAGCACGCCGGCGAGCGCGACGAGGGGGATCCGGGCGACGACGCCCGACGCCGCCGCCATCAGGGCCAGCAGCACGAGGGCGTGGACGACCGCGGCGGCCCGCGTGCGGGCGCCCGAGCGGACGTTGACCGCCGTCCGGGCGAGCGCCCCCGTCGCGGGCAGGCCGCCGAAGAACGCCGACCCGACGTTCGCGACGCCCTGGCCGACGAGCTCGCGGTCGGGGTCGTGGCGCTCGCGGTCGCTCATGCCGTCGGCGACCTCGGCGGAGAGCAGGCTCTCCAGCGCGGCCAGTGCGGCGACGACGAGTGCCGGTACGACGAGCCCGCCGAGCCCGGTCAGGTCGGGCAGGGCGGGGGTCGGCAGACTGCTGGGCAGTGCGCCGATGCGCGCGACGTCGAGGCCCAGGACCCCGGCGAGCAGGGTCGCGACGACGATCGCGACGAGGCTCGCCGGCAGCGCCCGGTGCAGACGGGGCAGCAGGGCCGTCAGGCCGGCGGCGATTACGAGCAGGCCGACGACGCCGACGTCGGGGTGCTCGGCGAACCGGCCGATCGCCCGCCCCGCGACGAGCGCCGCGTTCTCGCCGTCGGGCTTCTCGACGCCCAGGGCGGAGGGCACCTGCTGCGCGGCGATGACCACGGCGATGCCGAGGGTGAAGCCCTCGACGACCGGCCACGGGATGAAGGCGACGAGCCGTCCGAGCCCCAGGACCCCCGCGAGGACGACGAAGACGCCCGCCAGCAGGGCGACCGCGGGGACGACGCCGACGCCGTGGGCGGCGACGAGCGGCACGAGGACGACGGTCATCGCGCCGGTCGGGCCCGAGACCTGGACCGACGACCCGCCGAAGACCGCCGCCAGCGTCCCCGCGACCACGGCGGTCACGAGCCCGGCGGTCGCGCCGACCCCGGACGCCGCGCCGAAGGCCAGCGCCAGGGGCAGCGCGACGACCGCGACCGTGACGCCGGCGACCAGGTCGCCGGTCCATCCGCGGGACCGCAGGCCGTCGTAGTCGGAGGCCCGGGGCGCGAGCGCGCGCAGGCGGGCGACGAGGGCCGGCACCGACGCCGCCCCGGTGCCGGGGTGCGTCATCGCCCTGACGGGTCGCGCCCGGACGGCACGGCCGGGCCGTCCGGGGCGGAGGTGCCCGGGACGGTGCGGCCTGCGGGGCGGTGCGTCAGCAGCGAGGCGGGGGAGTGCTGCACGGTCCGCGGGGACGCCGGGACGGACGGGGCCACGACGTGCTGCCTCCCGGCGGCGCCGGCGGGATCCGTGAGCAGAGCGAGGAAGCGCTGCTCGAGCTTGGCGAGGGCCTCCCAGTCCGTGAAGTCGGTGTCGTGCCCGGCGGCGGCGTCGAGGCCGTGCCGCGCGGCTTCCTCGCGCAGCCCCGCCCGGGCGAACGGCGGGGTGCCGTCGTGGTCCACCGCGCCCCCGATGCTCGCCGCGATGGCCGGGGAGACGTCCGACCGCAGGACGAGCTCCGCCAGGAGCGCCCGTGCCTCCGACCTCGAGCCCGCGCTCGTGCCGGCGGCCGCGAGCGAGACGGAGAGCACGAGCGTCGGCCCCCGGTCGATCGCCGCCCGATGGCGCGCCATCCACGCGACCGTGTCGCCGTCGTGGCTGCGGTGGTGGACGGGTGCGACGACGACGATCCCCGTGGCGTGCTCGGGGTCCGCCGACCGGGCGTCGTGCGCCGGGACGGTCCGCGCCCGCAGACCCGCAGCCGTCACGGCGGAGGCGACGTGCTCGGCGATCCGGCGCGCGTGGCCGTGGACGCTGGAGTAGAGGACGAGGACGGTGGGGCTGAGCACGGGTCCCGAGCGTAGGTCCGGCCGCCCGCTCGGACATCGGGGCGGAGCCGGCGTGATGCTGCGGAGGTCTACGCATCGCGCGCCGTCGCCGCCCCTAGATCCAGCCCTCCTCCCACGCGATCCGTGCGGCATCGGCGCGCGACGAGGCCCCGAGCTTCGCCATCGCCGCGGAGAGGTAGTTGCGCACGGTGCCCGGCGCCAGGTGCGCGGCGGTGGCGATCGCACCGGCGCTCAGGCCCTCGCGGACGAGCCGCAGCACCTCGAGCTCGCGGTCGCTGAGCGGGCAGGCGCCCTCGGTCAGGGCGGTGGCCGCGATCTCGGAGTCGACGTACCGGCCGCCGGCGTGCACGTCGCGGAGGATCCGGGCCAGTCGGTCGGCCGGGGTGGTCTTGGGCACGAAGCCGCGGACCCCGCCGGCCAGCGCGCGACGCAGGACCCCGGGGCGCGCGTGGCGCGTCACCAGCACGATCGGCACGGTGCGGTGCGCGAGGATCCGCAGGGCGGCCTCGACGCCGTCGAGCCGGGGCATCTCGAGGTCCAGCACGACGAGGTCGGGCTCGTGCTCGGCGGCCAGGGCGACGGCCTGCTCGCCGTCGCCGGCCTGCGCGACGACGGTCATGTCGGCCTCGAGCCCCAGGAGCGACGCGAGCGCGTCGCGCAGCAGGTCCTCGTCGTCGGCCAGCAGCAGACGGATCATCGGGGCGCCCGCCCGGTCAGCGCGAACCCGCGGCCGGGCAGCGCGCCGGCCTCGACGTGCCCGCCGACCGCCGCGAACCGCTCGCGCAGGCCGACCACGCCGGTGCCCGGCTCGTCCTCCGCGTCGTCCGGTGGGCGGGCGACGCCGTCGTCCTGCACCCGCAGCACGACGTCCGTGCCCTCGACCCGGACCGACAGCGTGCAGCGCCCGGCCTGCGTGTGGCGCAGCAGGTTGGTCGCCCCCTCGCGGACGAGGGAGCCGAACAGGGGCTGGAGCGGCTCGGGGACCTGCTCGGGCGTCCCGGTGATCGTGGTCTCCACCCCGGCGGCGCGCAGGATCTGGACCGCGTTCTCGAGCTCGGTGACGAGCCCCACCCGGCGGTAGCCCCGGACCAGCGCCCGGGTCTCCGCGAGCGCCTTGAGGGTCAGGTCCTGGACGTCCGCGGCGTGCCGCCGCGCACCGTCGTCGTCGGTGCCGACGAGCCGCCGGGCCAGCTCGGCCTTCAGCGAGATCGCCTGCAGGTGGTGGCCCTGGACGTCGTGCAGATCGGCCGCGAAGCGCAGGCGCTCGCGCAGGACGGCGAGCTCGCCCGCGGTGGAGCGGGCCTCGTCGAGGCGGACGGTCACGTCCCACAGCCACATCTGGAGGACGTCCGCCACGGCGATGAACACGACGGCGACGACGGTCGCGATCAGGATGCCGAGGACGTCGTTCCCGGAGGCGGCGGCCGCCGCCCCGCCGACGGCCGCGGCCAGCACCGCGCCCGCGACGATGAACGCCCGGCGGCGCCGCGCGGGGAGCCAGAGCGTCGCCGCGCCGAGCAGCCCGGCGAACGGCAGCCCCCACCACGTCTGGCCGGTGGAACCGTCGCCGGAGGAGAGCACGGCCAGCAGCGCGAGCGCGACGAGTCCGGCGGCCGGCACGCGCGGCCGCCGGAGCTCCCGCTCGTCGACCACGTCCATCGCGCCCAGCAGGAGCCGGAGCTGCTCGGCACCGACGACCAGCAGCGCCAGGGCGACCGCGGCGACGGCGGCCGGCGCGAGGTCCCGCCCGGCGAGGTCGACGACGGGCAGGGCCACGGTCATCACCGCGACGAAGATCAGCGACCAGCGCGTGAAGGTGCGGACCCGGGCCAGGTCGTCCGGCCGGCCGGACGACGGCGGCCGGGTGGCCGCGCCGCCGGGACCCGGAGCGTCGGCGTCGTCCGGACGTGCGTGGGCTGCGGCCATCACGATCAATGTAGCGGCGCCCTGACGCTCGCCCGCCCCGGGATGACAGGTGCACGTGATCCGGTGACGACCGGGCTCTGGTGGCCCCCTCGTCGTGCCGCGATGGTGCGGTCCATGGAGACGAACGACAGAGCGATCGACGTCCAGGGACTGCGTGCCGCCTACGGCGACCACGTGGCGGTCGACGGGGTGGACCTCACCGTCGACCGCGGGGAGCTGGTGGCCCTGCTGGGCACCAACGGCGCGGGCAAGACGACGACGATGGAGACCATCGAGGGGCATCGGGCGGCCCAGGGCGGGACGGTGACGGTGCTCGGCCACGACCCGTGGAGGGACCGCGACGAGATCCGCCCGCGGATGGGGATCATGCTCCAGTCCAGCGGCTTCGCCGGCGAGCTGACCGTCCACGAGACCGCGAAGCTGTGGACGCGCCTGCGCTCCCGGGCCGGCAGCCCCGACGCCGCGCTCGAGCGCCTGGACCTCGCGCACCGCCGCGACGTGCAGGTCAAGCAGCTCTCCGGCGGTGAGCAGCGCCGCCTCGACATGGCGATCGCGCTGCTCGGCGATCCCGAGGTGCTCTTCCTCGACGAGCCCTCGACCGGGCTGGACCCGCAGTCGCGACGACGGACGTGGGACGTCATCGCCGACCTCGTCGCCGGCGGCACCGCCGTCCTGATGACGACGCACTACATGGAGGAGGCCGAGAAGCTCGCCGACCGGATCGCGATCCTCGACGGCGGGCGGATCGCCCGCGAGGGCACGATGGCGCAGCTCGTGGCGGGCCTCGACGGCACGATCTCGTTCGTCCTCCCCGAGGACGACGACCCGCGGAACCCGCCGCCGGCCCTGCCCGACCTGGCCGGGACCGTCGAGGCCGCCCGCGGCGGGGTGGTCGTCGTGACCACCGACCACCTGCAGCGGGACCTCGCGACGCTGCTGGCCTGGGCCGACGGCCACGACCTGGCGCTCGGCCGGCTCCAGGCGTCCGAGAGCTCGCTGGACGACGTGTTCGCCGGGGTCCAGGCATGAGCCCCTCCACCGGGGGCTCGACCCGGACGACGCTCGACGACACCACGCAGGCACCCACCACCACGAAGGAGCACCCGACCATGCGTCCCGCCGCGACCCCGACGACCTCCCCGCCCACCGGGAACGTCTCGACGACGAAGGCGATCCTCGCCCTGGCGGGCAGCGAGGTCCGCCTCCTGCTCCGCAACCGCCTGGTCGCGACGACCGCGCTGGTCATCCCGGTCCTGATGGCGGTGGGGTACGGCGCCTCCGGCCTGCGCTACGGCGACGGGTCGGGCACCACCATCGCCCTCATGGTCCTCACCATGCTGCTCCTGACCGTCTACATGGCGGCGACCACCTCGATCGCGGCGCGGCGCACCGGTCTGGTGCTCAAGCGCATGCGCAGCGGCGAGACGCGGGAGTGGGCCATCCTCGCCGGGATGCTGCTGCCGACGGTCGTCCTGGCGGCGGCCCAGTCGGTGCTGATCGGCGCCGTGTTCGTCGCGTTCGGAGCCGACCTGCCCGAGAACCCGCTCCTGGTCCTCGCCGGCGCGGTCGGCGGGGCGGTGCTCTTCGCCCTCTTCGCACTGGTGACCGTCCGGGTCACCGCGACCCCCGAGACGGCGCAGGTCACCACGCTGCCGCTCTTCTTCGCGGCCCTGGCCGGCGCGTTCTGGACGATCACCAAGCCCCTCGACGAGGCCACGACGCTGATGATCGTCAACCCCGGCGGCGCGATCATGCACCTGGTCCAGGGCGGCTGGGACGGCGGCGGCGGCGACATGCTCACCGCGGCCGCGGCGCTCGTCTTCTGGGCCGGCCTGGCCTACGAGATCGCCAAGCGGACCTTCACCTGGGAGCCCCGGAGCTCGTGACCGCTCCCGGCCCGACCCCGGCCGCCGGCTGCTGCTGGGTGATGCAGTGGACGCCGCCGCCGCGCGCGAAGAGCTCGCGCGCGTCCACGCCCACGACGGTCCGGCCCGTGTAGGCGCCCCGCACGATCTCCGCGGCCCGTTCGTCGGCCTCGGGCTCGCCGAAGGCGCAGAGCACGACGCCGCCGTTGACGACGAGGTGGTTGATGTAGCTGTAGTCGACCGGGCCGTCGTCGTCGTGGGTGCACGCCGGCGCGGGGACCGGGACGACCTCGAGGAGCCGGCCGCGGGCGTCGCGCTCGCCGCGGAGCTGCTCGATCGTCGTCCTGCTCACCTCGTGGTCGGGGTGCGCGGGGTCCTGCTGGTCGTGGACGAGGACGACCCCCGGGCTCGCGAACGTCGCGACGATGTCGACGTGGCCGCGGGTGCCGAACTCGTCGTAGTCGCGGGTCAGACCGCGGGGCAGCCAGATCGCCCGCTCCACCCCGAGGGTCCGGGCGAGCTCGGCCTCGACGTCGGCGGCGCTCCAGCCGGGGTTGCGGCCCTCGTCGAGCTGGACGGTGCGGGTGACCAGCGCGGTGCCCTCGCCGTCGACGTGGATGCCGCCGCCCTCGTGGACCATCGGCGACGCGACGACCTCCGCGCCCGCCGCGCCGGCGACGGTGCGGGCGAGCTGCGCGTCGTGCTCCCACGAGGCCCACGCCTGCCCGCCCCAGCCGTTGAAGACCCAGTCGACGGCCCCGAGCCGGCCGTCGGCCCCGAGCACGAACGACGGGCCGCTGTCGCGGATCCACGCGTCGTCGATCGGGGTCACGAGGACCTCGACGCCGGGCGGGAGGTGACGCTCGGCGTCGGCGACCGAGCCGGGGTCGACGACCATCGTCACCGGCTCGAACGCGACGACGGCGGCGGCCACGGCGGCCCAGGCACCCCGGGCCCGCTCGGCGTCCTGCGCGCTGTCGCCGAGCGTGTAGCCCGCCGACGGCCACGCCATCCAGGTGCGGGCGTGGGGCGACCACTCCGCGGGCATGCGCCAGGCCCCGGACGGGCCGGAGCCGGTCATCGCGCGTCCTCCACCGGGTCGGTCAGCCGGCCGTAGGTGTCCGGACGGCGGGTGCCCAGGAACGGGAACAGGTCGAGCCAGTCGCGCCGCTGGTCGAGGTCGAGGTCGGCGACGAGCACCGCCGGCTCGTCGCGCGGCGCCTGCACGAGGACCCGGCCGTAGGGGTCGGAGATGAACGACGACCCGTAGAAGACGTTGCCCGTCGTCGTGCCGTCGGGACGCTGCAGCCGCTCGTCGCCGATGCGGTTGACGACGACCATGAACGTGCCGTTGGCGATCCCGTTGCCGACGATGACCTGCTGCCACAGCGGCTGGGTGTCGAACTCCGGGTGGTCGGGCTCGGACCCGATGGCGGTCGGGTAGACGAGGACCTCGGCGCCCGCGAGCGAGTAGGCCCGTGCGACCTCGGGGAACCACTGGTCCCAGCAGGTCGGCAGCCCGATCCGGCCGTCGGCGAGGTCCGGCCCGAGCCGCAGGACGGGGTAGGGGTCGTCGGCCGCGGGGCCGGGCCGGAAGTACCGGTCCTCGTAGTAGCCGGCGGTGACCGGGATGTGGAGCTTGCGCGTCCGGGCGACCATGGTGCCGTCCGGGGCGACGACGAACGCCGTGTTGAACCCGCGCCCGTCGGCCTCGGGGGCGCGCTCGAAGACCGACGCGTGGACGTGGACGCCGTGCCGCGCGGCGGCGGCCGTGGCGAACGCGTGCGTCGGGCCGCCGGGCAGGTCCTCGGCCGTCGCGTCGGGCGCGCCGTCGGGGACGACGTCGGCGAAGTACCGCGCCAGCGTCAGCTCCTGCAGGAAGACGATCCGCGCCCCGTTCTCGGCGGCGAGGCGAATCCCCTCGTCGAGGCCGGCGAGGTGCCGCTCGAGGTCGGTGTCCCAGTGGTGCTGGACCGCCCCGACGCGCAGCGGCGCACGGTCGGTGTCCCGGACGCGGGCCGGCGACGTGCCGGACCCGAAGTTGGTGATCAGCTGCATGGGAGGACCTCCGCCGGCGGTTCGAGACCGTCCTGAAACTTTTTCAGGACGGGTCGAGCGTGCCAACGGGAGGCGCGGAAGTCAAGGCGCGCGGGCCGGGGCGGCCCGCGTCGGAGCGGGGTTACTCCGCCGTCCCCGGCAGGACGTGCTCGACGGCGGCGCGCAGGTGCTCCCGCGCGCGGTCGAGCGTCATCGTGCCGGCGAGCCAGCGCAGGCTCAGGCCCTCGATCATCGTCGTGAGGTACTCGGCGGCGTCCGCGGCGCCGCCGGGTGCGCGGGCGGAGCCGTCCGCCACGGCGGCCTCGACGGCGCGCACGACCTTCGCGTTCCAGTCGTCGGTCACCCGCCCGAGTGCCTCGCGGAGCGCGGGGTCGAAGATCGCCGACGCGCTGACCTCGTTCCAGACGACGGAGTTGTTGCGCACCTGCGGGGCCTCGTCGAGCTCGGCCAGGAGTGCCGCGACGAGCCGGGAGCGGACGCCGTCCGTGCCGTCCCCGACGACGGAGTCCAGCGTGCTCGGGGCCTGCGCGTTGGCGTGCTCCAGCGCCGCCCGGACGAGTCCCGAGCGGTCGCCGAAGTGGTAGTAGAGGAGCCCGTTGGAGATCCCCGCCGCGCGGGCGACGTCCTCGATCCGCATCTGCCGGACGCCGCGGTGGGCGATCACGGAGGCGGCCGCCTGCAGGATCCGCTCCCGGGCCTCGCCCCGGCGGATCGTGGACCCGGTGGCCGGCTCGTCGGGCATCGCGCGCAGGGTACCCCCGGGCGCCCCGGGCCGGAGGGGTCGTCCCGTCCCGGGCGCCGCGCGGGCGTCGGCGACGGCGGGGGACGGGGAGGACCGCGGCGGCCGGGCCCGGCCCCGCCGTCCGTCAGTCGACGACGCGGAGCTCGTCGAGCGAGAACTCGCGGCCGATGGCCTGCTCGAACTGGACCTCGACCTGGCGCTCGTCGTCCCGGGTCGAGAGGACGGTGCCGTAGTAGCCGGGCCACCCCTCGGTCCGCGAAGGCAGCCATACGCGGGTGCCGGCCTTGAGCTGCGTCCTCGTCGTCATAACCGGAAGCTACGCCCGCCGCCGCGCCGCGTCCGGGCCGTTCAGGGGGTCGCGGGCGGCCGGGCGGGCCGGTCTCCTGCTGGGGGTTGAGGATTCGCGTGGTGCCTGGACGAACGTCCAGGGCAAACTGGTCAACGGAACTGGACGGTGCGTGGAGGACGTCCGTCCAGCCCCGCGTCGTCGATGGGCTCCCTCCGTCGCCGATGCCCCGCCACGAGTGGTCTTCCGGGCACCGACGTGGGGTGACGCGTGCGGTGGACGGCGAGCGGCGGGGTGTGAGCGGATCCTGAGGATCGCTTGCGGAGCCGGCGGCCCCGGGGAGATAGTCGATCCATGGAAGAGCGCCCCCAGGGCCGGACCGACGACGCGAGGGCGGCGGGCGACCGGCTCACGCCCCACGTGTTCGCGGACTGGATCACCGAGGACGTCGCCCAGCGGCTCTACGCCTCGCGTCAGGACATCGCCGACGCGGTCGTCGGGCTGCCCGCCGTCGACGTCGACGCCGAGGAGATCCGCGACCGCCTGCTCCACGTGATCCGGAACCTGCAGGACCTCGCGACCCGCCTGCGCGCCCGGCCCGAGGCCCACGCCTCGCCGGAGGAGCTCGCACGGTGCGCCGCGGCGGTGGCAAGCGAGTGCGAGGAGGCCCAGGCCCTGATCGCGCGGTGTGCGGGATCGCTGACCGAGGACCGGCGGATCCGTGCCGAGGGCGAGCGCCTGGCGCGGGACGGTCGGCGCCTGCAGCGCGCCTCGGTGGCGGTGGGGTCGGGCGCGACCGCCTGACGCCGGTCGCGGGTCACCGGCTCCAGCGGCCCGGCGGCTCCCTCAGGTCACCGGCTCCAGCAGGAAGGTGTCCGTCGTGGCGTCGGCCCGGGCGTTGAACCCCGGGACGTACGCGCCCACGGCGCGACCCGTGGCGCGCTCGACGACCGCCTCCATCTCCGGGGCCATGCCCGTCTGCAGGCGCTCGTGGACCGCTTGGGCGACGCCGGCGTGGTCGTACTCGACGAGAGACCTCTGGGCGGGGGTGTTGACGCCGCGCAGGACGCAGACGACGGCGTCCCCGGCGACGTGGACGTCGATGCGCAGCGGGCCGCGCCCGTACCGCGCCTTGTAGACGCGGGCGATCCCGTCGGCGATCTCCACGGTCGTCGACGGCGGCCGGTCCTGGACGGTCACGCCGCCTTCGGCTGCGCCGGCGCCGTGTCGGGTCCGGGCCCACCAGCGGCCGCGCGCATCCTGGCGAGGCCGCGCTGGATGCGTGCCTTGACCGTGCCGAGCGGGAGCCCGAGCCGCACCGCGATCTCCGCGTGGGAGAGCCCGCGAAAGAACGCCAGCTCGACGACCTGCTGCTGGTCGGCGTCGAGGACGTGCAGCAGCCGCCGGGTGGCGAGGGAGCTGACGTTGCGCAGGGCCGAGGACTCCGTCCCGCCGAGGGGATCGGTGGGCTGCAGCTCGACGGACGCGTCGTCGAGCGCATCCCGGTCGGTCGTGCGCTGATACACCCGGAGCTGGTCGATCGCGCGGTTGCGCACGATCGCCAGGACCCACGACCGCGCGGTCCCTCGCGCCGGGTCGAAGCGCCCGGCGGCCCTCCAGACCGAGAGGAACGCCTCCTGGCAGACGTCGTCGGCGCGCTGCGCGGTGCCCACCGCCCGGAACGACACGGCCCAGGCCGACGAGATGTGCCGGTCGTAGAACGCCTCGAACGCCCGCGCGTCGTGGTGCGCGGCACGCCGCATGAGCGCGTCGTCGGGGACGCACGACAGATCCGCGGGGGACGTCGTCGAGGGGCGCTCGGAGGTGACCATCGGCCCAACGTAGACGGCCCCCCCGCGGACTACGAGGAACCGGCGGCGGTGTACACGTCTTGTCCAGGTTCTCCGATCCCGCCGGTCGCGGTGGGGCGTGGGCCCCGCCCCTCCCCGAGCGCGAGGGCGGCGGAGACGGGATCGCCGGAGAGGAACTCCGCCCCGATCCTCTCGGCGAGCCCCTCGAGCGCCCCGGACCCGCCGATCGCGCAGCGCCGTGTCGCGGCCAGGCCGCGGAGGACGGGTCCGTCGACGAGACGTCCGCCCAGCGACGCGGTCACCACGACGAGGTCCGCGTCGATCTGCTCCGCGGCGTCCGCGACGACCTCGATCGGGGTGTCGGCTCCCAGGTTGACGATGCGCCACCCCTGTTGATGGAGGGCGATGCCGAAGCAGACGAGCCCGAGCGAGTGGCGTTCCCCGGGCGCGCAGGCCAGCAGGGCGCGCGGTCCGGATCCCCGATCCCAGCCCCGGGCGACGGCCATCAGCCGCACCTCGAGGAACGAGCTCGCGAAGTGCTCCTGCGCGATGGTCAGGTGCGCGTCCGTCCAACGCCGGCCGACGTCGGACATGTACGGCAGCAGCACGTCGCGCAGGACCGCCAGGCGGGAGTGGGCGAGGAAGAGCCGCTCCAGCACCCGCTGCCCGGCGGTCTCGTCGAACGCGTCGAGCGCCTCGCGCAGGTCCCGGTGGGCGACCAGGACCTCCGCGGGCCCGACCACCTGCTCCGTCCCGACGGTGGCCCCCATCCGGATCTCGAGGGTGCGCTCCGCGGCGAGCGCGGCCGGCGTCCCGAAGGCCAGGTGGCCGCGCATGATCCGGACGCGCTGCTCGTCGAGGTTGGAGTACAGGCGCTGGTTGCCCGCCGTGCGCCGGGGGTGCAGCAGCGCGTAGCGGCGCTCCCAGGCCCGCAGGGTGTCCGACGGCACCCCGGTGTGGAGTGCGAGCTGGCCGATCTTCATCCACCGGACCGGGTCCGGGTCCACGCCCGGGTCGGGACCGCGAGGCCGCGCCGCCCGGTCGGGGAGGTCGTGCTGCGGCACCACGGGACTCTCGGGCATGCGGGCCTTCGGACGACCACGAACCGGAAACCCCGGCCGTCCGATCCGGGAACCGGATCGTCTCCTTGGGCACGTCGTGCGGGACGGCCCCGACGCGACGCGACCGCGCTTCGCCTCCGCCCTGCGCGACCAGCCTAGTCCCCGGAGGCGCGGGGCACCGGTCGTCGCCGCACCCGGGCCCGGCGTCGCACCCGGTCGGCGCCGCTCCCCGGCCCTACCCGCCGAGGAGCGGGTACGTGCCGCGGCTGAACACCATGGGGTGGTCGTCGCCGGAGACGACGTCGAGGTCCAGGACGCGACCGACGGCCAGGAAGTGGTCGCCGAGCTCGATCTCGCGGTCCAGCTCGCAGTCGATCCAGGCCACGATGCCCTCGCGCAGGATCGGCGCGCCGGAGTGCGGCGCGGGGTGGGTCTCGACGCCGTCGAACTTGTCCCCACCCTTGCGGGAGAACTGGCGGGCGATCCCGTCCTGGCCCTGGGCGAGGACGTTGACGACGAAGCGCCCGGCCCCACGGATCGCCGGCCAGCTCGTGGAGGCGTGCGTGGGGTAGAAGCCGACGAGCTGCGGCGTCAGCGAGATCGAGGTGAACGAGCCGATGACCATGCCGGCCCTCGCCCCGTCGGCGTCGACGCCGGTGACCACGACGACGCTCGTGGGGACGTGGGAGAGGACGTGCCGGAAGGCCGCCGGGTCACCGTGCGGGACGACGCGGCGCGTCTGCGGAGCCGAGCGCATCGGCGTCAGCCCGAGACGCGCGCCGACGGCCAGAGCACCCGGTGCTCCGTCGCCAGCAGCGCCTCCGTCGTCGATCCGACGAGCTGCTTCCAGGCGTCCGGCGCGCCGTCCCGCCCGGCCTCGTAGGCCCGGCGATCCGGCCACCAGAGCTCGCGGACCCCACCGTACGGGGGTGCGTCGTCGGCGTACGCCTCCGAGGACGGGCGGCAGAGCACGTGGCGGGTGGCCCCGAGCCGCTCGCCGAGCTCGTGCTCCTGCTCGCGCGACGGCCCGACCGCTCCGGCGCCGTCGTCGTCGGCGGGCAGGAGCAGCAGCAGCTTCACGCCCGGAGCGTCCTGGGGCACCGGGGGGCCGGGGGCGATGACGTCCGGCTCCGTCATGAGGAACGCGAGTCGGTCGACGTCGATGAAGAGCGGCTCGTCGGCGTGGCACCCCTCGACGTAGTTCGGGTCCTCGCCCATGCCGGCGGCGGTCGCGAGGTCGTCGAACCAGACCTCCGCGATGCCCTCGTAGGGCGGGTCGACCAGGCCGCCGCCCGGGGCGGCGAGGCGGTGGCTCTGCAGGTACCCCTGCATCGTCGTGATCCGCAGCGCGAGGTCGCCGTGCGGGTGACGCCAGTGGTCGTGGAACTCCTCGACCGGCACGTCGGGTCGACGGGGGATGAGCGCGAAGACCTTGATCATGGCCCGATGCTGCTCCCCGTCCCGGGGCCGCTGGGGAGCCTGCTCCGCCGGTTGTGGAGAAAACCACGAACGCACCCGACGAAACCCCCCGCACCTGCTCGGAGGCCCTGCGCAAGATCGGCGCGGAATGGGTCGGTCCCCCGCCGGAGGTGAGGGGGTCGGCGTCGGTGCGACGGAGGTGGGGCGATGAGCGATCTAGCGCAGTACGTGTTGTCGGGATTGTCGGCAGGGTGTGTGTTCGCCTTGGTGGCGTTGGGCTTCGTGATCGTGGCCAACGTGACCGGTGTCTACAACTTCGCCCAGGGTGATTACGTGATGGTCGGCGGCATGATCATGGTGGCGACCCAGACGGCCGGCTGGCCGCTCCTGGTCGGCGTCCTGACCTCCGCCGTGGCGGTCGCCCTCGTCGCCCTGGCGCAGGAGCGGTTGACCGTCGCGCCGGTCCGCAGACGGGTCGGGATGCTCGGGCTCGTGATCGCCAGCCTCGGCTTCGGCATCGTCCTGCGCGGTCTCGCGCTCCTGATCTGGGACAAGGACCCGCTGTCGCTCCCGTCCTTCCACGACGGCACGTTCGGGCTCCTCGGCGCGCGCCTCGACGACCAGACCTGGTTCATCTGGGGCACCACGGTCGTGGTCCTGATCGGCGTCGTCGGACTCTTCCGCTTCACCATCACCGGCAAGGCGATGCGGGCCTGTGCGTCCAACCCGACCGCCGCCCGGCTGCTCGGCATCCGCACGGGCCGCATGTCGATGTCGGCGTTCGTGCTCGCCGGCGCGATCAGCGGCACGCTCGGCGCGATGATCGTCCCGGTCTCGGGCGTCTCCTGGGACAGCGGCATCACGGTGGGCCTGATCGGCTTCATCGCCGCCGCGCTCGCCGGCTTCGAGCACCCCGGCCGGGCGGTCCTGGCCGGCCTGGGCCTCGGCGTCGTCCAGAGCGTCGGCGCCGGCGTGATCTCCTCGGAGTACCGCGACGCGATCGTCTACATGACGCTCATCGTCTACCTCCTCGGCCGCGACCTGTTCGACGCCGACGGCATGATCCGCCGGATCGTGGCGGCCCGCGCCACGAGCCGCACCAAGCGTCCGCGACGGGCGGTCAGCCGGGTGCCCGACGCCGGCGACGCCGTCCCCGACGGCCCCCGCTTCGCCTGGCCGATGCTCGTCCCCGTCGTCGCGCTGCTGCTCCTGGCCCTGGCGCCGTTCTTCCTGGAGTCCGGCAGCCAGGAGCTCTCCTCGGCGACCTTCGTCGTGCTCGCGGCGATCGCCGCGACGGGCCTGGGGCTCGTGATGGGCCTGGCCGGGCAGTTCAGCCTCGGGCAGGCGGCGTTCGTGCTCGTCGGCGGCTACACGGTCGCGATCCTCACCACCAAGCACGGCTGGGACCCGACCGCCGCGCTGCTGGCCGGCGTGGTCCTCTCGGTGATCGGGGGCGGCCTCATCGGCGCGATGACCCTGCGGCTGCAGGGCTTCAACCTGGCGATCGCCACGCTGGCGATCCACCTGTCGCTGCTCGTGGTCGTCTCGCAGGCGACGAGCCTGACCGGCGGGGCGCTGGGGATCATCGGCATCCCGACGCTCACCGTGCTCGGGCTCGACCTGGCCGACCCGTCCGACTTCTACTGGGCCGCGATGGTGGTGCTGGTCGCCTGCCTCTGGGTCGCCCGGAACATCTCCGGCTCGCGGGTCGGCCAGGCGCTGCGCGCCGTCGGCCAGGACGAGGACGGGGCCCGGAGCATGGGCATCAACCCCTTCCGCCTGAAGCTCGTGGTGTTCGTCGTGAGCGCCGGCATGGCCGGCCTGGCCGGCGGGCTCTGGGCGTTCACGCTGCAGTTCGCGGCCCCGGCCAACTGGGACTTCACGCTCACCATCAGCCTCGTCACCTACGTCATCGTCGGCGGCATCGGCAGCGTCTACGGCGGTCTGATCGGCGCGGTGGTCGTCGGCGGCCTCGAGTACTGGATCCGGTACCACGCGACCTCCGGCCTCGAGGGTGCCTCGCTGCAGTGGGAGCTGATCATGTACGGCCTGCTGCTCGTGGTCTTCGTCCTCTTCTTCAAGGACGGGCTGGCCAGGGCGTTCAAGGCCGACTCGGTGACCGGCGGGCTCGATCGCCTGCGCCGGCGGCGCACCTCCGCCTCCGGGCCTCCGGGAGCCGACATCCCCACGGCGGCCGGCACGAGCGGAGCGGCCCGATGAGCGCGGTGGAGCAGGTCGCACCCGGGACCCCGGCGCCGCCGGCCGCGCCCGTCCTGCGGGCCGAGGGCCTGCGCCGCACCTTCGGCACGTTCGTCGCGGTCGACGACGTCTCGATCGAGCTGCGGCCCGGCCGCGTCACCGCCCTGATCGGCCCCAACGGTGCGGGCAAGTCCACCGTCATCAACCTGCTCGCCGGGACGCTGATCCCGACGGCGGGTCAGGTGCGGATCGCCGACGTGCGCGTCGAGGGACTGCGGGCCGAGGAGGTCGCCCTGCGCGGCCTGGCCCGGACCTTCCAGACCCCGAAGCTCTACGAGGGCATGACCGTGCTGGACATGGTGATGCTGGCCCGCGACCGGTTCGGCCGGGCGTCGTTCCTGGAGATCGCCCTGCGCACGCCGCGCACCCGTCGCGACCGCCGGGCGTCGCACGCCGCGGCGATGGCGCACCTCGAGCGGGTAGGCCTCGCCCACCAGGCCGATCGGCTGGCGACCTCGCTGCCGGTCGGCAGTCAGCGGCTGGTCGACGTCGCCCGTGCGCTGGCGTCGGAGCCCGACGTCCTGCTGCTCGACGAGCCCGCCGCCGGCCTCGACCACACCGAGACGCACGACCTGACGGCGCTGATCCGCGAGATCGCGGCGGAGGGCCTCGCGGTCCTCCTCGTCGAGCACGACATGCGGATGGTGATGAGCATCGCCGACGACGTCGTGGTGCTCGACCGCGGGCGCCTCCTGGCGGCCGGGACACCGAAGGAGGTCGCCGCGGACCCCGCGGTGATCGAGGCCTACCTGGGGACGGTGGCGGCATGAGCGGGACGCTGGAGATCGCAGGACTCGACGCCGGCTACGGCCGTGTCGGCGTGCTGCGCGGGCTCGACATGGAGGTCCGGGACGGCGAGATCGTGGCCATCCTCGGCAGCAACGGGGCCGGCAAGAGCACGCTCCTGCGCACGATCAGCGGTCTGCTGAAGCCGACCGCCGGCACGATCCGCCTGGACGGCGCGGACGTCGCGGGCCGCAACCCCGAGGACGTCTCGCGATCGGGCCTGGTGATGGTGCCCGAGGGTCGTCAGCTGTTCTCGGGGATGACGGTGCGCGAGAACCTCCTGCTCGGCGCCTACGCGGAGCGCCGGCACAAGAGCGTCGTGCGGGAGCGCCTGGCGCAGGCCCACGCGCTGTTCCCGATCCTCGAGGAGCGGGCAGACCAGATCGCCGGCAGCCTCAGCGGCGGCCAGCAGCAGATGGTGGCCATCGGTCGCGGCCTGATGGCCGGGCCCAAGGTGCTGCTGCTCGACGAGCCGTCGCTCGGGCTGGCGCCGGCGGTGCTGGCCCAGGTCTTCGACGCGCTGCGCGCGCTGCGGGAGCAGGGCGTGACGATCCTCGTCGTCGAGCAGAACGTGATGATGACCCTGGCCCTGGCGGACCGCGCGTACGTGCTGCAGCGCGGCGAGGTCGTCATCGAGGGGACGTCGGAGGAGCTGCAGGCCGACGCCCGCGTGCGCGAGGCGTACCTGGGCTTCGAGGCGGCCGCGGCCTGAGCCAGGCGCCGACGTGTGGCGAGAGGTGGGTGTTTTGGAACTCCCCACGAAACGGCGCACACGTGGAGCGTTCTCACACTGCGGCCCCTCCTAGAGTCGCCTCAGTGACCAACACGGAGCACGGCACTGCCGGTTTCGAACACACACACGGAGAGAGGTGGGGCACATGTCGCGTCTGACGCAGATGGTGTCGGTTTGTGGGGTGGTGGTGCTGTCGTTCGGTGCCGCCGCGTGTGGGAGCAGCGACGACGGCGGTTCATCGGGCGGCGGGGGCGCGTCCTCCGGGCCGATCAAGATCGCCGGCTACATCGGGCCGGCGGCCCAGGGCGGCCCGGACTACCAGGACGGGATGAAGCTCGCCGCGAAGCAGATCAACGCCGCGGGCGGCGTCGACGGCCGGAAGATCGAGCTCGTGCTCAAGGAGACCGGGGCGACGCCGCAGGGCGCGGCCACGGCCTACCGCGACTCGGCCCGCGACAAGGCCGTCATCGGCGGCTTCAACGGGTCGGCCGGCGCGCTGGCCATCAGCGGTCTGACCGACCAGGTCAAGATGCCGGCCATCGCCGCCAGCGGCAGCGACAAGCTCATCGACCCGGTCAAGAAGTACATGTTCCAGAACTCCGCCGGCTCGGAGTACGCGACCTCCGCGATCTCGTACATGACCAACGTCCTGAAGAAGAAGTCGGTCGCGGTCCTGCACTACGACGCGGACTTCTCGACGGGCCTGGCCCCGGCGATCGAGGCGCGCTGCAAGGAGATCGGCTGCAAGGTCACCTCGGTCCAGGCGTCCTCGGGCACGGCGTCGACCGACCAGGTCACGGCGCAGCTGACGAAGATGAAGGCGTCCAACCCGGACGTCTACTACATCGAGACGCTGAACCCGAACGGCTACAAGGCCGCCAAGCAGCTCGGCATGTTCGACAAGCCGATCATCGGCGAGCAGTGGCTCTCCACCCCGGCCCTGGCCGCGGCCTGCGGCGTCAACTGCGAGACGGTGACCTACGGCGGGCACAAGTGCGCGCTGACGGACCTCGACCAGCTGAACGCGGACGACCCGATCAAGGCGTTCTGCCAGAAGTACGTCAAGGACTTCACCACGGAGTACCCGGACAAGCCCTTCGCGCTCTACTCGATCTACGGCTACGACGCGGTCAACACCTTCGCCGACGCGGCCCGCAAGGTGCTGAAGGCCGGCAAGGAGCTGACCCGCGACAACATCACGGCGCAGCTCGAGAGCGAGAGCGGCGACCTGCTGACGAGCCACGGCGCCGTCAAGTCCAGCCCGACCGACCACGCCCTCGTCGGCGAATGGGGCGAGGCCTACGTCGACACGCGCATCAAGATGAAGGGCAAGACCGTGACCTACGCCCTGGCGCCCGGTGCCGACAAGGCCGGCTCCACGCCGTAGGGCACCGCGGACCCGGCCGGGCGTCCCCGCGACGCCCGGCCGGCCCGGACGCCGGGGAGCCCGGCGGGGCAGCACCACCGATCCGAAGACCCTGGGGCCGCGCCGATCCGGCGCGGCCCCGCCCGACCGCAAGGAGACCCCATGACGGACCCCACCGATCGACTGGACGTGATCGACCTGATGCACCGCTACGCGACCGCCCTGGACACCCGGGACTGGGAGCTCCTGGCCGAGGTCTTCACCGAGGACGGAGCGACCGACTACGGCGAGCTCGGCGGCATCAACCGCGGACCCGACGCCATCGCGGCCCTGTGCCGCGGCGCGCTGGCCGGCCTCGACGCCAGTCAGCACCTCATCGGCAACGTCACCTGCGCGCTCGACGGCGACGTCGGCACCGCGTCCTGCTACTTCCAGGCGCAGCACGTCATCGCCGGGGCCGACGGCGGGGACCACCTCCTCGTGGGCGGCTCCTACACCGACGAGCTTCGCCGCGTCGACGGGCGCTGGCGGATCGCGCTGCGCACGCTGACCCCGACGTGGAGCTCCGGCAACCCGGAGATCTTCCGGATCGGGGCCGAGCGGCTCGCGGCGGCGGAGCCGGCCTGAAGCGCGAGAGGGGCCGACGGCGTCGGCCCCTCGTCGTCCCGCCCGGCTCAGCCGGCCGCGTCCGGCAGCGGGTGACGCGCCAGCTCGGCGCGGGCGATCGTCATCCGATGGACCTCGTCCGGACCGTCCACCATCCGCATCGTGCGCGCGTGGGCGTACATCTCGGCGAGCGGGAAGTCGTCGCTGACGCCGGCGCCGCCGTGCACCTGGATCGCGGCGTCGACGACGCGCTGCGCGACCGCGGGGGCGGCCACCTTGATCGCGGCGATCTCCGTCCGCGCGTGCTGGTTGCCGACGGTGTCCATGAGCCACGCCGTCTTCATCGTGAGCAGCCGGATCATCTCGATGTCGATGCGGGCGTCGGCGATCCAGTCCTGCACGTTGGCGCGGGAGGAGACCGGCCTGCCGAACGTGACGCGCTGCTGCGCGCGCAGGCAGAGCAGCTCGAGGGCGCGCTCCGCCAGGCCGATGGTGCGCATCGCGTGGTGGATGCGGCCCGGTCCGAGTCGCGCCTGGGCGATGCGGAAGCCGTCGCCCTCCTCGGCGACGACGTGGTCGACCGGCACGCGGACGTCCTCGAAGAGCACCTCGCCGTGGCCCTCCTGGTGCTGGTACCCGAACACCGGGAGGCTCCGGAGCACCCGCACGCCCGGGGTGTCGGCCGGCACCAGGACCATGCTCTGCCGGCGGTGGCGCCCGGCGTCGGGATCGGTCTCGCCCATCACGATGAAGACGCGGAGGTTGGGGTGCAGGGCCCCGGTGGTCCACCACTTGCGCCCGTCGATGACGTACTCGTCCCCGTCCCGTCGGATCCGTGTCTCGATGTTCGTGGCGTCGGAGCTGGCGACCGCGGGCTCGGTCATCGCGAACGCCGAGCGGATGGAGCCCTCGAGCAGCGGGTCGAGCCAGCGCTCCCGCTGCTCGGGCGTCCCGAAGAGCGTCAGCACCTCCATGTTGCCGGTGTCCGGCGCGTTGCAGTTGCAGGCCTCCGGGGCGATCCGCGACCGCCCCATGATCTCGGCCAGCGGCGCGTACTCGACGTTCGAGAGACCGGGCACCGACGGGTGGACGTCCGCGTGGGGATGGAACAGGTTCCAGAGCCCGCGGTCCCGGGCCTCCTCCTTCAGCTGCTCCATGACCGCCGGTTGGTGGTGCGGGTCGCCGGCGGCACGGAGCTGGGCCTCGTAGACCGGCTCCGCCGGCAGGACGCGGTCGTCCATGAACTCCCGGAGGCGACCCTGCAGGTCCAGGGTGCGGTCGGTCGGCTCGATGTTCACGGTGCTCCTTCGGCGCGTGGGCGGGAGGACCCCGACCGTCCTGGATGCAACCACCCGTCCGGGCCGGGCGGTGGGCCACGAGGGACGCTCTTGGAGCCGCCCACAAGTCCGGTGCCGCGGGGGCCGGGTCCGCTCCCGGCGGCGGTCCATGATCGCTCCATGCGGGGCCTGCGACGCGACGACACCGGGACGGCGGTCTTCCCGTTCGACCGCAGCCCGGGCAGCCGGTCGCTCCTGGGTGCCGAGGGCGCGGGTCTGGCGCGCCTGTGCGAGCTCGGTCTGCCGACACCCCCGGGGTTCACCATCAGCACCGCGAGCCATCGCTCCGGCGGGCCGGACGACGTGCTGCCCGCGACGGTCTGGGAGGACGTCCGGGCACGGCTCCCGGGGCTCGCCGGGGACGTGCTCGCCGAGGTCGGCGAGGCGGGCATGCCCCTGCTGCTGACGGTCCGCGTCAGCGCCCCGGTCCACATGCCCGGTCTGCTCGGACCGGTGGTCGACCTCGGGATGGGCGAGGGGACGCTGGCCGCCGTGGCCGCGGTCGCCGGTCCCGCGTTCGCCGGCAAGCGGTACCTGGCGTTCCTGCGGTCGTTCGGCAGCGAGGTCCGCGGGATCCCGGTCGAGCAGATCGACGGGGAGGCGGGGCGGCACGCCGATCCGCTCGGCGCGGCGCACGCCGTGCGGGCCCTGCTCGACGACCTGGGCGACCCCGTCCCGGACGACCTCGAGGACCAGCTGCGCGAGACCGTGGTGGCGGCCCGGGCCTCCTGGAGCAGCCCGGACGCGGTCGCGTACCGGGACCGGGCGCAGCTGTCCGACGACCACGGGGTGGCGGTCGTCGTCCAGGCGATGGTGCACGGGGACCGGGACCTCGACTCCGGCCGGGGCGTCGCGTTCTCCCGGGATCCGGCCACCGGCTCGCCGAGCGCCACGGGGACCTTCGTCCCGCACGCCTCGGGCGGCGACGCGGTCCCCGGCCACCTCCCGCTGACCGCGATGCGGGCACGGCTGTCGACGCCGCTGGCGGAGCTGGATGCCGCGCTGCCGCTCGTCGAGGCGTCCTACCGCGACATGTGCGCGGTGGACTTCGCCGTGCAGTCCGGACGCCTCTGGTTCCTGCGCGCGAAGCCCGCGGCGCGCAGCGGGCCCGCCGCCGTCCGGATCGCGGTCGACCTCGTCGACGACGGCCTGATCACGACGCCGGAGGCGCTGGCCCGGATCCCCCTCTCGGTGATGGTCCGGCTGCAGGCCCCGGTGTTCGCCCGCGACCAGCACGTGGAGGTCCTGGCGCTCGGCGATCCGGCGGCCCCCGGCGCGGTGAGCGGCGTGGTGGCGTTCCACCCCGAACGGGCGTCCGCGCTCGCCGCGGCCGGCGCCGACGTCGTGCTGATCCTGCCCCGGGTGCGGCGCGGGGACGCCCGCGGCGCGCTGGCGAGCGTGGCCCTGGTGACCTCGGGCCCGAGCGTGCCGGAGCCGGAGGCCCTCGAGCGCTATGCCCGCCCGACGATCTTCGGCGCCGCGGCGATCGAGATCGACCCGGACGGCCGGCGCGCCACGGTGTCCGGTCGGCCGCTCGTGGAGGGCGACGTCGTCTCCGTGGACGGGACCACCGGTGTGCTGATGGCCGGAGCGGTCCGCATGGTCCCGGCGCAGCCCGATCTGCGGATCGCGCGCGTCCTGCAGTGGGCGGACGAGCGGCGGAGCGTCGACCTCGTCGCGGCGGCCCCCGCCGGCGCGGTGGTCGTGCACGGCCCCGACGAGGTCGCCGCGCCGGTCGACGGCCCGGCGGTCGTCGACGTGCCGCCGGCGGCGGACGGCTGCGCGATCCCGCTGGCCCGGACGGTCGGGGCCCTGATGGACGCCGGTGCGTCCTCGCTCGTGCTCAGGGTCGCCGTCGGCCCGGGGATCGACGGCGTCCGGCCCCCGGCCGGTCCGTGGACCGCCATCGTCGCCGACCGGCACTCGTGGGCCGTCCGGCTGCTGGCGGGGCGCATCGAGGTCGTCGGGACGACCTGACGGTCGGTCCCGGGCACGCGGCGACCGGTCGACGGGCCGTCATCCGGCGCGCCCCACGGCGACCGCCCGGATGCGCCTCCTTGGAGACTTCTCCACATGGCCATCGGCGGGCCGGAGCGCTCCGCGGGGCGACGCGGACAGGATGGGCGATGCGCGTGAGTGCGACCGTCGAGCTGCCCGGCAGCGAGGACCCGCGGCACGGAGCCGGTCCGGGCCGCGGGCCGGGAGCATCCGGGATCCGGGGCCTCGTCCCCGCGGCGGAGGACGCGTCACCGACGGCGTTCGGCTGCGCGGCGGTCGAGCTCTCCGAGGCGGCGGCGGCGCGGCGGGTGGACGAGGCGGTCGCCGCGCTGCGCGCGGGCCGCAGCGTGCTCGTGGTGGACGGTGCGGGCGGCGGTACGGTGGTCGCGACGGCGGACGCCGCGGACGCGCGCACGGTGACGTTCATGGCGGTCCATGCCCGCGGTCTCGTCCAGCTGGCGCTCACCCCGGAGCGGTGCGACCGGCTCGGCCTGTTCGCGATGGTGCGCACCGGAGGCGACCGGCCGGCGACGGGGATGACCCGGTCGATCGAGGCCCGTCGCGGGGTCGGGACGGGCATCTCCGCCGCAGACCGCGCCCGGACGATCGCGGCAGCGATCGCGGACGACGCGGCGGCCGACGACCTCGTCGGCCCCGGGCACATGTTCCCGGTCCGCACCCACGTGGCAGGGGTCCGCGGGGCCGCCGGCCCGGCGGAGGCGGCGGTGGACCTCGCCCGTCTGGCGGGGGCACGCCCGGCGGGCGTTCTGTGCGTGGTCCTCGACGACGAGGGCGCCGTGGCGACCGGCGACGCGCTCCGGTCGTTCGCCGTCCGCCACGGCCTGCGCTCCGTCGCCATCGGGGACGTGGTGGCCCGGCGCGCGGCGGCGACGCCGCAGCTCGAGGTCCGGCGGGACGAGGTGATCGGTGCCGGTGGAGGTGCGGGCTCGCGCATGGTGCGCTTCCGGTCCCTCGACGACGGGGCGACGCACGTCGCGTTCGTGCGCGGCGACGTCGGCGACGGTGCGGCGGTCCCCACCTGGATCGGCGCGCGCGACGTCGTGGCGGGCGTCCCGGTGGGCGGCCCCGGCGGATCGGACGCCGCACGCGCGCTGACCGCCCTGGGGCGGGCGGGCCGGGGCGTCGTGGTGCTGGCCTCGCGGCCGTGCGCGGCGCCGCACGGCGTCGTCGCCGCGGGCGGCGTCCCGGGGGACGTCTCCGCCGGCCGCAGCGGGCGGCCCGTCGACGTCGGGGCGGCCGTCCTGCGCACGCTCGGGGTCCGGCGCGTCAGGTCCCTGCTGCCCGGCGACGCGGAGCTGGCCGCCCTCGGACGTCGCGGTCTCGTGGTCGAGGGCCCCGTCGTCGACGCGGCGTGAGGTCGGCGCTCGGCCGCCGCGACGCGGGACCGGCACCCGATCGCCGCGCCTCCGTGGAGGCGATCCGGGGAGGGTTTCGGAACGAACTCCAAACGAGGCGGATGACCCCCTCCGGGTGGTGAGTGCCCCGGCCTAGTGTGCGACCACGATCAACCGAACGTGAGGGACACCGATGGCTACCACCGAGAACAAGACCAGCCGACAGGTCGTGGAGGACTTCCTCGAGACGTTCTCCACGGGCAACGTGGAGAACATCCTGGACAGCATGACCGACGACGCCACGTGGTGGGTCGCCGGAACCATGGAGGGCATCTCCGGCACCTACGACAAGCAGCAGTTCGGAGAGCTCACGGGCGGCATCGCGGCCGGCGCCAAGACCGGCGCGATCACGCTCACGCCGCACGCCTGGACCGTGGACGGCGATCGCGTCGCCGTCGAGACGGAGTCCTACTGCGAGCTCAACAACGGCCGCGTCTACAACAACCTCTACCACTTCCTCTTCGTGGTGAAGGACGGGAAGATCCAGCGCGTCAAGGAGTTCTTGGACACCGAGCACACCGTTGCGGTGTTCCTCACCCCGTAGCGGTCGCCCCGCACCACCACCGCCACCACAGAGGACACACATGAGCTCGTTGAAGAACAAGGTCGCCATCGTCACCGGCGGCGCCCAGGGCATCGGTCAGGCCATCGCCCGTCGCCTCGGGAGCGAGGGGGCGATCGTCGTCATCGGCGACCTCCGGGACGACGACACGACCGCCCGGTCGATCACGGACGCCGGCGGCACCGCGGAGCACCACGTCTTCGACGTGCGCGTCGAGGCCGACTGGAAGGCCCTGGTCGACGACGTGGTCGGGCGCCACGGTCCCGTGACCCTGCTGGCGAACGTCGCCGGCGTGGTCAACATGCAGTCCGAGGACGAGGTCACGGGGCTCACCGAGGAGGCCTGGGACACCGTGATCGACACGGACCTGAAGGGCGTCTGGCTCGGGATGAAGCACGCGATCCCGTCGATGGTCGGGGCCGGAGGCGGCAACGTCGTCAACATCTCGTCGCTCGCGGCGCTCAAGGGCATGCTGAACCTCGCGTCCTACTCGGCGGCCAAGGCCGGCGTCATCGGGCTGACGCAGCAGGCCGCCTACAGCTACGCGGAGAGCAACGTCCGCGTGAACGCCGTGGCGCCGGGCACGATCGACACCCCGATCCTGGCCGACATCACCCCGGAGCAGAAGGCGATCAACGCCAACGCGCACCTGATCAAGCGTCTCGGTCGTCCGGAGGAGATCGCCAACGCGGTCGTGTTCCTGCTCTCGGACGAGGCGTCGTTCATCACCGGGCAGACGCTGCCCGTCGACGGCGGCTGGGAGATCAACGGCCGCAACCACTGAGGGAGGGACGGGGCTCCGGCGCGCCGGTGCGGCGACCGGACCCGGGCGTCGGAGGATCGGACCGGTGGGGCCTCGCGGCCTCGCCGGTCCGTCGCCGTTCCGGGGTCCGGCGCCGGCGTCCGAGGGCCTGCGAACCGGTTCGTAGAACCCTACGAAAGGGCCCCGAAGGTCCTCCCGGCGGGGACCCCGGGCCGAACTACGTTGGCACCACGGCTGCACGAGGGGCAGCGACCAGACACTCACCCGCCTGCGGGCGGAAAGGACGGGACCTCCCATGGACGTCGGTATCCAGCTCATCTTCCAGAACACCCACGACGGCATGTCCGACGCCGACATGTTCCGGTCCGAGACGGACCTCGCGATCCACGCCGAGACGGCGGGCTTCGACTACGTGATGGCTCCCGAGCATCACTTCGATCCCAACTACTCGATGATGCCCGACAACATGCAGTTCTCCGCCCATCTGCTGGCGAAGACGAGCCGCATCAAGGTCGGCACGGGCGCGATCATCCTGCCCTGGTGGCCGAACCCGCTCCGCGTCGCCGAGAAGATCGCGATGCTCGACATCCTGGGCGAGGGACGCTTCATCCTCGGCTTCGGGCGCGGTCTGGCGCGCGAGGAGTACGAGGCCTTCGGCGTCGACATGGCCGAGGCCCGTGGGCGCTTCGACCAGGCGGCCGAGATCATCCTCGACATCCTGGACACCGGCGTCGCCGAGTACGACACCGAGTTCTTCAAGCAGGAGCGCGTCGAGATCCACCCGACCCCCGAGCGCGGCTGGCGCGACCGGGAGTTCTTCTCGGTCGCGATGACGCCGGACTCCGGCGTGGCCGCCGCGAACCTCGGCGGCACGATGATGTCGTTCGTCCAGCTCCCCATCGAGCAGCACGCCGAGGCCATCGAGGCCTGGCGCGCCCGCTGGCGCGAGGTCCGCCCGGCCGTCGAGCCCGGCGCCCCGCTCCTGACGGACTTCACGTACTGCCACGAGGACGCCGAGGTCGCCGAGAAGGTCGCCCGCGAGTACCTCTCCAAGTACTACCTGTCGGTCATCAAGCACTACGACTTCAACGGCGACCACTGGGGCAAGACCAACGGCTACCAGGCCTACCAGGCCGGCGCCGACGCGATCAAGGAGGCCGGCCTCGAGGCGGCCTGCGAGGGCTTCATCGCCTCGCAGTGCTGGGGCACGCCCGACCAGATGGTCGAGAAGTACCAGCAGCGCTTCGACCTCATCGGCGAGCTGCGCTGCTCCATGGCCGTCTCCTACGCCGGGATGCCGCACGACATGGTCCGCGGCAGCATGGACCTCATCGGCGAGAAGGTCATCCCGCGCCTGCACGAGTTCTCCGCCGCGCCCGCCGCGGTCTGATCGCGGAGGTCGGCGGCGCGGTGCCGCCGACCTCCGCGGGTCGCAGGACCCGCGCGCATCGTCCCGCCACGGGACGCGCCCGGAGCACGGCCGGCGGAGACCCCGCCGGCCGTCATCCGTCCCCCCCCCAGAAGCACCATCCGAAGGCCGAGGAGCACATGGCGTACCTGAACGTCGACGGCGACCGTCGCATCTACTACGAGCACTACGCCGGCGACGCACGCGCGATCGTCCTGATCCACGGCTGGGGGGCGAGCACGCGCTGCTGGGACACGACGCTCCCCGCGCTCCTGGCCGCCGGCCACGAGGTCGTCGCGCTCGACGTCCGCGCCGCCGGCAAATCGGACAACGACTTCGCGGACGTGACGATCGACGCGACGGCGTCCGACGTCATCGCGCTGATCGAGGCGACCGGTCTCGACCGGCCCGTCATCAACGGCTGGTCGGCCGGGGGTGGCATCGCCGGCGAGGTCGCGATCCGGCTCGGCGACCGCTCGTCCGGGCTCGTCCTGACGTGCGGGGCGAGCCCCCGGTACACCCAGGGCCCGGACTGGCCCCACGGCGGCACGCTCGCCGACATCGAAGGGACCGTCGCGGGAATCCGCGCCGACCGCGCGGCCGGGTTCCGCGGCGTCGCCGGCGCGGTGTGCGCGGCGGACTCCGACGTCTCGCCGGACGCGGTGGACTGGATGTGGCACCAGTTCATGGAGCTCGGCGTCCGCGGCGACGACCTGCTGCTGAGCCTCGCCGAGATCGACCAGCGCGACGGCCTGCGCGCCCTGCCGGTCCCGGCCCTGATCTTCGGCGGCAGGCAGGACCTCTTCGTGCCGTTCGACGCCACGAAGGCCACCGCCGACCTGATCCCCGACGCGCGGTTCGTCGAGACGCCCGGCGGCCACGCCCCGTTCCTCGAGGTCCCCGACCTCTACCGCGACGAGCTGCTCGCGTTCCTCGCGAAGGTCGTCTGATCATGGCCGACGACAGCCCGGCCGACGACGTCCGTTTCGGCCTCTGGTACGACCTGCGCAACCCGGCGCAGTGGCGCCGGCCCTTCGAGCGGTTCTATGCCGAGGTGCTCGACCAGATCCAGTGGGCCGAGACCCAGGGGATCGGCTCGGTCTGGCTGACGGAGCACCACTTCTGCGACGACGGCTACACGCCCTCGCCGCTCGTGGTGGCCGCGGCGATCGCCGCCCGGACGAAGGACCTGCGGATCTCGACGAACCTGATGCTGCCGGCGCTGCACGACCCGGTGCGTCTGGCCGAGGACGCCGCGACGCTGGGGATCCTCAGCGACGGACGCTTCGACCTGGGCATGGCGGTCGGCTACCGCGAGCTCGAGTTCGAGGCGTTCGGGCGCAACATCAAGCACCGGCCGAGCCTCCTGGAGGAGACCGTCGAGGTCGTCCGCCGCGCGTGGTCGGGTCGCTCGATCGCCTTCGGTGGCAAGCGCTTCGACTACCCCGACCTCACCGTCCACCCGCAGCCGGCCCGGGCCCCGGGGGTCTTCATCGGCGGCATGTCGCCGCCGGCGATCGATCGCGCCGCCCGGCTCGGCGACGGCTTCCTCAGCACCCAGAACGCGCACCACGAGATGTACCTCGAGGGGCTCGACCGCGCCGGTCGTCCCCGGTCGGAGGGCGCGATCTACGCCGGCCAGTGGGCCATCGTCTCCGAGGACCCGGAGGCCGAGTGGGCGCGGATCGGACAGCACGCGCTCTACCAGCTCAACGAGTACATCGGCTGGGGGGCCTTCGGCCCGCCGGAGACCACGCCGAAGTTCCCGGACGCCCAGTCGATCATCGACGCCGGCGGGTACATCCTGTGGGACGTCGAGACGGCGATCCGCGAGATCTCCGACCTCCTGGTCGGACAGCCGCTGATCCGCGACGTCCACTTCTGGGCGCAGCTCCCCGGCGAGTCGGTGGAGAGCGGCAGCGCCCGCATCGAGACGTTGACGTCGAAGGTGTTCCCCGCCGTACGCGAGCGCGTGGCGGCGGCGAAGGCCCCCGCGGCCTGAGGCGGAGCCGGGCGTCGCGGGGGCTCAGGCCCCCGCGACGTAGCGGTCGCGCAGCAGCCGCTTGTAGAGCTTCCCCGTCGCGTGGCGGGGCAGCTCGTCCGCGAAGTCGATCGAGCGCGGGCACTTGTACTTCGCCAGCTGCGTGCGGCAGAACGCCAGCAGCTCGGCCTCGAGCTCGGGTCCCGCGGCGGTCGGGTCCGCCGGCTGGACGACGGCCTTGACCTCCTCGCCGAGCTCCTCGTGCGGCACGCCGAAGACCGCGACGTCGGTCACCTTCGGGTGGGTGACGAGGACGGCCTCCGACTCCTGCGGGTAGATGTTCACGCCGCCGCTGAGGATCAGGTCGCTGCGGCGGTCGCTGATGTAGAGGTAGCCGTCCGCGTCGAGGTGGCCCAGGTCGCCGACCGTGGACCAGCCCCGGTCGTTGCGCGACGCCGCGGTCTTCTCGGGGTCGTTGCGGTACGAGAACGACGGGCCGCCCTCGGACCAGATCGTCCCCGTCTCGCCCGGCGGCAGCTCGTGGCCGTCGTCGTCCAGGACGTGGGGGATCCCCAGGAGCGACCGGCCGACCGAGCCGGGGCGCTCGAGCGACTCCTCGGACGTGATGGCGGTGAACATGTTGTTCTCCGTCGCCGCGTAGTACTCGTGGATCACGGGGCCGAACCACTCGATCATCCGCCGCTTGACCTCCGGCGGGCAGGGAGCGGCCGCGTGGATGACGCACCGCAGCGACGAGACGTCGAACGCCAGGCGCTCCTCGTCGGGCAGCTTCAGCATCCGCACGAACATCGTCGGCACCATGAGCGCGTGGGTGACCCGGTGGCGCTCGATGAGCTCCAGCGCCTCGCGGGCGTCGAAGCGCTCCATGACGATCGCCGTCCCCCCGGTGCGGTGGACGGTCATGTTCACCCGCAGCGGGGCCGAGTGGTAGAGCGGCGCCGGCGACAGGTAGACCATGTCGCGGGTGAAGCCGAAGCGCTCCCGCATGAGCGTCGCGACGCCGGGCGGGGTGCCCAGCGGCGCGAGCGACAGCACGTCCTCGATGCCCTTCGGCCGCCCCGTGGTGCCGGAGCTGTAGAGCAGGTCGATCCCCTCCGCCTCGTCCGCGACCGGTTCGGGCGACACGTCCGCGACGAGCGCCTCGAGGTCCTCGAACCCGTCGAGGGGTCCCTCCGTCGACAGCAGCGCGGGAGGGTCCTCCAGCAGCGCGACGGCCTCGAGCACGACGCCGGCGCAGCCCGGGGTCGTGAAGACGACGCGGGTCGCGCTGTCCTGCAGCAGGTACGCGATCTCGGGCGCCGTCAGGCGGGTCGACGCGGCGGTGTACCGCAGCCCCGAGCGCTGCGCCGCCCATGCGACCTCGAAGAACCGTGCGCCGTTCTCCATCACCAGGGCCACGCAGTCGCCGGCCCGGAGCCCGCGGTCGCGGAGGAGTCGCGCGATCCGGCGCGACCGGTCCGTCAGGCGGCCGTAGGTGACCTCCTCGGCGCTCCGCGCCATCCGGTAGGCGACGGCGTCGGGGCGCTCCGCGGCGTGGTCGTCGGGGAACGCGCGGGTCTGCGCCTCGCGCACGCGAGGGGTGGACGAGGACGTGGACTGCGGTGACACCGGTGCGCTCTCCCTTCCGGCCGACGGCCGGTCCCCGCCAGCGTAGGTCCGGCCGTCGGTGGCGCCCGGGGGTGCTCGGGGGCCGATTTGGAGGACCCTCCGAAACGGCCCTGGCGCCCCCGGTCCTGCGTCCCCCGGCCCGGGCCTACGCTCGACCGATGCCCGACGCGCGCGCAGAGCGACCCACCGACCCGTCCGCGGGCGGGCCGTTGGCCGGGGTGCGGGTGATCGAGCTCGCCGGGATCGGGCCGGCGCCCTTCGGCTGCATGATGCTGGCCGACATGGGCGCCGACGTCGTCCGCGTCGACCGGGCGAGCGCGGCGGGCGACCCCGGGGCCGTCGATCGCGCGCTCAACCGCGGTCGCCGGTCGATCGCCGTGGACCTCAAGCGGCCGGAGGGGGTCGAGGTCGTGCTGCGCCTGACGGACGGGGCGGACGTCCTCGTCGAGGGCTTCCGGCCGGGTGTGGCGGAGCGGCTCGGCGTCGGGCCCGACGTGGTGCGCGGGCGCAACCCGCGGCTCGTCTACGCCCGGATGACCGGCTGGGGGCAGGAGGGCCCGTACGCGCAGGCCCCGGGCCACGACCTCAACTACCTCGCGCTCTCCGGTCTGCTCCACGCGATCGGCCGCGCGGACCGGCCCGTCGCGCCGCTGAACGTCGTGGCCGACTTCGGCGGCGGCGGTGCGCTGCTCGCGACGGGCGTCCTCGGCGCGCTGCTCGAGCGGACGCGCTCCGGGGTCGGGCAGACCGTCGACGTGGCGATGGTCGACGGCGCCGGCCAGCTCGCCACGGCGATCCACGGGATGCGCCACGAGGGGTACTGGGAGGACGAGCGCGAGGCGAACCTGCTCGACGGCGGGGCGCACTTCTACGACGTCTACGCCACCGGGGACGGGCGCTTCGTCTCGGTCGCCGCGGTCGAGCCGCAGTTCTACGCCCTGCTGCTCCGCGGCATGGGCATCGACCCGGCCGAGCTGGGCGACCAGGACGACCGCTCGCGCTGGCCGGCGGGCTCCGCGCGGTTCGCCGAGGTCTTCGCCACCCGGACCCGCGACGAGTGGTGCGCGATCCTCGAGCCCCTCGGTGCCTGCTTCGCCCCGGTCCTCACCCTGGACGAGGCGCCGCACCACGCCCACGCGGTCGCGCGCGGCGGCTTCGTCGACGTCGACGGGCACGCCGTCCCCGCTCCGGCCCCGCGCTACGACCGGACGCCGCTCACCGCCGGCGCCGCCCCGGTCCCGGTCGGCGCCGACACCGACGCGACGCTCGCGGCGGCGGGCTTCGCCCCCGACGAGGTCGCCCGTCTGCGCGAGGTGGGGGCGGTGGCCTGAGGGCACGGGGGCGCACCTGGTCGGGGTCGCCGTCCGGGGGACGGACGACGAGACCCGGATCGCCGGCGCGGGACCATCGACGGTCCCGCCCCGGCACGCCCGGTCACCTCACTTCGTCAGGAAGCCCGCGTCCACCGGGATCGCCGTGCCCGTCACGTAGCGGCCCGTGTCGGAGACGAGGAACAGCATCGCGTTGGTCGTGTCGTCGCAGTCGATCCACGGGATCGGGATCGCGTTGGCCTGGCGGTGCGGGGAGCCCTCGCGCTCGGCGTCCTCGCGCGTCGGGTTCTCGACGTCGGGCATGAACAGCTTCCGGGTGAAGGCGTTCTGCACCATCGGCGTGTCGACGTTCGTCGGGCAGATGACGTTGACGCGGATGTGGTCCGGGCCGAGCTCGAGGGCGAGCGACTTGGCGATCCCGACCATCGCGTGCTTCGTCGCGACGTAGTGGACGATGTTGGCCATCCCCTTGAAGCTCGCGACGGAGCCGATCAGCACGATCGATCCTCCGCGACCGCCGGGGCTCGAGGTCCCCATGTGCGGGAGGGACGCGGCGATCGCGTGCCACGTGCCGTTGAGGTTGATGTCGATCAGCTCGTGCCACATGGCGTCGGACATCTCGCGCGCCGAGGAGACGGAGGCGATCCCCGCGTTGGGGATGACGATGTCCAGGCGACCGAACGCGTCGATCCCCTCCGCGAGGACCCCGCGGACCGCGTCGGCGTCGCGGACGTCGGCCTCGCGGGCGACGATGCGCCGGCCGGTCGCCTCGACCAGGCGCACCGTCTCCGCCAGGTCGTCGGCGTCCGGGCCGGGGTAGGAGACCGTGTCGATCGTCCGGTTGACGTCCAGCGCGACGATGTCGACGCCGCGCTCCGCCAGCCGCACGGCGTGGTTGCGGCCCTGGCCGCGCGCCGCGCCGGTGATGAACGCGACCTGTCCCTCGAGATCTCCCATGTCCTGGCTCCTCCGTGGATCGTCGCCGGGCGGTGCGCCGCGGCCTCCCGAGCCTCGCCCAGCCGCGCGCCCGCGCGCTCGGGCCGCGCGGGTCCCGTTCGTCGGGCGCGACAAGGACGGCGGCGCCCGGTCGAGCAGGACCCGCGACCGGTCCATACCGTCGCCGGATGCCCGACAACCCCCCGGCACCCGAGAGCCGCTCCGCTGGCGACGACGCCGCGCCCGGCGTCCCCACCGACCCCACCGCCCTGCTGATCGACTTCGGCGGGGTCCTGACCAGCGGCGTCTTCGCGTCGTTCTCGGCGGCCTGCGTGGCGGAGGGGCTGGAGCCCGACCGCTTCCTGCAGGCGATCCGCGGCACCCCGGAGGCGGGCGGGCTGTTCACCGCCGTCGAGCGCGGCGAGCTGGCCGACGACGAGTTCGAGCGGGCGTTCGCCCCGATGCTGGGACCCGACGTGCGGCCCGAGGGCCTGCTGCGCCGGCTGACCGCGGCGCTGCGGCCGGACGAGCCGATGCTCGCCGCCGTCCGCGACCTGCGCGCCGCCGGCGTCACGACCCTCCTGCTGTCGAACTCGTTCGGCATGCACGCCTACGACGACTACGACCTCCCCGGGCTCTTCGACCACGTCGTGCTCTCCGGTGACGTCGGCGTCCGCAAGCCCTCCGGTGCGATCTACCGCCTGGCGCTCGAGCGCGCCGCCGTGACCGCCGACCGCGCGGTCTTCGTCGACGACCTCGAGCAGAACGTCGTCGCCGCCGGTCGCGCAGGGATCCACGGCGTACTCCACGTCGAGGCGGCCACGACGATCCCCGCTCTCGAGGCGGCCTTCGGCGTCCCGCTGGGCGCCGGCTGACGCCCGGCGCGGGGCGCCCCGGCGCCGCCCGGCCGACGCCTCTCGCGGGTCGCGGCGGGACGGCCGCCCGCCGCCCTCGCGGGTCGGCCCCGCCTCAGACCAGGCTCGACGTCGAGGCGTACTCCGGGTAGAGCTTCTCGGCGGCCGCACGTCGCGTCGGGATGTGGTCCGTCGGGACGTCCCGGGGCTCGTAGCCGCGGAGGATCCTCTTGGCGACGGTGACGCGATGGACCTCGTCCGGGCCGTCGTAGAAGCGGGCGGCACGGGACCAGCGGTACATCTGCTCGAGCGGCATGTCGGTCGAGTAGCCCAGTGAGCCGTGGACCTGGATCGCCTTGTCGAGGACCTCGTGCATCACCGGTGCGCCGGCGTACTTGATCATCGCGATCTCGGTGCGGGCCGCGGACGCGCCGACGCGGTCCATCGTCCACGCCGCGTGGAGCGTCAGGAGGCGCGCGGACTCGATCGCCGCGGCCGAGTCGGCGATCCAGTTCTGGATCGTCTGCTTCTCGCTCAGCAGGCCGCCGTGGACGCTCTTGGAGACGGCGCGCTCGCACATCGCGTCGAACGCGCGACGGCAGACGCCGATCCAGCGCATGCAGTGGTGGATCCGCCCCGGGCCGAGGCGCTTCTGGGCGAGGACGAACGCGCCGCCCTCCTCGCCGAGCAGGTGGTCGGCCGGCACCCGGACGTCCTCGTAGAACACCTCGGAGTGCTGGTGGTTGAGGCCGTCGGACTCCGGCTCGTGCATCAGCCCGATGTCGCGCATCGACAGGCCGGCGCTGTCGGTGGGCACGATGAACATCGACATCGTCCGGTACGGGTCCGCGCCCTCGGACGTGTCGGTCCGGACCATGACGATGTGGAAGTCGCTCCGGGCCGCGTTGCCCACGAGCCACTTGGTGCCGTTGATGACCCACTCGTCGCCGTCCCGGACGGCGGTCGACGTGAACTGGCGCGGATCCGAGCCGGTCCCCTGCTCGGTCATGGAGAACGCGCTGTAGAGACGGCCGTCGAGCAGCGGCTGGCCCCAGCGCTCCCACTGCGCCGGATCTCCGGCGATGGCGATCAGCTCGGAGTTGCCGGAGTCCGGCGCGTTGTTGCCGAAGACCGGGGGCGCCAGGTCGGAGCCGCCGAGGATCTCGTGCATCAGGCCGAGCTTGACCTGCCCGAAGCCCTGGCCTCCGTGCTCGGGGCCGAGGTGCGCGGCCCACAGGCCCTGCTCCTTGACCTCCTCCATGAGCGGCTTGATCACCTCGCGGTACGAGCGCCAGTCCAGGTCGAGCGTCTCGAGCGGGTAGATCCGCTCGCGCACGAAGGACCGCATCCACTCCAGCTTCTGCTCGAACTCGGGTTCGGTGGAGAAGTCCCAGGCCATACCTCCAACCTAGGCCTCGCGCGCGGCCGCGCCCACCGGCCGTCCGGGGGCGTTCTCGGAGCTTCCTCCAAATCGGCGCCCCCGGCGGGGGTCCGCCGTCCCCGCCGTGGGCGAGACTCGAGCCGTCGTGTCCGAGACCGCCGTCCGCCCGCCCACGCCCGTCCAGCCCGCGCTCGCGGCGTGGCTCGAGCAGGAGCTCGGCGTCGCGGGGCCCTTCGCGCTGGACCGCCTGACGGGCGGCAACTCCAACGAGACGCTGCTCCTGACCGCCGGGGACCGGCGGTGGGTCGTGCGCCGCCCTCCGGCCGAGGCCATCTCGAAGAGCGCGCACGACATGGGACGGGAGCACCGGATCCTCGTCGCGCTCGACCGCACCGACGTCCCGGCGCCGGCGCCGGTCGCCGCCTGCTCGGACCCGGACGTGCCGGGTGCCCCGTTCATGGTCATGGAGGCGGTCGACGGTCACGCGATCGCCGACGAGCTGCCGGCCGACTACCCGCCGGGTGCCGAGACCCTCCGGGCCGTCGGGTTCGCGGCGATGGACGCCCTCGCCGCCCTGCACCGCGCGCCGTGGCGGACGATCGGACTGGCCGACTTCGGCCGGCCCGACGGGTTCCTCGGCCGGCAGGTCGGCCGGTGGAGCGGCCAGCTCGAGCGCTACCGCCACCGCCCGCTGCCGTGGTTCGACGAGCTCGCGACGTGGCTCCAGGAGCAGCGGCCGCCCGACGGCGAGCCGGGCATCCTCCACGGCGACTTCCACCTCGACAACCTGCTGCTGACCCCCGGCCCCGAGATCGCGCCCGCCGCGATCATCGACTGGGAGATGGCGACGATCGGCGATCCGCTGCTCGACCTGGGCCTCTTCCTCGGGTTCTGGGGCACCGAGCGCCCCGCCGAGCCCGCGATGCCCCACGTCCAGGGCGTCTCCCGTGCGCCCGGCAGCCCGTCCCGCGCCGAGCTCGCCGCGCGCTACGCGGAGGGCAGCGGCCGCTCCGTCGAGCACCTCGACTGGTACATGGCGCTCGCGTTCTGGAAGCTCGCCGCGATCGTCGAGGGCGCGCACGCCCAGTACGTGCAGGGCCAGCTCCTGACCCCGTACGCCGCCCGGCTGGAGCACGACGTCCCGCGCCTGCTGACCGAGGCGGCCGGGTTCGCCGGCCTCGCCCCGCGCCCGTGACACCGCCCGTCACGGCGACCGCCGGCCGCGGCCCGCGCCGCCGCCACCTGGCACCCCGACCCGGAAGACCCGCATGACCGACCCGACCGATCCCGCACGTCCCCTCGAAGGCAAGGTCGCGCTCGTCACCGGCGGCAGCCGAGGGCTGGGCCGCGAGACGGTCCTCGCCTTCGCCCGCGCGGGCGCCGACGTGGTGATCGCCAGCCGGGACCACGACAGCTGCGAGGCGCTCGCCGCGACCGTCCGTTCCGAGACCGGCCGTCGCGCCCTGGCGTTCGGCTGCCACGTGGGCCGCTGGGACGAGCTCGATGACCTGGTCGAGGCGAGCTACGCCGAGTTCGGCAGGGTCGACGTGCTCGTCAACAACGCGGGCATGTCGCCGGTCTACGACACCCCGGCGGACGTCTCGAAGGCCCTCTGGGACAAGGTCGTCGACGTGAACCTCGCGGGCCCGTTCCGCCTGATGGCGGCCGTCGGCGCCCGGATGGCGGCGGGCGAGGGCGGGTCGATCATCAACGTCTCGAGCGTCGCCGGCACCAACCCCACGCCGCACGTGCTCCCGTACGCCGCGGCGAAGGCCGGCCTCGACGCCCTGACGGTCGGCTTCGCCCGGGCCTTCGGGCCGACGGTCCGCGTCAACGGGATCGTCCCCGGCACGTTCCTCACGGACATCGCGAAGGCCTGGGACCAGGAGGCCTTCGCACGGGAGTCCGCGGGCTTCGCCCTCCAGCGCGGCGGCCGCCCGGACGAGATCGTCGGGGCGATGCTCTACTTCGCCACCGCCGCCAGCAGCTACACGACCGGGTCGCTGCTGCGGGTGGACGGGGGATACCTCCAGCCCGCGGAGTGAGCGGGCCGGGTCGGGCACGGACGACGCTCAGGCGTCGGCCGCCGCGTCGGCCTCGGTCGCCGTGCCGGGCCCGGGTGCCTCGACGCCCGCCTCCCACGGCAGGACGCCCTTCAGGCGCAGGATCAGCAGTGCCAGCTGCACGCTGAACTGGGCGTCCGAGTCGTCCGTGACGTCGAGCTCCGTCAGGGTCTCGGTCCGCATGATCCGGTACCGGATCGTGTTCTCGTGGACGCCCATGGCCTGCGACGTGCGGCGGACGGAGCGGCCGTTGCGGCAGAAGACGTGCAGCGTCGTCAGGAGGTCCGCACGGGACTTGTCCGTGAGCAGCCTCCCGAGCGTCTCCTCCACGAAGCGGTCGGCCTCCGCCGCGTTGGAGGTCGAGAGGAACAGCCGCCCGGCCCCCAGGTCGTTGGCGGCGAGGACCTGGCTGCGGTCGTCGCCCGCGAAGGTGTTGAGGCACCGGACGACCTGCGTGGCCTGCTCGTAGGCGCGGACGTAGTCCGTCGGCCGGCGACAGACCGTCGAGATGCCGGCGATCAGCGCGCCGTCGGCGTCGAGCGCCGCGCAGGCGGCCGTGGCGCGGGCCTTCACGGCCTCCAGGCCCTTCACGTCGTCGGACGGCAACGGGACGATCACGCCCACGCCGTCCGTCACGGCGGTGGCCATGGGGCGCGCCCCGTCCTCGGCCGCGAACGCCTCGGCCACCGCCCGGGCGTCGGGCACGATCGTGCCGGACTCCGCGGCGGTGGTGATGAGGCACAGGGCGTGCGGCGCGTCGATGCGGATGCCCATGTGCTCCGCACGCCGCTCGAGCGCCGAGATGTCCCGGTTGCCGCGGATCAGCTCGCCGGCGAGGGACGCCCCGACGTTCCACTCGGCGGCGGCCGCGCGCCGCTCGGCGCTCATGCCCCAGGCGATGACGGTGGCGCCGCGACGGGCGACGATCATGTCGAAGTTCGTCAGCCGGCTGCCGTGCTCGAGCAGCAGCAGGTGGCCCCACTGGTCCGTGCCCGCCGCGACCGGCGCGACGATGCAGCGGTTGTGGACGCCGGCGTACGGCATGGGGCCGACCACGCCGGGCCGGTTGTCCCGCAGACCGGCGAGCGCACGCCGGACGTCGGGGTGTGCCCGCGTCTCGGTGGACAGCAGCTTCGGGAGCATCCCGTCCTCGGAGCCGGGCGGCCGGCCCACCGCGATCTGCCGGAACTCGGCGTCGTGGATCGCGCAGGCCTTGCCGGTCAGGTCGGCGATCGCGGACGCGATCTCGCGCATGTTGCTGCCCTCGAGGACCAGGGCCGTCAGCCGGTCGTCGACGACCGCGGCGCGGCGCATGCTGGCGTTCTGGGTCGCGACGGTCGTGAGCCTGGCGCGCAGGTCCGAGGTCAGCCGGGCCTGCTGGATCGCGATCGCCGCGAGGTTCGCGAACATCGAGGCGATCGCCTCGTCGGCGGCCGTGTAGGACCGGCGCTGGTCCGCGTCGTCGAGGTAGACGATGCCGACGACGTCGCCACGCAGCACCATCGGCACGCCGAGCATGGAGCGGACGTCCCACGAGCGCATGGTGGACTTGATCGGTCGCGTGTCGCTGCGGGTGTCCTGCACGACCACCGGAGCCTTGGTGGCCACGATCTCGCGGGTGAAGGCGTCGCCGGCGCCGCCGGACGTCAGGCGCTTGACGCCCTCGTCGATGTCGTGCAGCCAGTGCCCGACCTGGCCGCGGTACAGGCTGGAGCGCTCGTCCCGCAGGTACAGGCTGCAGCGGCGCACACCGACGAGCGCGCAGATCTTCCGCGCGATCAGGTGCAGCAGGTCGTCCAGCTCGTGGAGCTCGGACAGCGCCTCGGACACGTCGCCGAACGCCGCGATCGCCTCCGCGTACGGGGCCGCCGCCCGCGGGCCCTCCAGGCGGCCATCGGCGGGCGCCTGGATCTGGTGGTGCGGGGCGGTGATCTGGGAACCCACGGGTCTCTCGAATCGACGATCCTGGACTCGGCGGCGGGGGCCGTCGCGGATCCCGACGGTCCCACGACGGGGCGGACCGGATGCACCCCGCCGCGCGCTGATTCGTAGTCCCCTCCAACACTAGGGCCGGACGGGCCCGCTGCGGGAACCATCGCCACCGTCCGGACGGACGGCGGCTCAGGCGTCGAGGACCCGCAGCGCCTCCTCGGCGAGGAGCGGCGCCGCCCGGGCGATGACGTCGGGGTCCAGGCCGTCGTCGCCCATGACGCCGGCCGCGTAGCGCGCGTGGATGCCCTCGGCGATGCAGGCGAGCTTCCAGTAGCCCAACGCCATCCAGAACTCGACCTCGGACACGTCGGCCCCGGTGCGGGTGGCGTAGCGGTCGACGAGGAAGCGACGGTCCGGGAACCCCTCCACGCGCGTCGGCGTGCCCGTCAGCGCCGGGGTGCGGTCGTCGTCGGGGGCGATCCAGTAGGTGAGCAGCAGGCCCAGGTCGGCGAGCGGGTCCCCGAGCGTGCAGAGCTCCCAGTCGAGCACCGCGCTGACGGTGCCGTCGGGCCGGAACACCGTGTTGTCGAGACGGAAGTCGCCGTGCACGACGCCGAGGCGCCGCTGCGGCGGGACGCGGGCGGACAACCGTCGGTGGCCGTCCTCGATCGCGGGGATGTCGCGGGAGCGCGACGCGGACCACTGCTTGTGCCAGCGGCGCAGCTGCCGTTCGGCGAAGCCGTCGCGTCGCGACAGGTCCCCCAGCCCGACGGCGTCCGGATCGACGGCGTGGAGGTCGGCCATCGCGTCGATCAGGGACTCGGCGAGCCGATGACGGCCGGCGACGGGGACGTGCGCCTCGACGGCCCGCTCGTCGCGGAGGATCACGCCGTCGACGAACTCCATGACGTAGAACGGCGCGCCCGTGACGTCCAGGTCGGTGCAGAGGCCGAGCACGGGCGGCACGGGGACGGCGGTCGGGCCGAGCGCCGAGATGATCCGGTGCTCGCGGGCGACGTCGTGGGCCGACTCCAGCACCAGGCCGGTCGGCGGTCGGCGGAGCACGACGCGTCGCCCGTCGGCGTCGGTGACGGCATAGGTCAGGTTCGAACGGCCGCCGGCGACGAGGTCGAAGTCGAACGGCCCGCGGAGCCCGGCGTGGGCCTCGAGCCAGGCCGGGACCCGGTCGGCGTCGATCCCCGGCAGCGTCACCGCGGCGCCCGCGGTCGCATCGGTCATCGAGTGCTCCGCAGGGCGGGCGCGGGGCGGGGAGGTCGGTGGGACGAGAGTCGGGCCACGATCGTGGTGCTCCTTGCAGGGCGGGGAGGGCTTGGGATCGAGGGTACGGCGGACCGATCCGCGCGCACCCGTGCGGCGACCGGCGACTTGGAGACGCGCACATGAACGTCCACCGATCCGGCCCGTTCCCCGCACGCGGGGGCCGGGGACGCCCCGGCGGTCGCCGCCGGACGGCGGGGCGGGAGGGCGCGAGGATGCTTCGCGCGGCGGATCTTGTGGAGGACTACGAATGCTCCGGGGTGGCGATCCCCGGCCCGAGGCCTCGTGGGAGACCGTGGGAGACGGTCGATGCCGATCCGCCGAGAGGAACGCCGTGCCGAGACCCATGCGCCCGAGGGACGCCGCGACCGGAGGGACGCGGAGCTTCGTGAGGGCGATCCGATGAGCGTCCGCGCCACCGACACGGACGGGGTCCTGGTGATCACCCTGGACCGCCCGGAGGCCTACAACGCGTTCGACCGCGCCCAGGCCGAAGGCCTCTCCGCCGCCCTCGACCGGCTCGATGCCGACGACGCCCTGACGTGCGGCGTGATCACCGGGGCGGGCGGTCGGTTCTGCGCCGGGTCCGACCTCCGGGCCGTCGCCGCGGGCGCGTCGATGCGCGTGCCGCCGCGCGGCTTCTACGGCATGCTCGAGCGGCCGCCCGCGAAGCCCGTGATCGCCGCGGTCGAAGGCGCCGCGGTGGGCGGGGGCTGGGAGCTCGCGATGGCGTGCGACCTGGTGGTCGCGGCGCGAGGGGCGGTCTTTGCGCTCCCGGAGGTCCACCGGGGCGTGATCGCCTCGGGAGGCGCCCTCGCCCGGCTGCCGCGCCGCGTGCCGTACCACCTGGCGATGGAGCTGCTCCTGACGGGCCGGTCCGTGCCGGCGGAGGAGGCCGCGCGGCTCGGATTCGTCAACCGGGTCACGGAGGACGGCGGTGCCCTCGCCGGCGCGCTGGCACTGGCGGCGGAGGTCGGACGGGGCGGACCGGTCGCGGTCCGTGCCACCAAGGAGGGCGTCGACCGCTCGCTGGACGGCGACGCGGACCACGGCTGGGCGGTGTCGCGCGAGCTCGTCGAGCGCGTCGTCGCGTCGGAGGACATGGCCGAGGGGGTCGCCGCGTTCCTCGAGAAGCGCGAGCCACGGTGGACGGGGCGCTGACGCAGCCGTGCTCCGGTACCGGCGCGCGGGCCTCGCTGGATCGGCCCCGCGACCGCCTACGCGGCCCGCGAGGTCGTGCGGAACCGCCCCGGGGCCTGGCCGCGCGCCCGGCTGAACGCCCGGCTGAAGGCGGGCACCGAGGCGTACCCGACCCCCTCGGCGACGGTGTCGATCGGGTCGTCGGTGTCGCGCAGGCGCCGGGCCGCGAGGTCCATCCGCCAGCGGGTGAGGTAGGCGGCGGGCGTCTCGCCGACCAGCTCCGGGAACCGCCGGGCGAGCGTCGCGCGCGAGACGGAGACCTCGGCGGCGAGCATCCCGGTCGTCCACGGATGGGACGGGTCGTCGTGGATGCGCGCGACCGCGGCGCCGATCACGGGATCGCGCAGGACGCGCAGCCAGCAGCCGTCCCGCGGCGCCGGGCTGTCCGCGAGCCAGACGCGCAGGAGCTGGATCAGCAGGATGTCGACGAGGCGGTCCAGCACGACGGTGCCGGCCAGCTGGGGGTCGGCGAGCTCGCGGCCGAGCAGCCGGACGGTGTCCTGCAGCCCGGGACCGCCGTCGTGGGCCCGCAGGTGGACGACGTCCGGGAGCGTCTCGAGCACCTGGGTCGTGACGACGGGGTCGTGCGAGTAGTGCGCGCAGACGATCTGCGTCCGGGTCGGTCCCCGGCCCATGCGCGTGGTGCCGACCCCGGTGCGCTCGAACCCGTCGTACGTGCCCTCGTCGGTGCGGGCCAGCGCGACGGGGTCGCTCGCGATGGCGTGGGCGACGCCCCGGGGGAGCAGGACGACGTCGCCCGGCATCAGCTCGACCGCCTCGTGCCCGGGCACCGCCAGCCACGCCGTGCCGGCCGTCACCGCGTGGAACGCCGCGTCGCGCGTCCGCGGGGCCCACCAGCCCCAGTCCGCCCCGGCGTCGATGCGGCTCCCCAGGGTCCCGCGGACCCCGGAGACCGCGAGCACGTCGGCGAGCACGTCCATCGCCCCGAGTGTAGCGACGGCTCGTCGATGAGTCGATCGGCAATGAATGTGCGGCTCTCAGGCATTGTCCGTCGCACTATCTCGTCGTACCTTCGATGCATGGACATCACGGGAACCACCGCCCTCGTCACCGGCGCCAACCGCGGCCTCGGCCGCCACTTCGCCTCCCAGCTGCTCGAGCGGGGCGCCCGGCGCGTCTACGCCGCGGCCCGGGACCCCTCGACGATCGACCTGCCCGGCGTCGTCGCGGTGGCGCTGGACGTCACCGACCCCGCGTCGGTCGCGGCCGCCGCGGCGCTGGCGGGCGACACGACGCTGCTGGTCAACAACGCGGGGATCTCCCAGCCGCAGCCGCTGCTCTCGGGCGACCTCGAGGTCATGCGGCGCGAGATGGAGACCAACCACTTCGGCATCCTCGCGACGCTCCGGGCCTTCGCCCCGATCCTCGCGGCGAACGGGGGCGGCGGCGTGCTGAACGTCCTCTCGGCGATGTCGTGGGGCGCGAGCCCGGGGGTCAGCGGCTACGGCGCCTCGAAGGCGGCCGCGTGGAGCCTGACCAACCACGCCCGCCTCGAGCTGGCGGCGCAGGGGACCCAGGTCACGGGCCTGTACCTCGCGCTCACCGACACCGACATGACCGCCGGCTTCGACGCCCCGAAGAACGACCCCGCCGACGTCGTCCGGGCGGCGCTCGACGGCCTGGCGGCGGGCGCGGCGGAGGTCGTCGCCGACGAGGACACCGCGCGGGTCAAGGCCGAGCTGTCCCGCGATCCCGCAGAGGCGATCGCGCTGTAGGGGCCCGACCCGCCGGGGTCCTCGTCGTCCGTCGGGCGACGGCGCACGCGGGCCGGCGACCGGCGACGCGCGCTATCCGCCCAGCGCCGCGGCGAGCCCGTGGCGCCCGGCGACGCCGAGCTTGCGGTAGGCGTTGCCCAGGTGCAGCTCGACGGTCTTGGTGGTGACGAAGAGCTCAGCGGCGATCTCCCGGTTCGTGCGGCCCGCCGCCGCGCGCTCCACCACCCGGCGCTCCGACGTGGTGAGGGCCGCCGGACCATGCAGCGCCGTCTTCCGCGGACGGCCTCCCGCCGCGTGCAGCTCCCGGCGGGCGCGGGCCTCCAGGAGGGTCGCGCCGGCCGAGGCGGCGAGCTCGAGGCCCTCGCGCAGGACCACGCGGGCGTCCGCCGGGCGACCCGCGGCCCGCAGGCCGGCGCCGAGCTGGACCTGCGCCTTCGCCAGCTCGAGCCGGGCCGGCGTGCCGCGGGCCACGTCGACGGCCTGCTGCAGGCGGAGGAGGCCGTCGTCGCCCTGCACCGTCCCCAGCACCCGCAGGGCCCGGGCGACGACGCCCGGCGCACCCCATGCCCGCGCACCGTCGAGCGCCGAGGTCGCCGCGGCGATCGCCTCGTCCCGGCGGCCCAGGCCGTCGAGGGCCTGCGCCTGCAGGAGCAGCGGAGGCGTGTCGATCGGTGCGGCGAGGAAGGCGAAGCGTCGCGCGGCGTCGCGCGCGGCGTCCAGGGCCTCCGCGAAGCGCCCGTCGGCGAGCAGCAGGCGGACGTCCGCGTCGGCCAGGAGGCGTGCCGCGTCCGCGGCGTCCTCGGTGCCCGCGCCGGCGTCGTCCAGGGCGGCGCGGGCGCCGTGCAGGTCGCCGCGCTCGCGCAGGACCCACGAGCGGAACGCGAGCCCGTGGAGCTGCGTCCGCGGCGCGGCCCGCCAGTCCCGCGCGGACTCGACGGCCCCCGCGAGCGACGCCTCGGCGGCGGCCAGCTCGCCCCGGCGCGCCAGGCAGTAGCCGCGGAACAGGCCGACCGCGGTCCTCGAGGCGTGCGACCCGCGCCGCTCGCCCTCCTCCAGGAGTGCCGCCCATCCCGCGTCGGCCTCGGGCCGGTCGGCCAGGTCGAGGACGAGCACCGCGGTGACCGACAGGAACACGCTGTCGGCGCGGACGAGCTCGCCGTCCTCCAGCGCCGCGAGCGCGAGCGCGGCGCACTCCTCCGCCGAGCCGCCGTCGTAGGCGCGCAGCCGCGAGGTCGCGGCGGCGAGCATGCGCGCCCCGATGCCCGGGGGCAGGGGGAGCTCGCGGCCGGCGGCCAGCCCCGCGGCCGTCGGCAGGACCCGGGGGTCGTACAGGGAGGCCATGAGCTCGACCGTCAGGAGCCGTCGGCGGAGGTCCTCCGATCCCGGGCCGAGCGCGGCGGCGGCGTCCCGGAGCACCGGCCGGCTCTCCCGGACCTGGCCGCGGAAGAGCAGCAGCCGCGCGAGGTCCAGGGCCACGAGCGCCCGGTCCTCGGGCCCGTCGACCAGGCGCAGCGCCTCGCGCAGGCGGTCCTCGGCGACGGCGCTGTCGACGGGCATCGCCGCGCGGCCGGCGGCGAGCACCAGGCCCGGGCGGGCGTCGTCGGGCGGCGGTTCGGCCAGCGCGCGCTCCAGGAACGCCACGGCGTCGGCCGGCGCCCCGGCGCGCGACGACGCCTGCGCCGCGTCGACCAGGACGTCGCAGACCCACGCCCGGCCCGCGGCCGGCGTCCGGAGCAGGTGGGCGGCGACGGTCCCCGGCGACCCGTGGCGGTCGTGCAGCAGCGTCGCCGCCCGGTCGTGCGCGACGGCCCGCTCGGGTGCCGGGATCGCCTCGTACACCGCGGAGCCCACCAGCGGGTGGACGAAGCGCGGCGCCGGACCGTCGGCGAGGATCTCCGCCCCGATCAGGGCGGACGCCGCCCGCCGGGCCTCGTCGGGCCCCAGGCCGGCCAGCTCGGCGGCCGACGCGGGGTCCGCGGCGTCGCCGAGGACGGCGATCGCGCGCGCGAGCTCGCCGCTGCCCGCAGGCAGGCCGTCGAGGCGGACGAGCACGGTCCGCAGCACCGCCCGCGGCCCCAGCGCGGACACCGCGGACAGCTCGCCCGGCACCGGGGCGACGCGCTCCGCCCGCAGGGTCTTGACGAGCTCCGTCAGGAGCAGCGGGTTGCCGCCCGTGGACGCCCGGCACGCCGAGGCGAACGACGGCGCCGCCTCGCGGCCCAGCGCGGCCGTCAGCAGCGCGCCCGTCGCGGTGTCGCTCAGGGGCCGGGGGCGGAGCACGACGGCGAGCGGGTCCCCCGTCAGGTCCGCGAGCAGCGCGGCGCTCGGCGTGCGCTCGAACGGGCGCAGCGTCGCGAGCACCGACGTCCGCAGGCGCTCGAGCCGCCGGGCGAGGTAGCCCAGCACCTGGAGCGACGGGTCGTCGCAGAGGTGCAGGTCGTCGACGACGAGCAGCAGCGGACCCTCGGCGGCCAGGTCCTCGACGCGACGGGCGAGCGCCGCGAGGACCGCGAAGGACGCGTCGTCGACGACCCGGTCGCCCGCGGTGGGCACCGGGGCCGCGGAGAGCGCCTCGTCCGCTGCCGCGTCACCGGCGAAGAGCTGCCCGACGACGCCGAACGGCAGTCGGCGCTCGCGTTCGCTGCCGCGGGCGGACAGGACGCGGACGCCGGCGGCGGTCGCCAGCGCGCGGGCGTGGAGCAGCAGGCGGGTCTTGCCGATGCCGCCCGGTCCCTCGATCACGAGCAGGCCCGGTCGTCCGTCGCCGGCCCCGGCCACCGCGGCGGCGACGGTCTCCAACTCGTCGTCCCGCTCCAGCAGCCGGGAGGACCCGGTGGGGATGGGGGACACGGGGGGATCGTAGGCGCCCCGCGATCCCCCCACCCGTCGTGCGTCGCGCGTTACCGCAGGCGGGTCGCCCGGGACGCCGCGGTCGTGGTGCCGCCGGCCGTCGTGGCGCGCACGCTCACCGCGACCGTCAGCCGCTTCTTGGAGCGGAGCGCGCGAACGGCCTTGGCGGGCAGCCGGAGGGTCACGGTCTTCTTCGACGCGGTCGACCGCGTCGTCGCGAGCCGGACCTTCGTGGTCTTCCGGCCGCTCTTGAACGACACGGTGCCGCCGACGACGAGCGAGGCGCGACGGTCGCACCGGACCGTCACCCCGAAGCGGCCCTTCTTCACCTTCGACGGCCGGGCGACCGTGCACTTCGCCTTGGCCTTCGGTGCGCCGGTGACGGGACCTGCGGGGCTCGGGACGGGCGTCACGACGGGCGCCGGGGTCGTGGCGACGGGCGGCGTGGCCGTCCCGGCACCGCCGCCCGCC
>NZ_JAURWA010000176.1 GCF_030655195.1 Patulibacter sp. | reverse complement strand
CACCTCTTCCCTTTCCGAACAGAGCAGTTAAGCCCCTCAGCGCCGATGGTACTTGGCTCGCAAGGGCCTGGGAGAGTAGGTCGCCGCCGGAATTAGTGTGTGAAGCGCCCCGCCGAAAGGCGGGGCGCTTTGCGTTTCAGGCCGCATCGGAGCGCCCTGTCGGTGACGTGCGGGCCGGCGTGCTCTAGGCTCGCCCGCGTGATCCACGTCCGACTGACCGTGCCGCGCGCGCTCGTCGACGACGTGGCCGCGGTGCTCATCGACGATCCGTGCGTGGTGCACGTCGTTCGACACCGCGACGCCGCGTTCGATCCGGACGGGGACGCGTTCTCGGCGGACGTGCCCAAGGAGCACGCCTCGGTCCTCGTGCACCAGCTCCGCGAGCTCGACCTCCATCTGCAGGGCGGCATCATCCTGGAGGACGGTGGCGTGGCCGCGGACCAGGCGTCCGAGGAGGCGGAGCGGCGCGCGCGGGGGAGCTCCGCCGACGGTGTGGTGTGGGAGGACGTGGAGGCACGCAGCGGAGAGGCGGCCGAGCTGTCGCGCTCGTTCCTGTGGTTCATGGGCCTCGGCACGGTGCTGGCGACCGTCGCGCTGATCCTCGACAGTCCGGTCCTCATGGTCGGGGCGATGGTCGTCGGTCCGGAGTTCGGACCGATCGCCGCCGCGTCCGTGGCGCTGGCGGATCTGCGTGGCGGTCTGGCCTGGCGGTCCGCCCGCGCGCTGGCCGTCGGTCTGCCGTTCGCGGTGGTCGTGGCGTTCGCCTTCGCCTGGATCGGCAAGGTCGTGGGGATCGGGCCCGACGAGCTCTCGAACGTGTCGCAGTCCCTCGCGGTGACCATCGCCCGTCCCGACGCCTACAGCGTGGTGGTGGCCGTGGCCGCCGGCGCTGCCGGTCTCCTGTCGATGACCACCGCGAAGTCGGGGGCCCTGGTCGGCGTCCTCGTGAGCGTCACGACGTTGCCCGCCGCCGCGAACATCGGCCTGGCCGTCGCCTACGGGGATGCGGACGGTGCGCTGGGGTCGCTGGCCCAGCTGGTCCTCAACGTCGCCCTGATGTTCGCCGCCGGCGTGCTCACGCTCGTCCTGCAGCGCCGGGGCTACGAGCACCGTCTCCGCCAGGAGGCCCGTCGCGAGCGGTGATCTCCGCGCCGGTCGCCCGGCGGCGGACCTCTCTGATCCCCCGGAGTCTCAGTGGCTGCCGAGCGACGCCCAGACGTCGATCTTCGTGCGGACGCGGCCGATGACGTCGTCGGTGACCTCGGTCGTCGACGACGAACCGCCCAGGTCCGAGGTCTTGACGCCGGCCGCCGCGCCCTCGAGGACGGACTCGTAGATCGCGCGCGAGGCCACGTCCGCGGCCTCCACGCCATGGATCTGGGCGCCGTAGTGCAGGACGGCCGCGTTGGCGAGGATCATCGCCATCGGGTTGGCCACGTCCTTGCCCATCAGGGACGGCGCGGTGCCGTGGGGCGCCTCGGCCATCGCCACCCGCGGGCTGAAGTCCGTGTCGAACGCCAGGAGGGTGGACTCCGCGCCGGCGATCGAGCCGAAGAGCGGGAGGACGAGGTCCGAGAGGCAGTCGCCGTCGCGGTTCAGCGCCGGGATGACCAGCGGTCCGTCGGCGTCGCCGGAGACGAGGCCGGCGTAGGTCGCGTCGATCAGCACGGGCTGGTAGCGCACGTCGGGATTGGCCGCCGCGGCGCGGTCGAGCTCCTCCTTCAGCATCCCCTCGTAGACGGGGGAGACGGTCCACTTGGGGCCGCCGTAGACCCGGCCGCGCATCTTGATCGCGGTGCGGAACGCGTACTCGGCGACCGCGCGGCAGGTCCCGCGGTTGATCTTCTCGGTGCGGTAGGCGATCTCCTCGAGCTCGCCCTCGCCGCCCTCGCGCCACTGCTTCGCCCCGTAGGCGTCGTCGACGGCCATGCGCACGACGGAGATCGGGAAGTGGATGCCGGCCGCGGGCGTCACGCCCGGGATGCGGCGGCCGGTGCGGATGATGACCTTGCCGTCGACCTCCTCGCGCAGGATGCGGTTGGGGGAGCCGACGTCGTCCTTGCCCTCGGGCGTCACCGTGGCGGCCTTGACGCCCAGGCCGCTCTCGCGCATCGCCTTGGCGGCGTCGTGGACGATCTGGTTGCCCGTCTCGCGCCGCTTCTCCAGGCCCAGGTCGTAGCGATCCAGCTGCACGTCGAACCCCAGGACCTCGCGGTCGAAGATCCTGATCGACTGATCCAGCAGCTCCTGACCCGTCTCGTCGCCTTCGAGGATGGTGATCGTGAGGGAGTCGCTCATGTCCTTCGAGGGTAGCGCCGACGCGGCGGGATCCCCAGGCCCGAGCCGTCCCGCCCCTCCGATCGTCGCGTCGTGTGACCGACCTCCGGAGCGTCCCCGCGTCGACCCTCCCCGGCTCGCGGGCACCCCGGCCGCGGGCCGGGGCGGTGCTAGCCTCTCCCGCTGGTCCGTGGGCGGACGATCGCGGGCGCAACGGCCCCCGCTTGCGCCTCGACACCGGACCCCGTTCCCATGGAGAAGTTCGTAATCGACGGCGGTCGCCCCCTCTCGGGCACCGTCCGCCCCGCCGGAAACAAGAACGGCGCCCTGCCGATCCTCGCCGCCTGCGTCCTGACGAGCGAGGACGTCGTCATCCGCAACGTGCCGCGCATCCGGGACGTGCAGTCGATGATCAACCTCCTCGAGGGGCTGGGCGTCACCGTCGAGTGGCTCGACGACCACGCCGTGCGGCTGAACGCCGGCGGCCTGCGCGCCGAGGACGGCCTTCGCCGCGAGGACGCGGAGCGCATCCGCGCGTCGTTCCTGCTGGCCGGCCCGCTGCTCGCCCGCTTCGGCCGTTGCACGATGCCGCCGCCCGGCGGGGACGTCATCGGTCGCCGCCGCCTGGACCCGCACCTCGACGCCTTCCGGGCCCTCGGTGCGCGGCTGGACCTCGGCCGCGACATCGAGATGTCCGCCCCGGCCGGCGGTCTCGTCGCCGGCGAGATCTTCATGGATGAGCCATCCGTGATGGCGACCGAGAACGCCCTGCTGGCGTCCGCGCTGACCCCCGGCCTCACCGTCATCGGCAACGCCGCCTGCGAGCCGCACGTCCAGGACCTCGCGCGCATGCTCGTCAGCATGGGCGCCACGATCGACGGGATCGGCTCGAACGTCCTGCGCGTCCAGGGCCAGGCCGAGCTCACCGGCTGCGACCACACCGTCGGACCCGACCACATCGAGATCGGCTCGTTCATGGCGCTCGCCGGTGTGACGGGCGGCGAGGTCCGGATCACGGACGTCGCCCCCGACGACCTGCGGATGATCCGCCTCGTGTTCGGCAAGATCGGTCTGCACTCGGAGATCGACGGGACCACCGTCCTCGTCCCCGGCGGGCAGGACCTGCGGACGGCCCGCGACGTCGGCGAGCACAAGATGAAGGTCCAGGACGGGCCCTGGCCGGCGTTCCCGGCCGACCTCACGTCGATCGCCGTCGCCCTCGCCACCCAGGCGAAGGGCTCCGTGCTGATCCACGAGTGGATGTTCGAGAACCGCCTGGTCTTCACCGACAAGCTCGTCGGCATGGGCGCGGACATCACCCTCTGCGACCCGCACCGCGCGATCGTCTCCGGCCCCTGCGGCCTGCACGGCGAGCGGATGACCTCTCCCGACATCCGTGCCGGGATGGCGCTGCTGATCGCGGCCCTCTGCGCCGAGGGCCGCAGCACGATCCACAACGTCGACCAGATCGACCGCGGCTACGAGGCCATCGACGAGCGCCTGCGCAACCTCGGCGCGGCGATCGAGCGCGTCCCCGAGGACGCCGAGGTCGCGATCGGCTGAGCCGGAGGGGCCCGGCTCCCGCCCCGGGCGTCCCGGGTGCGGGCCGCGCCTCGGGTGTGGCGTGGCCCAGGGCACCCGGAGGGTCACGCCCGAGCGCGGCGCGCGAGCATCCGCGCACCGCCGGGGGACCCGAACCCGCGCGCCGGTGCGGGTCGGCCGGGACCGCACGTCGCTCTCGGGCGAGAGCAGGGATGATCCCTCTCGATGACGCTGCCGATCCCCAGCGGCACGCGGGACGTGCTGCCCGACGAGATGCGCGAGCGCCACGGCGTGGTCGCCGCGCTCCGCGACGTGTTCACCTCCCACGGCTACGGCGAGGTCTCGACCCCGTCGGTCGAGTACGCCTCCGTGCTCGAACGCGCCGGGGTCGGCGCCGGGGCCGGCGCGGCCGACCCGCGCTTCCGCTCCGTCGACGAGCACGGCGAGACGCTCGTCCTGCGCTCGGACATGACGGTGCCGATCGCCCGCCTGGTCAGTGCCCGCTTCTCCGACGCCCCGGTGCCGATCCGCCTGAGCTACCAGGCGCACTGCTACCGCAGCATCGTCCCGGGACGCGGCCAGTCGCGCGAGGTGCTGCAGGCCGGCATCGAGCTCGTCGGCGCCGGGGCCCCCGACGGCACCGCCGAGGCGCTGACCGTGCTCGTCGGCGCGCTGAAGGCCGTGGGTCTGGACGACGCCCGCGTGGCCGTCGGCGACGCCTCGATCTTCCCCGAGCTGCTGGCCGGTGCCGGCGTCGACGAGGCCCGCCGGGCGGCGATCCTGCACGAGCTGTCCACCCGCGACCTCGTCGGGCTCGAGCGCGAGGTCCGCGCCGCCGTCGACGGGGAGACCGCGGCGATGCTGCTGCACCTCGCCTCGCGGCGGGGCGGCCCGGAGCTGCTGGACGCCCTGACCGACCCGCGGGCGATCGCGGCGACGGAGGGCGTGCGCCAGATCGTCGACGGGGTCGACGCCGACGTCCGCTCCCGGCTGATCCTCGACCTGGGCCTCACGCTGAAGCTCGGGTACTACACCGGGGCGGTCTTCGAGGTCTTCGCCCCGGGGCAGGGCCACGCGATCGGGGGCGGCGGACGCTACGACGACCTGCTCGGCCGCTTCGGCCGGTCGCTCCCCGCCGTCGGCTTCGCGCTCGACGTCGACGCGCTGCACACCGCGCTGGTCGGCAAGTCGCGCGGCTCCTGGCGCGTCGGTCTGCCCGCCCCGGCGCCCGGTCTCGACGCCGTCCCCGGCCCCCCGAAGCCCACCGAGGTCCCGTCGTGAACCCGTTCGGCCTGCGCATCGCCGTGCCCCGCGGCGTGATGATGGGGGAGACGCTCGACGCCCTGGACCGCGTCGGGGTCGACACGCGCGAGGTGCGCGAGAACGACCGCAAGCTGCTGTTCGACGACGCCGGCATCGTCACGATGCGGCCCTCGGACGTGCCGACGTACGTCGAGAGCGGCGCCGCCGACATCGGCGTCACCGGCAAGGACGTCCTCATGGAGCAGCGGACCCGCGACGTCGTCGAGCTCGCCGATCTGGGCTTCGGGCCGTGCCGCATGGTGCTCGCCTCGATCGCCGGCGACGCCGACCCCGCCGAGGAGGCGCTCCGTCGCCTCGGCGTCATGCGGGTGGCCACGAAGTACGTGACGATCGCGACCCGGTACCTCGAGGCGACGGGCCGCCAGGCCGAGATCGTCAAGGTCAACGGGTCCGTCGAGCTCGCCCCGCTGACGGGCATGGTCGACGCGATCGTCGACCTCACCGCCACCGGCACCACGCTGCGCGAGAACGGGCTCGTGATCCGCGAGGAGATCGCCGCCTCGACCGCGCGACTCATCGCCAACCCCGCGACCCACCGGCTCAAGGCCGAGGCCGTCGACCGCCTGCGGGAGGCTCTCGTTGCCGGTTGAGCGCCTCCGCGTCGGCAGCGTCGACGAGGCCGCCGACGCCGCGGCCCGTATCCGTGCGCTGGTCCCCGGCGGCGGCCACGTCGCAGAGGGCGTCGCCGCGCTGATCGCCGACGTGCGGGCCCGCGGCGACGCCGCGCTCCTCGAGCACGCCGGGCGCTTCGACCGCTTCGGTGACGCGCCGCTGGAGCCGCTGGTGGTCCCGGACGCCGAGCTCGACGCCGCCGTCGCCGGGCTGGACCCCGAGCTGCGCGCCGCGCTGGAGCTCGCGATCGAGAACGTCGGCCTGGTCGCCGCCGCCACGGTGCACGAGGACCGCGACGTCGTCCTGCCGCAGGGGCAGCGCGTCCGCGTCCGCGAGGTGCCCGTCCGCCGCGCCGCCGTCTACGTCCCCGGGGGCCGCGCGCCGTACCCGTCGACCGCGATCATGGGCGTCGTCGCCGCACGGGCAGCCGGCGTCGACGAGGTGGTCGTCGCCACCCCCTCCGACGACCCCGTCCTGCGTGCGGCCTGCCGCCTGGCCGGCGCGGACCGCGTCTACCGCTTCGGCGGTGCGCACGGCGTGGCCGCGCTCGCCCTGGGCACCGAGACGGTCGCCCGCGTCGACGTCGTCGTCGGTCCCGGCAACCTCTGGGTCCAGGAGGCCAAGGCCCAGCTGGCCGCGGAGGTCGGCATCGACGGCTTCGCGGGGCCCAGCGACCTGCTCGTCCTCGCCGACGGCAGCGCCGACCCGCACCTCGTCGCCCTCGACCTCGCCGCCCAGGCGGAGCACGGCGACGGGTCGCTCGTCGTCCTCGTGACGGACGCCCCGGCCCTGCAGGACGCGGTCTGGGCGCTCCTGGAGCCGGGTGTCGGGGGCAGCGCGCCGACCGAGCAGACCGGTGCCGCCTACGCCTGCGTGATCGTGCCGGACCCCGTCGTCGGCCTCGCCGTGGCCGACGCCTTCGCCGCCGAGCACCTCGAGCTCGTGGGACCGACCGTCGAGCCGCTCGCCGGGGACGTCCGCAGCGCCGGGTGCGTGTTCGTCGGTGCCGCCGGGGCGACGGCGTTCGGCGACTACGTCGCCGGAAGCAACCACACGCTGCCCACGGACGGCGCGGCCCGGTACGCATCGACGCTGTCCGCGCGGACCTTCCGCCGGACGATGAACGAGGTCCACCTCGGCGACGCCGGTCCGGCGCTCGCGGGGGCCGGGATCCGCATCGCGGACGCCGAGGGCTTCGTGGTGCACGCGGCATCGATGCGCGCCCGGCAGAATGGGTCGTCCCGATGACCCGCACCGCCACCATCCAGCGCTCGACCGGCGAGACGCGCATCGAGCTCGAGCTGGACCTCGACGGCTCGGGGACCGGGACGCGCACGACGGGCGTCGGCTTCTTCGACCACCTGCTCGAGCTCTTCACGCGCCACGCCGGGGTCGACCTGCGCGTCGCCGCCGAGGGCGACCTGCAGACGGGCAGCCACCACACCGTCGAGGACACCGGTCTCGTGCTGGGACAGGCGCTGACGGAGGCGCTCGGCGACCGCGTCGGCATCCGTCGCTACGGGTCGGCGACGATCCCGATGGACGAGGCGCGGGCCACCTGCCACGTCGACCTCTCCGGCCGGCCGTTCGTCGTCTTCGAGGACCACGGCCTGCTGCCGCCCGGGGTGACCGGCGGGTTCGAGCACGAGCTGCTCGAGGAGTTCGTCCGCGCCGTCGCGGCCACGTCGCGGTCGACGATCCACCTGGAGATCGAGGTCGGTCGCGGCGCGCACCACATGATCGAGGCGGGGATCAAGGCGCTCGCGCGGGCGCTGCGCGTGGCGGTGTCGATCGACCCGGACGAGCGCGGCGTCCCGTCCACGAAGGGGACGCTCACCGGATGAGCGCCGCCCCGGCGCAGGACGACCGCACCGCCGGCCCGGGCAGCACCGCCGCCGCACCGGTGGGAGCGGACGTCCCCGGCGCCTCCGTGCGTCCACCCGGCGACGGTCCACGGCCCCGGATCGTCGTCGTCGACTACGGCGTCGGCAACCGGCGCAGCGTCGAGAAGGCCCTGGAGCGCGCCGGCGCGGACGCCGTCGTCACCGACGACCGGGCGACCATCGCCGCGGCCGACGGCCTGGTGCTCTGCGGCGTCGGGGCGTTCCCCGAGGGCGCCCGGCGGCTGCGCGAGTCCGGCCTCGACGAGGTCGTCCGGGACCGGGTCGCCGACGGCACACCGCTGCTGGGCGTCTGCCTCGGTATGCAGCTGCTGTTCGAGCGCTCCGACGAACGCGGCGGGGCCGCCGGCCTGGGACTCCTGCCCGGACCGGTGCAGGGCCTGACGCCGGCGCTCGGCCTGAAGCTCCCGCACATCGGCTGGAACTCCGTCACCTGGTCGGAGGGCACGACGTCGCCGCTGCGCGCCGGGCTGCCCGACGGCGCGGCGTTCTACCACGTGCACTCCTTCGTGGCCCGGCCGGAGGACCCCGCCGACGTCGTCGCGCGCGGCGACTACGGCTCCCCGTTCGTGACCGCGGTCAGCCGCGGCCACGTCCACGGTGCCCAGTTCCATCCCGAGAAGTCGTCCACGGACGGCCTGCGCGTGCTGCGCGGGTTCGCCGTGGCCTGTACGAGGTGACCGACGTGATCCTGTACCCCGCCATCGACATCCTCGACGGTCAGGCGGTGCGCCTGGTGCGCGGGGACTTCGACGAGTCGACCGTCTACCGCGACAGCCCGCTCGAGGCCGCCCGCTCCTGGGTCGAGGCCGGCGCACGCTTCCTGCACATCGTCGACCTCGACGGGGCGAAGACCGGCACGCCCGCGCACCTCGACCAGCTCGCGGCCATCACGGAGGAGCTCGACGTCCCGGTCCAGTGGGGCGGGGGCCTGCGCGACATCGAGTCCGTCAAGGCGGCGCTCGCCGCGGGAGCCGAGCGGGTGATCCTCGGCACCGCCGCGATCACCGACCCGGACTTCCTCGACTCCGTCCTGGGCAGCCACCGCGACCGCGTGATGGTCTCCGTCGATACGCGCGGTGGCAAGGTCGCGACGAAGGGCTGGCTCGAGACCACCGAGATCGACGGCGCCGAGGCGATCATCCGGCTGCAGCAGCGCGGCGTGCGACGGTTCGTCTACACCAACGCCGACCGCGACGGCCTCGAGCAGGGCCCGGACATGGACGAGGTCCGCCGGATCTCGCAGGCGGTCCGCGGCTCGTGGATCTTCTCGGGCGGCATCGGCACCGCGGACCACCTGCGCGAGCTCGCGCAGGCACGCCTGGTCAACCTCGGGGGCGTCATCACCGGCAAGGCGCTGTACGAGAAGCGCTTCACGATCGCCGAGGGCCACGCGGCCCTGCAGGACCGCTAGGGGCGTGCACCTCAAGCGCGTCATCCCCTGTCTGGACGTCGACGCCGGTCGCGTCGTGAAGGGGACGAACTTCGTCGGCCTGCGCGACGCCGGGGACCCGGTCGAGCTGGCCGCCCGCTACGACCTCGAGGGTGCCGACGAGCTCGTCTTCCTCGACATCACCGCGACGAGCGACGGGCGGGGCACGATCGTCGACCTGGCGCGCCGTGCCGCGGACGAGGTCTTCGTGCCGTTCACGATCGGTGGTGGGATCCGCACCGTCGAGGACGCGCAGGCGGTCCTCGACGCCGGGGCCGACAAGGTCGCGGTGAACTCCGCCGCGGTCGCGCGCCCGGAGCTCCTGACGGAGATGGCCGACCGCTTCGGCTCGCAGTGCGTCGTCATGGCGATCGACGCGAAGGGCGTCCCGGGGACGACCCGCGGGGCGACGTGGTCGACGGCGGACCTGCGGGAGGAGGACCTCGTCGAGGGCGACCCGTGGGAGGTCTTCGTGGCGGGCGGCCGGAAGCCGACCGGCCGCGGGGCGGTCGCGTGGGCCCGCGAGGCGGTCGAGCGCGGGGCGGGGGAGATCCTCCTGACCTCGATGGACGGCGACGGGACGACCTCGGGCTACGACCTGCCGCTGACCCGCGCGATCGCGCAGGCCGTCCCGGTCCCGGTGATCGCCTCGGGCGGGGCCGGCACGCTCGACCACCTCGTCGAGGCGCTGGAGGCCGGCGCGGACGCCGCGCTGGCCGCGTCGATCTTCCACTTCCGGACGTTCTCGATCGCCGAGGCCAAGGAGCGGATCGCCGCCGCGGGCATCGGCGTCCGGCCGTACCGCGAGCCGACGCTCTAGTCGCCGCCCGGTCCTGCCGCGCCGCCCGGTCCTGCGGCGCCGCCCGGCCCTGCGGCGCCGACAGGCTCCGGGCCGCTCAGCCCGTCCCGCGACGCCGGGCCGCGGTGCGGAAGGACTCGTCGTCCCGACGCACCTGTCGGCCGGGGACCAGGTGGTAGACGGAGGTGTACGTGTCGATGTAGAGCCTGCGGCCGTCGGAGATGCCCGGGTCGAACGCGCCGCTGCGGTGGCTGTAGAGCAGCGCCCCGTCGGCCGCCCGGCGGATCCCGAGGGTGCGACGGCCGAGGTTGGCGTACATGACGAGGTCGCCGACGACGGTGATGCCGCCGGAGACCCTGCCGCCGAGGCTCTTCGTCCACCGCGATCGCCCCGTCCGGGCGTCGTAGGCGTAGAGGTTGCCGCCGTAGGAGCCGACGAAGACCGTCGGCCCGCGACCGGCGACCGGGGCGACCGCCGGGGCCGAGTAGACGAAGCCCTTCGTCCGCCGTCGCCACGCCAGCCGGCCGGAGCGCTCCCCGACCGCGGCGACCGACCCGTCGACGTTGCCGACGAAGACCCGGCCGTAGGCCACGGCGGGGGTGCTGTAGAGCCGTCCGCCGAGATCCGTCGTCCACCGCCTGCGGCCCGTGCGCAGCCAGATCGAGTGCATCGTCCCGGCGTAGTCGCCGACGTAGAGCGCGTCACCGTCGAGCGCGACGGCGGCCTTGACGGGGGCGCCCGCGCGGTAGCGCCACATCACCCGACCCGAGCTCCGCTGCAGCGCCAGGACGTCCCCGTCCTCGGTGCCGAAGATCATCCGGTCCGGGGTGAGGAGCGGGGAGGACTCCGTGCGCCCCGCCAGCCGGACGCGCCACACCCGGTGGCCGTTGGTGCTGCGCAGCGCGACCGCCTCCCCGCCCTTCACGAAGCGGTTGCGGCGCAGGACCGTGGCGTAGACCCGGCCGGCGCCGCAGGCCGGGGCGGACGCGGCGAGGCTGCCGATCCGCTTCGTCCACGCGACCTTCCCCGTCCGGCGCTCGACGGCGCGCAGGACGCCGTCGTTGCGCAGGGAGTAGATGCGTCGGCCGCAGAGAACCGGCGGGAACTCGAGGAGGACCTTGCCGGTGACGCCCCAGCGCTCGGTGAACGGCGGACGCACCGGCTCGGGTCCGGCGAAGGGCAGGTAGCGCGTGCGCTGCGGGTTGCCACCGTAGACGGGCCAGTCCGCCCCGTCGTCGTAGCGGTCCTCCGCGTCCTCCGGCGCCCGCTGCGTCGTCGTCCCCGACTCCTGCCCGCCGGCGAACTCGACCGACGGGTCCGAGACCTCGTCCGGGCCGCGGGTGACGACGAACGCGGCGGCGGCACCGAGCACGACGAGCAGCGCGAGGAGGGCGCCGCCGATCCGGAGCCGGCGGCGGCGCGGATCGGAGGACGAACCGGCCATCGGGACAGGGTACGGTCCCTCGTCGTGCCCGGTCCCACCCGCAACGAGCCGTTCGCCGCCGTGCTGCGGGACGTCCCCGACGGCGGGCTCGCGTGCGAGCTGCCCGGGGCCCGCGTCCACTTCACCGGGCGCCGCGGCGGGGTCTCGGCCGGGGCGTTCTCGTCGCTGAACCTCGGCTCGTGGACGACGGACGACCCCGACCACGTGCGCGCCAACCGCGACCGGCTGGCCGCGCTGGCCGCGACCCGCCGCGACCGGCTGGCCCAGCCGCACCAGGTCCACGGCACCGACGTGCTCGTCGTGCGCGGCGACGACGACCTGCCCGGCCCCGACCTGGAGCGCGTCCGCGACGCCGACGGCGTGGCCACCGCACTGCCCGGCGTCCCCTGCGTGGTCCTCTGCGCCGACTGCCTGCCCGTGGCGCTCGTGGCCGACGGCGCCGTGGCGATGGTGCACGCCGGCTGGCGCGGCCTCGTCGGCGGGGTGCTCGAGGAGGGCGTCCGCGGCCTGCGGGCCGCCGGCGGGCGCGGTGCGGTGACGGCCGTGGTCGGCCCGGGGGCGGGTCCGTGCTGCTACGAGGTCGGTGACGAGGTCCACGACGCCCTGGCGCCGCTCGGTCCGACCGTGCGCGCCGGCCGCAACGCCGACCTGCCCGAGGCGGCCCGGCTGCGGCTGCTCGCCGCCGGGGTCGACCGGGTCGTCGTCGCCGGGATCTGCACGATCTGCGCTCCCGAGCGCTTCTTCTCCCACCGGCGCGACGCCGGGAACACCGGACGACAGGCAGGTGCCGCGTGGTTGACGTGATCCAGGACCTCGACCCGGACGCGGTCGCGAGACGGCTGGGGGAGGTCCGCGAGCGGATCGCCGCCGCGTGCGCCCGTGCCGGCCGCGATCCCGACGACGTGGACGTGCTGGCCGCCACGAAGTACGTTGCGGCCGACCAGATCGGCAGGCTCGCCGCCGCCGGGATCGTGCTCGCGGGCGAGAACCGCGCGCAGTCGCTCGCCGAGAAGGTCGGCCGGCCCGGTGCCGAGGGACTGCGGTGGGAGTTCATCGGCCACCTGCAGTCGCGGAAGGTCGCCGACGTGCTCCCGCACGTCAGCCGCATCCACTCCGTGTCGACCGACAGCGTGCTCGGCCGCCTCGAGCGGCACCACGACCTCGCGCGGCCCGGACTCGACGTCCTGATCGAGGTCAACGTCGCCGGCGACGACGCGAAGGAGGGCATCGCCCCCTCCGAGCTGGCCGGCGTCATCGAGCGGTGCCCGGTGCCGGTCGCCGGCCTGATGACGATGCCGCCGCACGCGGACTCGCCCGAGGACAGCCGCCGGTGGTTCGCCGCGCTCCGGGACCTTGCGGCCGAGCACGGCCTCGGGGTGCTCTCGATGGGCACCACCCAGGACTTCGAGGTCGCCGTCGAGGAGGGTGCGACCGTCGTGCGCCTGGGCAGCGTCCTCGTCCGCTGAGCACCCGGACGACGTGCGCCGCGTCCCGCGGTCCGGCCGACCCGCCCGCCCTTCCGCCCGCCCGTCGCGCCGTCCTGGGGCCGTCGTGTGACGAATGGTTTCGACGTGGCGGGGAGGAACCGGCGCTTCGTGGGAGAATCAACCGCCAGTCATGGCCCTCCGCGACACTTGGCACAACGTACTCGTGTGGTTCGCCCTCGCTGAGGAGCGCGATCCCTACGGTGACGCCTACGACGACGATCCGGAGGACGTCGATCGCCGTGAACGCGTCCGCGAACCCGTGAGGGAACCCACGCCCGTGCGCAGGATCGACCGCGCCCGCAGGCGCCGCGAGGACTTCGACGACATCTTCAGCGACGAGGACGCCGCTCCCGCCCGCTCCGGCGGAGCGCACCTGCGCCCCGTCGGCGGCACGTCCCGCCCCCAGGCCAACAACGGCGGTCCGGGCGGGGACGTCCGCGTCCACCTCGTGCTGCCCAAGTCGTTCAACGACGCCCAGCAGATCGCGGACCGCTTCAAGGACGGCATCCCGGTCGTCATCAACCTGCAGACGTCCGACACGGAGCTCTCGAAGCGGCTGATCGACTTCGCCTCCGGCCTGACCTACGCCATGGACGGCGGGATGCAGCGGATCGCCGACAAGGTCTTCATGCTCACGCCCGCCAACGTCTCGATCTCCGCGGAGGAACGCGCGCAGCTGATCGAGAAGGGCTTCTTCAACCAGAGCTGAGCAGGGGCCGGGCCCCGGAGGGGGTCCGGGAGGTCGCCCCTCGCGGACCGGTACCGTTCCCAGGCGACACATGCGCTTGGGACTCCTCGGATCGGGCAACATGGCCTCCGCGCTGGCGCGGGGCATCGGCGAGCCCGCGCTCTGCTTCGACCCGGTCGCCGACCGCGCCCGGGCGCTCGCCGAGGAGCTCGGCGGCGAGGCGGTGCCGGACGCGAGGACCCTCGCCGAGCGCGCCGACGTCGTGGTGCTCGGGCACAAGCCCGGGCAGCTGCTCGGCGCCGCGCGAGACGCCGCGGGCGCCCGTGCCGTCGTCTCCATCCTCGGCGGCGTCACCGTCGCCCAGCTGCGCGACGCCTACCCCGACCGCCCCGTCGTCCGCCTGATGCCCAACACGCCCGCGGGCGTGGGCAAGGGCGTCGTCGCCGTCGCGATCGAGGCCGACGCCCGGCCGACGGACGAGGAGACGGCGATCCGGACCGAGCTGCTCGACCTGCTGCGCCGGTGCGCCACGGTCGTCGAGCTGCCCGAGGCGCAGATGGCCGGGGCGACCGCCGTCTTCGGCGTCCTGCCGGCCTACGTCAGCCTGTTCGCCGAGGCCACCGTCGACGCCGCCGTCCGCCACGGCATGACCCCCGACGACGCCGGCCGCATGGTCGCCGCCGGCATCGAGGGGTCCGCGGCCCTGCTGCGCGCCCAGGACCACGACACGCTGGCCGTCCGCCGCGGCGTGACCTCGCCCGGCGGCTCGACCGCCCGCGGGCTCCGCGCCCTGGACCGCGGCGGGCTGCGCGAGGCCGTCCAGGACGCCTTCGACGCCGTGGTCGACGTCTCGTGATCCCCGTGAGCACCACCATCGCCCTCGCCAGCGCCCGGACGGAGGTCGCCTCGTTCCTCGAGGCGCTGATCCAGGTCTACACGCTGTGCGTCATCGCCTACATCCTGCTGTCGCTCGTGCAGAGCGCCGGGATGCGCGTGCCGTACAACGTCGTCACCAGCGCGATCTTCAAGTTCTTCAACGACGCGGTCGAGCCGTTCCTCGCGTTCTTCCGGCGGTTCATCCCGCCGCTGGGGCCGTTCGACCTCTCGCCGATCGTGGCGATCCTCCTCCTGCAGATCGTCGGCGGCATCGTGGTGTCCCTTGTCCGCGGCTGAGCGACGCGCCCCGACCCGGGACGAGCAGCGCGCGGGCAGCCTCGCGCTCCGCCGCGTCCTCGCGGTCGGCGCGACGGTCCTGATCGTCGACCAGCTGACCAAGCGCCTCGTCGTCGGATCGATCGATCGCGGGGAGCGGATCGAGGTCCTCCCGGTCCTCGACCTGACCTACGTGCGCAACGAGGGCGTCGCGTTCTCGAGCTTCGCCGGCCAGCCGTGGATCGTCGGGCTCCTCGTGCTCGGGGCGCTCGCGGCCCTGACGTTCTGGTTCCTGCGCAACCGCACGGTCAAGCTGGCGTGGCTCGCGGCGGGCATGCTCGCCGGCGGCGCCATCGGCAACGTGCTGGACCGCGTCGTCGAGGGCGCGGTCATCGACTTCCTCAAGCCGCCGCACTGGCCCGCGTTCAACCTGGCCGACATGGCGATCGTCGGCGGGATGATCCTGCTGGTGATCGTCGTCGAGCTCGAGAACCGCCGGACCACGGCGGCCGAGAGCCGACCCGAGACCCGCGCACAGCGGGGATGACCGCCACACGCATCACCGTCCCCGTCGACCAGGACGGGGCGCGGCTCGACGTCGTCCTCGCCGAGGTCTGCGGCTCCCGCTCGCGCGCCCAGCGCGCCATCGCGGAGGGCGGCGTGCGGATCGACGGCGAGCCCGCCGACCCGGCGCAGAAGCGCCATGCCGTGCGCGCCGGACAGGAGCTCGAGGTCGAGTTGGGGGCGCTGGTCCAGACCGTCGGACCCGTCCGCCACGACGCGCCCGACGTCGACGTGCTGTGGGAGGACGAGCACCTGCTCGTCGTCGACAAGCCCGCCGGGCTCCTCGTGCACCCCGGTGCCGGCCACCACGAGGCGACGCTGGTGGACGCGATCGCCGGGCGGATCACCGCGGACCTGCCGCCGGGTGGCGACGCGGAGCGCCCGGGCATCGTCCATCGCCTGGACCGCGAGACCTCGGGGCTCTTGATCGTCGCGCGCCAGGAGGCCGCCCACCGCGCGCTGCAGGAGGCGATCCGGGAGCGCGAGGTCACCCGGGAGTACCTCGCCCTCGTGGACGGTCGTCCCGACGCCCGCACGGGCACCATCGACGCGCCGATCGGCCGCGACCGCCACGTGCGCACGAAGCACTCGCTCGACACGGACACCCCGCGCCGGGCCGTCACGCACTTCGTGCTGGAGGAGGCGCTGCCGCGCACCTCGCTCCTGCGGGTGACCCTGGAGACCGGGCGCACCCACCAGATCCGCGTGCACCTCAAGGCGATCGGGCTGCCGGTCGCCGGCGACCCGGAGTACGGCCGCTCCGGCGGCGGCGCCGCGGGGCCCGCGGGCGCCCACCCGCTCGGCCTGGAGCGCCAGTTCCTCCACGCCGCGCGCCTGTCGTTCACGCACCCCTTCACGGGGGAGCCGGTCGAGGTGCGCTCGCCGCTCCCGGCCGACCTGGCGGGCGCGCTCCAGCTCGCCCGCGGCGGCGCCTGAGCTCCGCCCGGCGGCCTCGGCGTGACCGCCGGAAACGGCGCCACCGGCTAGAGTTCTGATCACGCGCGTCCGTCCGGACCCGCACCTGAACGTCCATTCCTACCCCGCCGGGTTCCCCCGGAACGTCCCTGCCCGACCCGTCGGGAACGCGTTCCGGTCCAGCGGGATCCTGTTTCTCCGCATTCCAAGGGAAGTACCCATGTCCGAGATCGGCATCAAGGATCTGCTCGAGGCTGGCGTCCACTTCGGGCACCAGACCCGCCGTTGGAACCCGCGCATGGCGCGGTTCATCCACGGCGAGCACTCCGGCATCCACGTCATCGACCTGCTGCAGACGGTCGATCTGCTCGCCCAGGCGCAGGCCTTCGTGTCCGACATCGCCCAGCGCGGCGGCACGGTCCTCTTCGTCGGCACCAAGCGCCAGGCCCAGGACGCCGTGCGCGAGTCGGCCGAGGCCGCCCGCATGCCGTACGTCAACCAGCGCTGGTCGCCGGGTCTGCTGACCAACTTCCAGACGTCGAGCAAGCGCATCAAGACGCTGAACGACCTCGAGCGCCTCGAGGCCGAGGGCCAGCTCGAGCTGCTGCCGTCGCAGGAGCGCATCACGCGCCGCAAGGAGCTCGCCAAGCTCCAGATCAACCTCGGCGGCGTGAAGGACCTCCGTCGCGCCCCCGACGCCGTCTTCGTCGTCGACGTGAACTCGGAGAAGATCGCGGTCGAGGAGGCCTCGAAGCTCCGGATCCCCGTCATCGCGCTCGTCGACACGAACGTGAACCCCGACGGCGTCGACTTCCCGGTCCCGGGCAACGACGACTCGATCCGCGCCTGTGCCGCGATCGCCGGCGCCATCGGTGACGCCGCCGCCGGCGGTGCCGCCGCCTGGTGGGAGGCCGAGGAGGCCCGCCGCACCCGCGAGGCCGCCGAGAAGGAGCAGCGCCAGGCCGAGGACGCCGCCAACCGCGAGGCCGAGGACGCCCGCCGCCTCGAGGCCGAGGAGCAGAGCGCCGCCGCCGCCTCCGCGCAGGAGGCCGCCCAGGCCGCCGCCGACGAGTCCGCCGCGCAGGCCGCAGCGGAGCAGCAGGCCGCCGCCGCACCCGCGGAGGCCGCACCGACCACCGACGCCCCGGCGCCCGCCGCCGAGTAAGCAGGAGACCGCATGAGCACCACGATCACCGCGGCCGACGTCAAGGCCCTCCGCCAGCGCACCGGCGCCGGCATGCTGGACTGCAAGAAGACCCTGCAGGAGGCGGACGGCGACATCGAGAAGGCCGTCGAGCTGCTGCGCGTCAAGCTCGGCAACAAGGTCGGCAAGCTGGCCGACCGCGAGACCTCCGAGGGCACCGTCCAGGCGTTCGTCGCGGCCGACGGCAAGCGGGGCGTCCTCGTCGAGGTCGACTGCAACACCGACTTCGTCGCCCTCAACGACGACTTCGTCGCCTTCGCCAAGCGCATCGCCGAGCACGTGGCCAAGGACGGCAACCCCGGTCCCGTCGACGTGAAGGTCCTCCTCGACGAGGAGATCGCCCCGGGTCAGACGATCGAGGCGCTGCGCGCCGACCTCTCGGCCACCACCGGCGAGAACGTCGTCATCGGTCGCGCCGACCGCTTCGTGGTCGACGGCGAGGGCGCCCTGGCGGCCTACATCCACGCCACCGGCAAGGTCGGCGTCGTCGTCCAGGTCGGCGGTGCCTCGGGCACCGAGGCCGCGGCGTTCGCCAAGGAGGTCGCGCTCCACGTGGCCGGCACCCCCGCGACGAAGTACGTCTCCTCCGACGACGTGCCGCAGGACGAGAAGGACGCCGAGCTGCGGGTCTACGCCCAGCAGGCCGAGGCCGAGGGCAAGCCCGAGCAGATCCGCGACAAGATCGCCCAGGGCAAGCTCAACAAGTGGTTCAAGGACATCGCGCTCCTGCCGCAGGAGCACATCAACCCGGACAAGCACGACGGCAAGACGATCGATCAGCTCCGCAAGGCGCTGTCGGACGACGCCACCGTCGCCCGCTTCACCCGGTTCCAGGTCGGCGCGTAGCCCTCAGGGCGGGCGGGGACGAAATCAGATGACCGACCCCGCGACGACGGCGTTCAAGCGCGTCCTGATCAAGCTGTCCGGCGAGTCCCTGATGGGCGAGCGGGACTACGGCACCGATCCGGAGCGCCTGGCCGCCGTCGCCGCGTCGATCAAGGACGTCCACGACCTGGGTGTCCAGATCGCGATCGTCGTGGGGGCGGGCAACATCTACCGCGGCATGGCCGGCGCCGCCGCGGGCATGGACCGCGCGACCGCCGACTACATGGGCATGCTCGCGACGGTCCTGAACGCGCTGCCGCTGCAGGACGCCCTCGAGAAGCTCGGGGTCGTCACGCGGGTGCAGAGCGCACTGGACATCACCGAGGTCGCGGAGCCCTACATCCGCCGTCGCGCCGAGCGGCACCTCGAGAAGGGTCGCGTCGTGATCTTCGCGGCCGGCACCGGCAACCCGTTCTTCACGACCGACACCGCCGCCTCGCTGCGCGCGGCCGAGGTCCACTGCGAGGCCATCCTGATGGCCAAGAACGGGGTCGAGGGCGTCTACACCGCGGACCCGCGCACGGACGACACCGCGCAGCTGATCACCGAGATCACGCACATGGAGGCCATCGAGCGCCGCCTGCGCGTCATGGACTCCACCGCGCTGACGCTGTGCATGGAGAACCGCCTGCCGATCCACGTCTTCAACATGGACGACGAGCGCAACATCGTCCGGATAGTCTCGGGCGAGCGCATCGGCACGCTGGTCCACACCCCGGCGTGATCCCCGGCTCCGGCCGGCCCGTCGTCGCCCATCCGTCGTTCACCACCGAAGAGGTCCCCTGATGCCCGACGACTCCATCATCGACGAGCTGCTCGCGGACGCCGCGGAGCGCATGAAGAAGGCCGTCGAGCAGACCAGCGGGGAGCTCGCCACCGTCCGCACCGGCCGGGCGAGCCCGAACCTGCTGGACCGCGTCGTCGTGGACTACCACGGCGTCCCCACGGCCCTCCGCCAGCTCGCGCAGATCGGCGCACCGGAGGCCCGTCTGCTGACGGTCCAGCCGTACGACCCGTCCTCGATCAAGCAGATCGAGAAGGCGATCTCCGACGGCGACCTCGGCGTCACTCCGTCCAACGACGGCAAGGTCATCCGCCTCGGCATCCCGGAGATGACCGAGGAGCGTCGCAAGGAGATGGTCAAGACGGCCCGCAAGATCGGCGAGGAGGGGCGCATCCGCGTCCGCAACGTCCGCCGCGACGTGCTGTCGGACCTGCGCACCTACAAGACCGACGGGGACATCGGCGCCGACGACGAGCACCGCGCCGAGGCCGAGCTGCAGAAGGTCACCGACGAGGCCATCGCCGGGCTCGACGCGCAGCTGAAGGCCAAGGAAGCCGACGTCCTCGAGGTCTGATGCCCGGTCGCCCTCCCACCGCCGAGCCGACGCCCGGCCCCGCGGACACGGACGCCGCGGAGCGTCCACGGTCCGTGGCGATCATCACCGACGGCAACGGGCGCTGGGCCCAGGGTCGCGGCGTCTCGGTCGCCGAGGGCCACCGCGCCGGGGCGGACGTCGTCCGGGCCCGCCTGCGCGACGCCGCCGAGCTCGGGATCGAGGAGCTGACGGTCTTCTCGTTCTCCACCGAGAACTGGAGCCGCCCGCCCGCAGAGGTGCAGGCGCTGATGGCGATGTTCGGCGAGCGGATCGACCGCGAGACGCCCGAGCTGATCGAGGAGGGCGCGCGCATGCGCTTCATCGGCCGACGCGAGGGCGTCGATCCCGCGCTCGTCGAGAAGATGGACTGGGCGGAGCAGCAGACCGCCGGCGGCGAGAGCATCACCCTGGTCGTGGCGTTCAACTACGGCGGGCGCGCCGAGATCCTCGATGCCGCCGCGCGGTACGAGGGCGGGGGCGAGGACGCCTTCCGGGCGCTCCTCTACGGCCCCGACCTGCGCGACCCCGACCTGCTGATCCGGACCTCCGGTGAGCAGCGGGTCAGCAACTACCTGCTGTGGCAGTGCGCCTACAGCGAGATCGTCTTCGCGCCCGAGCTGTGGCCCGACTTCGACCGCCCGGCGTTCGAGCGCTGCCTCGACGCCTACGCCACCCGCGACCGGCGCTTCGGCGGGCGGGTCGGCTGATGCCCGCCCCGCGCCGCCCCACGGGCGACGACGTCGACGACTTCGACGACCGGGACGACCGGGAGCGCGCCCCGCGGCGCATGCCCCCCCGCGGCCGGCAGCGCGAGGCGCGCTTCGAGCTCGAGTTCGGCGACTTCGAGCCCGCCGAGCGGCCCGACCGCACCCGCACGGGCGGGTCCCGCGACGACCGGACCCGCACGGGCGACCGCACGCGCGGGACCGTCAGCGGCACCTACGACCCGGTCGACCCACTGCCCCGCAGCCGGCGGCCGCGCGACCGCGACCTCCTCGCCGACGAGTCCGGCACCTACGACGTGCGGCTCGAGGACCGCGACCGGCGCACCCGCCGGCGGGTCGCCGAGGTCGAGGCCGCACCGGCGGCACGGTCCTCCCGCGACGCGGTCGAGACCGAGATCGAGGCCCTCGAGCGCTTCGAGGACGCGATCGAGAGCGTCCGCTCACCGTCGGACCGCGGCGGCGGCAGCGACCTCGGCGCCCGCGTCCTCGTGGCCATCCCGGCCGCGATCGTCGCGATCCTCCTCGTCGCCGCGGGCGGCCCGGTCTTCGTCGCCGGCATCGTCGCCTTCGGGCTCGTCGGCGTCTGGGAGCTCACCCGGATGTTCGAGAAGACGCGCCCGTCGCTGTTCGCCGGCGGGGTCGGCGTCCTGGCGGTGATCGTCTCCGCCGCGCTCTGGGACCGCGAGGGCATGCTCACGGCGCTGGTCGCCACGGTGCCCATCGTCTTCCTCTCCGTCGCGCTGTCGCACCCGAAGGGCAGCATGCCCGGGGTCGCGGTGACGATGCTCGGCATCGCCTGGATCGGTCTGGCGCTGGGGCACGTCGTGCTGCTGCGCGACAGCGAGCACGGCGCGGGCATCGTCGTCGACGTCCTGATCGGCACGTTCCTCGGCGATACCGGGGCGTACCTGGGCGGCCGCATGTTCGGCAACCGCAAGCTGTGGCCGAGGATCTCGCCGAACAAGACCGTCGAGGGCCTCCTCATCGGCGTCGTCGTCGCCGTCGCCGCGACGTGGTTCGCCGGGCTCTACCAGGACTGGCTGAGCGGCACGGACGCCCTCCTGCTGGGTCTGGCCGTCGCCGTCGTCGCCCCGCTCGGCGACCTCTTCGAGAGCTTCCTCAAGCGCGACGCCGGCACGAAGGACGCGGGAGGCCTCTTCGGCGTCCACGGCGGGGTGCTCGACCGCCTCGACGCCGCGATGTTCGCCGTCGTCGCGGGCTACTACGTGTGGCTCGCGATGGGCATGGCATAACGGGGGAGGGGACCGACCCGTCTGCCATCTGGCAGGGTGATCCGCGTCATGCCGCGCCGCCTCCTCATCCTCGGATCCACCGGCTCGATCGGGACGCAGGCGCTCGACGTCGTCCGCGCGGCCCCCGAGGGGACGTTCGAGATCGTCGGTCTCGCGGCCGGCCGTCAGTGGGAGCCGCTGCTGGAGCAGGCCCGCGAGTTCGGCGTCGGGCTCGTCGGGCTCTCGGACCCCGAGGCCGCCGCGCGGGCCGAGCGCGAGTGGCCCGACGGCCGGGTGCTGCAGGGTCCCGAGGGACTCGTCCACCTCGTCCTGGAGTCCGGGGCGGACCTCGTCCTCAACGCCCTCGTCGGCGCCGCTGGGCTGGGACCCACCGTGGCGACGCTCGGCGAGGGGATCGACCTGGCGCTGGCCAACAAGGAGTCGCTCGTCGTCGGCGGCGAGCTCGTGATGCAGCTCGCCGAGGCCACCGGTGCCCAGGTCCTGCCGGTCGACAGCGAGCACTCCGCCCTCTGGCAGCTCGTCACCGCCGAGTCCCGCGCGGGGGAGTCCCCCCAGGCGAGCATCGAGCGGCTCGTGCTCACGGCGTCGGGCGGGCCGTTCCGTGGCCGCTCCCGCGACGAGCTCGCCGACGTCGGCGTCGAGCAGGCGCTGAAGCACCCCACATGGGCGATGGGCGGGAAGATCACCATCGACTCCGCCACGCTGATGAACAAGGGGCTCGAGGTCATCGAGGCCCACCACCTGTTCGGCACCTCGTACGACCGCATCGACGTCGTCGTCCACCCGCAGTCGATCGTCCACTCCTACGTCACCCTGGTCGACGGGGCCGCGCTCGCCCACCTGGGGTACCCGGACATGAAGGCACCGATCGCCTTCGCGCTGCACCACCCCGAGCGCCGCCCGATCCCGATGCGGCCGCTGGACCTCGCCGACGTCGGGCAGCTGACCTTCGAGCGGGCCGACGAGGAGACGTTCCGCTGCCTGCACCTCGCCCGCGAGGCCGGACGCGAGGGTGGCACCGCCCCCTGCATCCTGAACGCCGCCAACGAGGTGGCCGTCCACGCGTTCCTCCAGGGCGACCTCGGGTTCCTGCAGATCGCGGAGGTCGTCGAGGCGACGCTCGACGCGGTGCAGCCCAAGGCCGTCCACGCCTTCGAGACGCTCTACGCGGCGGACCGCGCCGCCCGTGACGCCGCCGCCGAGCAGGTCGCCCGCCTCGGCTGACCTCCGCGCGGGCCTCGTGGCGCGCCGCAGGGCCGCCGGCCCTGGCGGGGTCCGCCCGGGTGCCGACCCGGGACACGTGGCGCCGGGCCCGCGACCCGGCTCCCCGCCCTTACGCGGGGACAAGGCGCCTGTGGGACCCTGTCCGGCGTGTCATGGGTCCTCGCCTTCGTCGGCTTCGCCGTGCTCATCATCCTGCACGAGGCCGGGCACTTCGCCGCGGCCAAGGCCGTCGGGATGCGGGTCGAGAAGTTCTACCTCTTCTTCGGCAAGCCGATCTGGAGCGTCCGGCGCGGCGAGACGGAGTACGGGATCGGCTGGATCCCCGCCGGCGGCTTCGTGAAGATCACCGGGATGGACCCGCGGGAGGAGCTCCCCGAGGACGTCCTCCCGCGCGCCTACTACCGGCAGCCGACCTGGAAGCGGATCGTCGTCATCGCCGCCGGCCCGCTGGTCAACATCGTCATCGCGTTCGTCCTGATCTTCGCGGTCTACGCGACGGCCGGGGTGCCGACGCCCAACGCGCCCGTCGTCAACTCCGTCGCCAAGAACAGCGCCGCCGCGGGCAAGCTCGAGCCGGGCGACCGGATCGTCTCCGTCGACGGCGTCCAGGGGTTCAACGACACCCTGACCTACAAGAACACCGTCGAGCGGCGCACCGCGCTGACCCGCCAGATCTCCTCGCACCGCTGCGCGCCCGGGAGCGACGCCGTCGGCTGCTCGGCGGCGACCCCGGCACGTGTCGTCGTGGAGCGCGACGGGGAGCGTCGGACGGTCTCCGTCGCCCCGCGCAAGACGACGGTCGAGAACCCGGCCACCGGCCGCAAGGAGGACCGCCAGCTCCTGGGCATCACGTACGGGGGACTCGACTTCCTCCCCGCGAGCGTCGGGGACGCGGCCAAGGAGACGCCGGACTACGTCTGGTTCGTCACGTCGGAGACCGCGAAGGCGATCACGCGGCTCTTCTACTCGGCCGAGGCCCGACGGGAGATCGGTTCGGTCGCCGGCGCCTACGACGCCACCCGGCGGACGATCGAGTTCAGCACCCCGCGGGCGCTCATCCTGCTCGGCGTCGTGAGCCTGTCGCTGGCGATCATCAACCTCGCACCGTTCCTGCCGCTCGACGGTGGCCACATCTTCTGGGCGATCGCCGAGAAGGTCCGGGGGAGGCCGATCCCGTTCACGTGGCTCGAACGGGCCAGCGTGGTGGGCTTCGTGCTCGTGATCATGCTGTTCGGCCTGGGCCTCTACAACGACATCGGTCGCTTCGCGGACGGCACCGCGGCCAGACAGGTGCAGGGCCCCTAGCGGCCCGGCCGTGCCCCACGGGGCGCAGCCTCCGACGCCTTCCTGGCTGGCTGGCCAACCGGTGTGGCGCACCGACGCTCGCGGTGGTAGGAATGGCGGAGGCCGAGCACCGTACGGCCGACGGACGACGAGGGAGCGACGATGGGTACGACGGACGCCACGACTGCGGTCGGGACGATCTTGGAGGTCTTCCGCGACGGACTGCGGGACCGTCCGGACCAGGTGCTGGTCCGGACGAAGGACGACGAGGTCTCGTGGACCTGGCGCGAGGTCGGAGACCGCGTCGCACGCCTCGCCGCGGGTCTGCGCGGGCTGGGCGTCGAGCGGGGCGACACCGTCGGGCTGCTCCTGAACAACCGGCCCGAGTTCCTCGTCGCCGACCTCGCGACCCTCACGGCCGGCGGCGTGCCCGTCTCGGTCTACCAGACGTCGTCCCCGGACCAGATCGCCTACATCGGGCAGGACGCCGAGCTCGGCGTCGTCGTGACGGAGGCGATGTACCTCGACCGCGTCCTCGCGGCCCGGCCGTCGCTCCCCGGTCTGCGCCACGTCGTCTGCGTCGACGACGCCGGCGACGCGGAGGACGTCCTGTCGATCGCCGACGTCGAGGCCGCCGCCCCTGACGACTTCGACGCCGTCGCCGAGGCGGCACTGGCCGGACCGGACGACCTGCTCACGCTGATCTACACGTCGGGCACCACGGGGCCGCCCAAGGGCGTCGAGCTGACGCACCGCAACCAGCTCGCCGCCATCCGCCAGATCGGCCAGGTCGCGCGGCTGCAGCCCGGCGGCCGCGTCATCTCGTGGCTGCCCGCCGCTCACATCGCCGAGCGTGGCGCGCACTACTACGCGCCCCTGGTCTTCGGCCTCGAGATCACGGTCTGCCCCGACCCCAAGCAGATCGCCGCGTACCTGGCGGCGGTGCGGCCGACGTGGTTCTTCGCCGTGCCGCGGATCTGGGAGAAGCTGAAGTCGGGCCTGGAGGCGATGACGGGCGCGCAGCCCGAGGAGCAGCGGACGGCGGTCCAGGGCGCGATCGAGGCGTCGCTGCAGCGCGTCCGGCTGCAGCAGGCCGGCGAGCCCGTCCCTGACGAGCTCGAGGCCGCCTTCGCCGCCGCGGACGAGCGCATCTTCGCGCCGCTCCGCCAGCGCCTGGGCCTCGACGACGCCGCGGCGGTCAACGTCGGGGCGGCGCCCACGCCCGCACCGGTCATCGAGTTCTTCCACGCCCTGGGGATCCCCGTCGCCGAGATCTGGGGCATGTCCGAGACCTGCGCCTGCGGCACGCTGAACCCGCCCGACGCGATCAGGATCGGCAGCGTCGGCCCGGTCGTCCCCGGCATGGAGATGCGCCTGGACGAGGACGGCGAGGTGCTGCTCCGGGGGGAGGCCGTCATGCGCGGCTACCGCAATCTGCCCGAGAAGACCGCCGAGGTCCTCGAGGACGACGGGTGGTACCGCACGGGCGACGTCGGCCGCATCGACGAGGACGGCTACCTCTGGATCGTCGACCGCAAGAAGGAGCTGATCATCAGCGCCGGCGGCAAGAACATGTCCCCGGCGAACATCGAGGCGACGGTCAAGAGCGCGCACCCGCTGATCGGCCAGGTCTGCGTGATCGGCGACGCCCGCCCGTTCAACACCGCCCTGATCGTGCTCGACGCCGACCTCGCCCCCGCCTGGGCGGCCCAGCACGGCATCGAGGACACCGACCTGGCGGCGCTCGCCGTCCACCCCGACGTCGTCGCGGAGGTCGAACGCGGCGTCGAGGCGGCCAACGAGAAGCTCTCCCGGGTCGAGGGCGTCAAGCGGTTCGAGCTGGTCCGCGGCGACTGGGCGCCCGGTGGCGACGAGCTGACCCCGACGATGAAGCTCAAGCGCAAGCCGATCGGCGAGAAGTACGCCTCGGAGATCGAGGCGCTCTACGGCTGAGCGTCACTGCTCACGGCGGATCCGTCCGGGTGTTGTCCGGACGGATGAAGGAGTGGCACCCTGGGCGGGACGTGGCGCACTGGCGCGCATCCGGCGCGTATGAGAGCTTGGCCCTCACACACCGGTGCGCCCGGTCGTCCCACCCCGGGGCGTCCGGCGCCCGCCTCCAGGAAGTCCCCCCATGGCCACCTCACCAGTGCAGCCGACGCCCGCGTCGGATCCACCGCTGAAGCGCGCGATCTCGCGCAACATGCTCCTCCTGTTCGTCATCGGCGACGTCGTCGGTGGTGGCATCTACACCCTCGTCGGCGTCATCGGCGGCGAGGTCGGCGGCCTCGTCTGGCTGCCGTTCGCGCTCGCCCTCGCGCTCGCGGTCCTGACCGCGACCGCCTACGCCGAGCTCGTGACGAAGTACCCGCAGGCGGCGGGCGCGGCGCTCTACGTCAACAAGGCGTTCCGCAAGCCGTTCTTCACCTTCATGATCGCCTTCGCGGTCATGTGCTCCGGCATCGCGTCCGCGTCGACGCTCTCGCGCGGCGTCGCCGAGACCTACCTGCCCAGCCTCTTCGACTGGACGCTGACCGAGACGCAGACCGTCCTGATCGCACTGGGCTTCCTGCTGATCGTCGCGGCCGTCAACTTCCGCGGCATCAGCGAGTCCGTGAAGATCAACGTCGTCCTGACGCTGATCGAGTTCGGCGGACTGATCCTGATCATCGTGATCGGCCTCGGCGCCCTGCTGGACGGCGTGGGCGACATCGGGAACGCGTTCTCGACCTCCGACGCCAAGGCGGCCGGCAACGACGTCAGCCTGATTCCGGCGGCCCTGGCCGGCACGGCGCTCGCGTTCTACGCGCTGATCGGCTTCGAGGACTCCGTCAACGTCGCCGAGGAGGCCAAGGACCCGGTCCGGGACTTCCCGCGGGCGCTCTTCGGCGGTCTGGCGATCGCCGGCACGCTCTACATCGTCATCGGGATCATCGCCCCGGCGGTCCTGTCCTACACGACGCTCGTCGACGAGGACACCACGCCGCTCCTCGAGATCGCGCAGCTCGGACCGCTGGCCGTCGACGTGAAGATCTTCGCGGCCATCGGCGTGCTCGCCCTGATCAACGGCGCGCTGATCAACATGATCATGGCTTCGCGCCTGACCTACGGCATGTCGAAGCAGCGGATCATCCCGGCGTTCTTCGGCAAGGTCCACAAGACGCGCCAGACGCCGCTGACGGCGATCCTGTTCACGACGGGGCTCGCGGTGATCCTCACCGCGACGGGCGACGTCTCGGACCTGGCGTCGACCACCACGACGCTGCTGCTGATCGTCTTCATCACGGTGAACATCAGCGTGCTGGTCCTGCGCCGCGACCCGGTGCAGCACCGGCACTTCATCGCGCCGACGTTCATGCCCGCGGTCGGCGCGGTCGCCGCGCTCGGCCTGCTGATCCACCGCGTCGCCAACGACACGGAGCAGATCACCCGCGCCCTGCTGCTGCTGGGCCTGGGGCTGATCTTCTGGCTCGCGAACTACGTCGCCACGCGCAATCAGGGCGAGGAGTTCGACACCGGGATGATCGAGATGATCGAGCACCCCGACCGGCACAAGGACGACTGAGCCGCGGGGAGCCGGGCGGGCATCCGGCGAGGACCGGGTGCCCGCTCCCGGCCGAGCGGTGCGGGACCCGAGGGCCCCGCACCGTCGCTCACCGGCGGCAGCCGCTCAGCGGGCACCGGCCCTCACCGGTCGCCGACGTTCAGCGGGCGCCGGCCCTCACCAGGCGCCGACGTTCAGCGACAGCCCGCGGCCGCGCGCGATCGTGGTCGGCGCGCCGCCGTCGAGCGGGACCCGCTCGATGGCCCCGTCGGAGACCGCGAGGACCGCGTCGCCCGACGCGACCGTGAACTCCGATGCCGCCTCGAGGGTCCGCAGCGCGCTGCGCCGAGCGGTCGTCACGCGCTCGAAGCGCGGCGTGGGGGAGTCGACGTAGCGCCACACCCGCAGGACGGGGGCCTCGCCCGTCCGGCCTGACCCGAGGGGGGAGAAGCAGTTGCGCACCCGGCTCTTCCGTGGGCCGGAGCAGTACCCGTCCGTGCTCGTGCCGGGCGCGCCGGCACTGATGAGCACCGCTCCGCCGGTGTCGGTCCCGACGAGGCGCAGCGCAGTCCCGCGGCGTAGGCCGGGGGGCGTCGGCAACGAGGTGGTCCGGCCGCCGGCCCGCAGGCGGACCCGGGAGAGGCCGAGGCTGGTGCGCAGGCTGATCGACGAGCCGCCACGCGTGCCGCAACGCAGCGCTCCACGCCGGATGTCGGCGGCCGGCGCGTCGACCACCAGCGTCCCGCCGGCCACGGCGAGCGCCCCGATCGTCGACGGGTCCACGGTGTCGCCGTCGTCGTCCGACCCGGGGAGCCCGCGCAGGGCGAGCGGGCCACCGAACGTCGAGCCGGTGAGGCCCCGGAGCCGCACCGTCGGGCCCTTCACCGTGCGCGCCCGCGCGCCGCAGCGCACGTTCTGGGACAGCGCGGTCGCGCGCACCCCGTCGCGGACGATCGGGCCGTCGGTCGCCTGCCACGCGACGACGTCCCCGAGCAGGCCGGTGGTGCGCGACGGGCCGGTCAGCGGGACCGTCCCGGCATCCCGGCACGCCTTGGTGTCGACCACGCAGACGACGCGCGTCGTCTCGACGGGGTCGCCGTCGTCCAGCGTCGTGCGCTGCACGAGCACCTGGCGGCTGTCGGGCGACCAGACCGGCGTGCCGGTGATCGCCAGCCTGCCGTCGGACCCCGCCTCGAGCACCTGCACGGCGCCGGTGCCGTCACCGGCGGTGACGCGCAGCGCCGTCGAGAACCGCGACCCGCCGCCCGCCGAGGTCGTGACGGTGGTCTGGGCGATCCGTCGGCCGTCGGGGGAGACGGCCGCCCCGGCCACGTCGAGGGGGAGCGCGACGTCTCCGCGGCCGTCCTCCTGGACGACCCGGTTCTCGCGGTCACCCCCGGTCGTGTACTCCGAATAGACGACCGGACCCGCCGCCACGGCGACCGTGGCTATACCGCCCGTCGCGGCGACGATCACCGCCGTCGTCATGCCTCGTCTGGTGAACCGTCCTGGGATTCCACGCACGCCGCGACCCTAGACGACCCCTTGACGCCGGACCCGGGCGGCGTCCGGGACCCGCGACGCGTTCCGGGCGCCCGGGACCGGGGCCCCCTGACTCGACGGCCCGCAGCAGGTGCGGGCCGGCCGGCGCGGGGTGCAGGGCGCTCAGCGCACCGGGCGGACGGCCATCCAGCTCTTCGTCAGCAGCCCGAGGGCCTCGGCGTGGACCACGGCCGACGGGAAGAGCCCGGCGAGCTCCGCACGGCGCAGCAGACGGACGTCCTCCCAGTGCCCCTGCGCCCCGAGGCGCCAGTACGGCCGGCGGACCACCGGGGGGAGCCAGTGGGCGACGGGCAGCAGGGCGTGCGGCTCGATCGGGAACGAGAAGGCCGGCGTCTGGACGTAGACGCCGCGCCCGACCCGCAGGAGCTCCCGCGCGAACGCCTGGCGGTGGTGCGGGGGGATGTGCTCGATCACCGACGACGCGTGGACGAGGTCGAACGCGCCGTCGTCGAAGGGCAGGTGCACCGTCGCGTCGGCGCGCACGAACGGTCCCGGGTACGTCGGCCGGTCGACGAGGTCGGTGCCGGTGATGTCCAGGTCGACCTGCTGGGCGCGCAGCCCGAGGGTGCCGCAGCCGACGTCCAGGACGCGGTCCCCGGGAAGGACGCCGGTCAGCTCGGCCAGGAGCCCGTGCCTGCGGGCGCGCAGCCGCGCCGCGACGGGGCTGGCGAGACGGGCGACGGGGCCCCGGGCGGTCGCGTAGACGTCGGTGCTCGGCACGGTCCGGGAGGCTAGCCGTCGGACGCCGGGACGGCGTGCGGCCGGTCCCGCCGCGGGCGTCGCCGGGGGTCGGCGGAGGGGCTCGCGGGCGCCTCCCGACACGCGCACGGGTGGTTCACCGGCCGGGCGGCGCACCAGCGTACAATCCAGGTGTGTCCTCGAAGCGCCAGATCCGTGTCGGCGACGTCCTCATCGGCGGAGGTGCGCCCGTCGCCGTCCAGACGATGACGAAGACGGAGACGGCCAACCTGCCCGAGACGATGGCCCAGATCCACCGGGTCGCCGAGGCGGGGGCCGACCTCGTCCGCGTCGCGGTGCCGCGCAACGAGGACGTCGAGGCGCTGAAGACGATCGTGAAGCGGTCGCCGATCCCGATCATCGCCGACATCCACTTCAACCACACGCTGGCGATCAAGGCGATCGAGGCGGGCGCCCACTGCATCCGCCTGAACCCCGGCAACATCGGTGGACCGGAGAAGGTCGCCGAGGTCGTGGCGACCGCCAAGCAGTACGAGGTGCCGATCCGCGTGGGCGTCAACTCGGGCTCGCTGCCCAAGCACCTGCGCGAGCTCGAGTTCACCGACCCGGTCGGCGCGCTGGTCGCCGCGGCCGAGGAGACCGTCGCGCTGATGGAGTCGCTGGACTTCGGGGACTTCAAGGTCTCGATGAAGTCGACGTCGGTGCCCAACACGATCGCCTCGAACCGCCTGCTCGCGCAGCGCATCGACTACCCGCTGCACCTCGGCGTGACCGAGGCCGGGACGAAGTGGACCGGATCGCTGAAGAGCGCCGTCGGCCTCGGCACGCTGCTGGCCGACGGCATCGGCGACACCGTCCGGATCAGCCTCTCGACCTTCCACGCGGAGGAGGAGGTCAAGGTCGCGTTCGAGATCCTCAAGGCCTTGAAGCTGCGCGAGAAGGGCCCGGTCCTGATCGCGTGCCCGACCTGCGGCCGCCTGCAGTTCGACATGGACTCCGTCGTGCAGGAGGTCGAGCAGCGCCTCACCGCCTACGACGACCCGATCGAGGTCTCGGTCCTCGGGTGCGCGGTCAACGGCATCGGCGAGGCCCGCCACGCGGACTTCGGCATCACCGGCGCCAAGGACTCGGGGATGATCTTCTCGAAGGGCGAGCCGCTCAAGAAGGTCAAGACCGGCGACCTGGTCGACGAGCTGTTCAAGGAGATCGACCGCTACTACGCCTCGGGCAAGCAGGTCGTCATCGACCACCACGAGGCCGCCGAGGCCACGAAGTGGCTGTCGGAGAACGAGGATCTCTCGGCGATGACGCCGGAGCGCCTCGCGCAGATGGAGAAGGACGCGCAGCGCGCGGAGCAGGACGCGCTCGCCGAGGCCGGCACGACGCCCGTCGAGGCGGCGAAGGCGTTCGCGGACGAGACGTCCTCGCCGACCGCCGGTCGCCGCTTCACCCGCTCGAGCTGAGGCGGGAGCGGAGGAAAGGCCTCGAGCCGTCGGGCCGGTGCCGAACATCGGCGTGGCCCGGACGGCGCGGCCGCCGGACGCTCGGCCGGGCCCGGACGATGTCCCGGCCCGGCGGCGTCCAGACTCACTCAGGCGGCGAAGCGCTCCGCGACCTTGTTCCAGTCGACGACGTTCCAGAAGGCCTCGAGGTACGCGGGGCGCTTGTTCTGGTACGTCAGGTAGTAGGCGTGCTCCCACACGTCGTTGCCCAGGAGCGGCGTCTTGCCCTCGGCCAGCGGCGTGTCCTGGTTGGGCGTCGAGATGATCTCGAGGCCGGCGTCGCCCTTGACGAGCCAGACCCAGCCGGAGCCGAAGCGCGCGACGCCGGCGTCCTGGAACTTCGTCTTGAACTCGTCGAAGGAGCCGAAGGCCTCGTCGATCGCGGAGGCCAGGTCGCCGGAGGGCGTCTGCACGCCGCCGCCCTGGAGGGCCTCCCAGAACAGGGTGTGGTTGTAGTGGCCGCCGCCGTTGTTGCGGACGGGGCCCTGCTTGTCGGCGGGGAGCGCGCCGAGGTTCGCGACGATCTCCTCGATCGGCTTGTCGGCGAACTCGGTGCCCTCGAGCGCCGCGTTCGTCTTGTCGACGTACGCCTGGTGGTGCTTGTCGTGGTGGATCTCCATCGTCTTGGCGTCGATGTGAGGCTCCAGCGCGTCGAACGCGTAGGGCAGCGGGGGAACGGAGAACGCCATAGGGGGCTCCTCGGAAGGGGGCGGAACGGTGGCGCGGGCCGCCGTGCGGCAAGCCCGCTGTGATCCAACCTACAGAGGCCGCCTCCCGGGCCTGCGCGACGGGCCTCACCCGGACGCCCGGCGTCCCGCCGTCCCGTAGATTCCCGGTCGATGACGTCGCCGCCCAAGATCGCGCCGGGCTCCGGTCGCCCGACCGCCCCGCGGTCGCCGACGGGTCGCCGCGGTCCCGCGCCGTCCGCGCGGACGGCCTCGGCCGCAGCGGCGGAGCGGGCGTCCTGAGCCCCTCGACCGGCGGCCGGCCGGACGACGGGACCACGCCGGCGGACGACGGCGTCGACGGCCCCGGCGGCGATCCCGTCGACCGCCCGTCCGACCGCATGCGGCAGCGGGCCGACCGCGCCCGCGCAAAGGGCCGCGAGCGCCGCGACCAGGTTCGGGAGCGCACGCGGGAGCGGACGGAGCAGGTCCGCGAGCGCACCGACCAGGTGCGCGATCGGGCGATGGAGCGGACGGAGCACGTCCGCGAGCGCACCCGCGAGCTCACCGAGCCCGCCCGCATGACCGTCTACCGGCTCTTCGGCATCGACCGGTCGGGGCCGCCGCCGATCGAGACCCTGGCGGGCCAGCCCCTGCGGGTCTGGACGATCCCCAACGTCGTCGGGCTGCTCCGGCTGGCCCTGATTCCCGTCTTCCTCGTGCTCGCGCTGTCGAGCGACGACGGCACGCGGCTCGGACCGGCGCTGCTGTTCGCCCTGATCGCCGCGTCGGACTACCTCGACGGCTTCCTCGCCCGGCTGACGGGCCAGTACAGCCGGTTCGGCACGCTGCTGGACCCGATCACCGACCGGGCGCTGGTGGTGGCCGGCGGCATCGTCTGCTGGCACTTCGACCTGTTGCCCCGCGAGGCGCTCGCGGTCCTCGTCGTCCGCGAGCTGTACACGACGGACGCCGCGCGACGCGCGCTGAAGAAGGACGTCCGGCTCGGGGTCAACTGGTGGGGCCGCCTGGCCGTCTGGCCGCTGATGGCGGGCCTCTTCGCGGCGCTGGTCGGGGTCGGCTGGCCCGCGAAGGTCGCGCTGGTGGTCGGGGTGGGGATGGCGATCATGGCGACCATCAGGTACGAGCGCGACGGCCGTCGCCAGCTGCGAGAGCGCGCGGCCGCAGCCGCCGACGCGGGGGCCGGCGACGGTCCGGCTCCGGGTCCCGCCGCCGGCGCCTGAAGGCTCCCCGAGGTGCACCCTCAACCGGAGGTCCAGATCTCCGTCGGGACCGCTGGTATGCTCGCCGCGGCGCCCTCTTCCCGCGGGCGCCCCACACCATGGACGACACCTTTCCCGATCTCGGCAGCCTCCCGGACGAAGAGCTCAAGGCGATCATCGACCGCCTGACGGCCGAGGAGACCGAGGTCAGCTATCGCCGGCGGATCCTCCACGGCCAGATCGACATCCTCCGCGCCGAGCTCGTCAGCCGCCTGCGGCTGCGCCACGACGAGGGCGGCACCGTCATCCACGGGTCGGACGTCGACCGCCTCACCGAGATCCTCTCCGGCCGCGTCGGCGGCCTGCGTCCCGTGCCCGACGAGGCACCCGTCGTCGCCCGCGACGAGGACGAGGGCGGGGACGCGCCGGCCTGATGGCGGTCCACTGCCCCGAGTGCGGGTTCGTCGCGGGGACCGCGGCGAACTTCTGTCCCAAGTGCGGGGCCTACCTGGCGGACGTCGCCGGCGTCAACGAGCCGACCACGGCCACCTACCACCTGCAGGACTCCGGCGAGATCGCCGCGGTCGACATCGGCGCGCTGCAGGAGCAGGGCGTCGCCGCGCTGGTCGTCCGTGCCGGTGGGGGCCGCGAGGGCGAGAGCGTGCCGCTCCAGGGCGACCGCATCACGATCGGCCGCCGTCCCGAGAGCGACATGTTCCTCGACGACGTCACCGTCTCCCGCGACCACGCGCTCGTCGTCGCCCGGGGCGACGGCTGGCACATCGACGACCTCGGCTCGCTCAACGGCACGTACGTCAACCGGGGCCGGATCGACAGCGCGCTGCTGCACGACGGCGACGAGGTCCAGGTCGGCAAGTTCAAGCTCACGTTCCTCGGTCGCTGAGGACCGGGTGAGCGACGGGCCGGGGACGGAGCGCGCGGGGGACCCGCCGGCCGGTCCGCCGCCGGAATCCGCTGCGGTGCCCGTCGCGCCGCCGGCGGCGGTGCCTGCGCCGGCCGCCGCGCCGCCGCCCGTCCGCACGGGCCGCCCGCTGACGATCGGCCAGGTCTGCAAGCTCCTGGTCGGCGAGTTCCCGGACATCTCGATCTCGAAGATCCGCTACCTCGAGGAGCAGAAGCTCCTCCAACCGCGACGCACGTCGGGCGGCTACCGCCTGTTCAGCACGGACGACGTCGACCGGCTGCGCACGATCCTGCGGCTCCAGCGCGACGAGTTCCTGCCGCTGCGGGTGATCCGTCAGGAGCTCGCCGCCGGTCGCGGGCAGGACGCGCCGCGCGTCGCCGGACCGGGGGAGCCCGACGAGCCCGACCACGACCACGCCGTGCACCGCACCGGCCCGATCGCCCTCCGCGGCGGCGGGACCGCGCTGCACACGCTCGAGCAGCTCTGCGACGACACGCGCGCCACGCCGGCGCTGGTCAAGGAGCTGCGCGACTTCGGCGTCGTGCAGGGGACCACGCGGGACGGCGCGATCGTCTTCGACGACGACGAGCGCGAGATCGTGCGCGCCGCCGTCGAGCTCTCCCACTACGGGGTCGGCGGCCGGCACCTGCGGGTGCTGCGCAGCTCCGCCGACCGCGAGGGGGCGCTCCTCGAGCAGCTGCTCGGGCCCTCCCTGCGCTCGCGCAGCGCCGAGCGCCGGTCCGAGGCGGTCGAGGCGCTCGAGACCCTGGCGGCGACGACGATGCGGCTCAAGCACCTGCTGCTCGTGCGCGACCTGCGACGCTTGGTCCCGTGACCCGCGCCGCCACGGACCACGTCGACCTGAAGTCCCACGTCGTCGACATCCCGGACCATCCTCAGCCCGGGATCACGTTCCGGGACATCTCGCCCGTGCTGGCGCATCCCGAGGCCCTCGCCGCCGCCGTGGACCGCCTCACGGCCGCCGCACGGGAGCTCGGCGTGCAGGCCGTCATCGGCGCGGAGGCCCGCGGCTTCCTGCTCGGGCCCGCGGTCGCGCGCGAGCTGGGTGCCGGGTTCCTCCTGGCGCGCAAGCCCGACAAGCTGCCGCGGGCGACGCTCTCGGTGACCTACGAGCTGGAGTACGGGACGGACGAGCTGCACGTCCACGCGGACCTGCTGCCCTCGGGCACGCGGGTCCTCGTGCACGACGACCTGCTCGCCACCGGCGGCACGGCGGTCGCGCTCTGCGCGCTCGTGGAACGTCTGGGCGGACAGGTCGTCGGCTGCTCGTTCCTCGCGGAGCTGGCGTTCCTCGGCGGCCGCGCCGCGCTGGCGCCGCACGACGTGTTCTCCCTGATCTCCTACGAGGACTGACGCATGGGCGCCCTCGCCACCGGTTCGGCCAGCAGGACGACGACGGCGGACCCGGAGTGGGTCTGGCACCACGTGTCCGACGGTTCGCGGCTGGCTCCGTGGTGGCCCAACGCCGAGCGCGCCGAGGACGTCCAGGGCGGGGTCTTCACGCTCGTGCTGCGATCCTCCCGCGGCGTCGCGGTGCGGACGGACTGGCAGGTCCGCACGTCGAGGCGGCCCGAGCTGCAGCGCTGGGAGCAGCAGCTCGCCAACACCCCGTTCGCGAAGGCGCTCGTGAAGAGCTTCGTCGAGGTGCGCCTCGAGCCCGACGGCGACGCCGGGACGCGCGTCACGGTCGTGGTCGAGCGCGAGCTGAAGCAGAAGGGCTTCTTCGCCGGGCGGCTCGGCACGAAGGCCTCGAAGGAGCACGCCGCGCTGGCCCTGAAGGGCCTGATCGAGCTCGTCGAGGCCTGAGACCGGCGGCCGGTGTCGCCGGCCGCCGCTCCCCGTCGCTAGCTGGCGCGGGGGGTGATCGTGCCGACGATGATCGTCGGGCCCGGGCGGCTCGGCTGCGGCTTCGTCTCGAGCGTGATCCGCACGCGGGAGTACGTCGTCGGATCGACGACGGCGGCCTGACGGGTCTTCAGGTCCAGGCCCTGGAACGGCAGCTCGGCGCCGCTGCGGTCGGTCAGCTGACCGAGGAAGATCGGGTCGGCGCCGTTCTTGTCGGCCCACGCGAAGTAGCTCCGCGAGCTCGTCGGCGCGGGCAGGCCGCGGATCGTGAGGGCCAGGACGGGGCTGGCGGCGTTGGCCTGGCTGATCGCCGGCTTGGCCGTCCCCGTCACGCGCCGGTACGCCGCCGGCGTGCTCGACGTGGGACGGAAGCTGATGCTCTGCGGGAGGGCGGCGACGAACTGCGCGGCCGCGGCCCGCTGGGCGGCGGTCGGCGTCGCGTCGGCGGCGGCGGTCGTCGTGGCGGGCGGGGCGCTCGCCTGCGTGTCTCCGTCGTCGCCCGAGCCGCCGCCGAACGCGCCGGCGATCCAGAGGACGAGGAGCAGGACGACCAGCGCGGCCGCGCCGGCACCGGCCAGCACCTTCGGGGGCCGACCGGCGAGCGAAGTGCGACGGCCGCCTGCGGCGCCGCGGCGCGGGGTGCGGGGTGCCGCGTCGGCGGTCGCCGCGGGCGTGCTCGTCGGGGCACCGTGGACCGGTCGGCCCGTGGCGGGGGCCTGGTAGGCGGGCGCGGCGTCGGCACCGACCGCCTCCGGGGCGGCACCGGCCACGGGTGCGCCGTCACCGGTCGCACCGGTGTCGGGGGCCGCGGTCGCGTCCCCCGCGATCGCCGCGGCGGCCCCGCCGGCGACGGCGGACCCGGGGGTCCCGGGCTCGATCGCGCCGGGCGTGCCTGCGACGGCGGCGCCGAGCTCGGCGGCCGGGCCGCCGAGCGGCTCCAGCTCGACGGCGACGGTGGTCGCCCAGGTCGTGGCCGGCACGTGCTCGGCGATCAGGGCGGCGGTCGCCTCGCGGTCGGCGCCCGCATCCTGCCCCAGCAGGTGGTCGGCGATCCGGTCGCGGTCCTCGAGGGCCAGTCCCTCGACGTCCTCGGGCGCGAGGCCGTCGATCGCGTCCAGGGCACGCTCCCGGACGCCCTCGGGCGTCAGGTCGAGCAGACCGGCGAGGTCGGCGTAGGGCATACGCCGCCGCAGCACGAGCTGGAGGACGGCCTGCTGGTCCGGGTGAAGCTCCTGCAAACGGGACATCGGACCTGAGCCTATAGAGGCCCACCTTCGCGGGAGGTAAGAGGGGGCGAAGCTCCGGCGACCGGACCGTGGCCCGTGTCCGCGGCCGCGTACGATCGCGCCATGGAGTTCGAGCCGAAGATCGCCCCGGAGAAGACCCTCGACGGCCTGATCGGCCTGCAGGTCGGGGACTTCGGCGAGGACTGGGCCGAGGCCACGCTCCCCGTGGGCGACCACGTGCGTCAGCCCATGGGTCTCGTGCACGGCGGCGTCTACGCGGCGATCGCCGAGTCGCTGACGTCGATGGCCACCGCCCGGGCGGTCGTGCCCGAGGGGTCGATGGCGCAGGGCCTCTCGAACACCACGAACTTCCTGCGGCCGTGCTTCGACGGAACCGTCCACGCGCGCGCGGAGCGTCTGCACAAGGGCCGCACGACCTGGGTCTGGGACGTGCGGATGACCGACGACCAGGGGCGTGCGTGCGCAGTCACCCGCATGGTGATCGCGGTGCGGCCCATCGGCTGAGCACCGTCCGGATGGCTCGTCGGGGCAGCACCCCGGGGTCCGCGGGACCGCCGGGCGGACGCCGGGATGGGGGCCGGGAGCCGGCGGCCCCGCCCATCGTGGAGGCGACGGGGCGGCCCGACTCGACGGATGGCGCGTCAACGATGGCTTGGCGGGCCGCTACTCTTGACGGGACGCCGTCCGCGTCGAGCCCGATGAACCTCCGAGATCCCGACGACTTCGCGCGCGCCTACGCCGAGCACGCGCCCGGTGCGGCCCACGTGGCCGCCGGCATCCTCGCGCCCTCAGGGCGGCGCTCGGACGTCGAGGACGTCGTCCACGACGTCTTCATCCGGCTCTGGCGGGACCCCCGGTGCTTCGACCCCGCCCGCGGTCCGCTCGGCGCCTACGTCCGGATGGTCGCGCGGTCGCGCGCCCTCGACGTGCTCCGCTCGGGGCAGGCCGCCGGTCGGGCGAGCGATCGCCTCGCCGCCGCGCCGCTCCCGCAGCCGCGCGACGTGGTCGTCTCCGAGGCCGAGCGCAACGAGGCGCGCGCCGCCCTCCTGCGCGCCATGTCGGCGCTCCCGGTGCCCCAGCGCGAGGCCATCGCCCTCGCCTGCTGGGGCGACCTGACCGCCAACCAGATCGCGGACCGGTCCGGTCTGCCGCTGGGCACCGTGAAGGGGCGCCTCCGGCTCGGTCTGGCGCGGATGCGCGCAGAGCTCGAGGGCTCCGAGATGGCCGCGGCGACGGTCATGACGATGATCTCGACGCTGCTCTGATCCCGCCGGACCCCGACCGCCGGCGCGGAACGCCGGTGGCGTGACGGCGCTCCATCGGCGTACCGGCACCCTCCTGGCGGGTGTGCGACATCGCACGGGGCACCCCCGCCTCGGGCCCCTACTGTTCACGAGACCTTCACCGACGCCGAGTCGGGACGTGCCCGCACGTTCCGAACGGGGGACCCACCGCCGCAGCACCCTCCCTCGGGTGGCGCGGCACGGGGCGAATCGGACGCGACGATCACGTCCACGACACCCGTCGTGACGGATCCGGCTCGTCCGTAGCGTCCTGGGGCCGATCCGCACCCATGTGCGGCCCGACCGCAGGCTGCGAGCCCGTCAGCTAACTCCGTAGGCGTCTCCCCGAAGAGGAGAGATCCATCGTGAACCGTGACGTCGTCGTCACGCCGACCCGGGCCGCGTTCGCGGCCGGGCTGGCGCTGGCCCTGACCGCTGCAGTCCCCGCCCTCGCCTCCGCGCCCGCCGGCGCGAGCGAGTCCCCGTCCGGCGCCGTGCCGGCCGCGTCGCTGACGCCCGCCGCCGCCCCGGTACCGGGCACGACCGCGGCCGCACCGGCTGCGGCGAAGAAGCGCAACCGGACGCCCGACATCCGCCCGACGACCGAGCGCGGCTCGGGGCTCGTCGGCCGCACCGCCGTCTACGGCGGCCGCGTCCGCAACCACACCGCCGGTCAGCGCGTCCGGCTCGAGGTGCGCCGCGGCTCCGCCTGGCGCGCGATCGACCGCGACGTGGTGGCGAAGAACGGCCGGTTCCGCGTCAGCACCGAGATCGCCAAGATCGGCGACCGGTCCGCACGTCTGCGGATCGTCTCCAACTCGCGCGGCAAGGGCGACATCGAACGCGTCGAGCGCATCCACGGGTTCCGCTCGGCGTACGCCTCGTACTACGGCCCCGGCCTGTACGGCGGCGCGCTGGCCTGCGGCGGCACCCTGAGCCCGGGCACGATCGGCGTCGCGCACAAGACGCTGCCGTGCGGCACGAAGCTCACGCTCCGCAAGGGCAACCGCCAGGTCCAGGCCCGCGTCGTCGACCGCGGCCCCTACATCGCCGGCCGCGAGTTCGACCTCACCGCGGCGACGAAGTACCGCCTGGGCTTCGGCTCCACCGGCACGGTCCAGGTCGACCGCTAGAAAACGGCCCCGGGCCCCCCGAGCGTCTCGGGGTGGCCCGTCCCGCCGGGCCCGGGCGTACCCTGGAGCGGTGGGGTCCGAGGGAACACCCGTTCGGTGCATCGGGCACCTGGACTGCGACGCGTTCTTCGCCTCCGTCGAGCTGCTGCGCCGCCCGGAGCTGCGCGGCAAGCCCGTCATCGTGGCCCACGACGGGCCCAGGTCCGTCGTCACGACGGCGACCTACGAGGCCCGGAAGTTCGGCGTCGGCTCCGCCATGCCGCTGGCCACGGCGAAGCACCGCTGCCCGCAGGCGATCGTCGTCCCACCCGACCACGACGCCTACCGCGAGGCCTCGGCCGAGGTCATGGGCATCGTCCGCGACGAGGTCGAGATCGTCGAGCAGGTCAGCGTCGACGAGGCCTACATGGACCTCACCGCGATGGCCATGCCCAAGAGCGCCATGCGCCGTCTGCAGGCCCGGATCCTCAGGGAGACCGAGCTGCACGTGTCGCTCGGCATCGGCCCGAACAAGCTCGTCGCGAAGCTCGCCTCCGACGCCGAGAAGCCGCGCGGCTTCTGCGTGCTGGACCGCCGCGACGCCTGGCGCCGCTGGGCCGGCGAGTCCCCGGGGCTCCTCGGCGGCATCGGACCCAAGACGACGGACGACCTGGCCCGTCGCGGCGTCACCACGATCCGCGAGCTGTCGAAGGTCGACGAGGCGACGTTGTCGGAGTGGTACGGCGCGCGCAACGGCCCCTGGCTCTGGCGGCGCTGCCGCTTCGACGACGACACGCCCGTCGTGCCCGTCCGCGAGCCCGTGTCCGAGAGCCGGGAGAACACCTTCTCGATCGACCTCGCAGACCGCGACGAGCAGGAGGCGGAGCTGCGTCGCCTGTCGATCAAGCTCTTCGAGGCGCTCGAGAAGCAGGGCCGCCGGGGCCGGACCGTCGGGATCAAGGTCCGCCTGAAGGACTTCACGACGATCACCCGTTCGCGGACCTTCCCGCATCCCGTGGTCGACGAGGAGGCGCTCGCCGACACCGCCGTCGGGATGCTCCGCGAGTACGACCCGCCGCAGCCCGTCCGTCTGCTCGGCGTCCGCATGGCGTCGCTCGAGCTCGAGGACGGCCCCGGCGTCCAGCTGGCGCTGCCGCTCTCGACCGGGTGACCGACCGGCCGCGGGCCGCCTGCCCGGCGCGCGCGTCGCACCGGCGGACGCGGGCCTCCGGCCGCGGGCTGGTAGGACTCAGGACGATGCCGCTGCACGTCGAAGTCGCCGGGGACGGACCGCCCGTCGTCCTGCTCCACGGGCTCACCGCGAGCCACCGCTACGTCGTGATGGGGAGTCGGCACCTCGAGCGGGCCGGCCACCGCGTCCTGACCTACGACGCGCGCGGCCACGGGGCGTCGGATCCGGCGGCGACGCCGGAGGCCTACGGCTACGACGTGCTGGCCGACGACCTCGTCGCCGTCCTCGCCGAGCACGACGTGCACCGGGCGGTCCTCGTCGGCGCGTCGATGGGGGCGCACACCGCGGTGCGGGTGGCCCTGCGCCGTCCCGAGCTCGTGGCGGGCCTCGTCGTCGTCACCCCGGCCTACGAGCCCGGCAAGGAGACGGACGAGCGCAATCTCGCCGGCTGGGACCGGCTCGCCGACGGCCTGGTGGCCGGGGGAGCGGACGGGTTCGTCGACGCGTACGACTTCGACCGCATCCCCGAGGACTGGCGCCCGACGGTGCAGAAGGTGATGCACCAGCGCCTGTCGGTGCACGAGCACCCCGACGCCGTCGCCGACGCGATCCGGGCCGTCTCCCGCAGCGCGCCGTACGGGTCGCTGGACGAGCTGGCGGCGATCACGGTGCCCGCCGTCGTCGTGGGCGACCGCGACGCGGCGGACCCGGGGCACCCGCTCGCCGTGGCGGAGCGCTACGCCGAGGCGCTCGGCGACGCGACGCTCGTCGTCGAGGACGAGGGGAAGTCCCCGATCGCGTGGCAGGGCGGACAGCTCTCGCGTGTCATCGAGGGGCTCGTCGCCCGCACGGACGCGGTCGGATGAGCGCCCCGGACGTCATCGCGACGCCCGGACCGGTCGCCGCCGGCGGCGAGGGCACGAGCACGTGGACGCTGCACCCCGTCGCCCGCGGACCCTGGGACGCGGCGAGCGCCCACGGCGGGGCCCCGGCCGCCCTGCTGGCGCGGGCCGTCGAGGCGCTGGCCGTCGACGGGCAGCGGATCAGCTCGCTGTCCTACACGTTCCTCGGGCCCGTGCCGATCGGCGAGGTCGAGATCGAGACGCGGGTGACGAAGGGCGGACGCCGGTTCCAGGTCGTCGAGGCGAGCCTCCGGGCGGGCGGCCGCACCGCGATGGAGCTGCGCGCCGTGCTGCTGCGCCGCGGGCGGGTGGCGCTGCCGGCGGGCATCGGCGCCCCGTGGCCCGAGCTGCCGCCGCCCGAGGGCCTCGAGCCCACCCCGAGCTGGTTCCTGCCCGAGGGCGAGGTCGCGTTCCACCCCACGGCGATGGAGATCCGCGTGTTCGGCGGATCGCTCGACGAGCCCGCACCCGACGGCCGGAGCGCCTGGCTGCGACTGCGACTGCCGGTCGTCGAGGGCGAGGCGCCCAGCGGCGCCCAGCGCGCCGCGGCCGCCGCCGACTTCGGCAACGGCCTGTCGACGCCGGTCGGCTTCGACGGCTACCTCTTCGTCAACTGCGACCTGCACGTCGCGGTCCACCGGGACCCCGCCGGGGAGTGGATCGGGGTGCGGTCCAGGACCGAGCTGGACCGCGCCGGCACCGGCCTGACGACCACCGAGCTGCACGACGCCGCCGGTCGCTTCGGGACCGCGACGCAGACCCTGTTCGTCGACACCCGCTGAGCGCCGGGACCCGGCGGGGTCCCGGGCGGCGTGCGCTACGGTCGGGACGTGGACGGACGCCCCGGGGCCGATACGGACGACGGGGCCTGGATCCTCGACCCGCCCGGGATGCTGTTCGTCTACGAGCAGGGGGCGTTCCCGATGGACACGCTCGACGAGGACGGCCGGTTCCGCGTCGCCGCCTACCGCGCGGACCCGCGGGCGGTCCTCCCGCTGGACGCCGTGCGGATGCCCCGGACGTTCCGGCGGACCCTGCCCCGGCGCGGGTACCGCCTCACGGTGGACCGCGCCTTCGGACGGGTCGTCGAGGCCTGCGCGGCACGGCCGGGCCTCGGGCGTCGCGAGCAGTGGCTGACGCCGCGCCTGGTCGAGGCCTACCGCGCCCTGCACCGCTGGGGCCACGCGCGCAGCTTCGAGGTCTGGGACGGCGACGACCTCGTCGGCGGCACCTTCGGCGTGACGCTGGGCCGCGCCCACACCCTCGAGTCGATGTTCCACGTCGCCCCCGACGCCGGCACCGCCGCGGTGCTTTCGGCGGCCGTGCGGATCCGCGACGCGGGCTTCGCGGTCCTCGACGTCCAGCAACGGACGGACCACACCGCCCGCCTCGGCGTCGTCGACGTGCCCGAGTCGGCGTTCCAGCAGCGGCTGCGCGGGGCGTTGACCGGTGGTCTGCGCCCGCTCGACCTGCGTGGCGGGCCGGCCGACGGCGCGGCGCTCGTCCGCGCCTGAGCACGACCGGCGGGCCGACCGTCGGCCGCCCGTCCTCCTGCGGGGCGTCGTCGGGGGTCGCAGGGCGGCCGTCGCGGCGAACGGCACCATCCGCCGCAGCGAGCGGACCGCCCTACCGCAGCGAGCGGAACGTCCTCCAGGTGCGCAGCTCGCGGCCCGACCCGGTGAGCATGCCGGAGCGCCACTCCTCTGACGGCCCCGGGTCCTGCAGCTGGTACCAGGTCATCGAGGCCACGCCTTCGCGACGGGCGAAGTTCCACGCCTGGCGCAGCCAGCGCGCCGCACGCGCGTCGGGGGTGCGTGCCGACCCGTGGGTGCGGTACGCGAACTCGGTGATGTGGACGTTGCGCGAGGCCTTCTTCGTGATCCGGCCGGCGCGGCCGAGCGCGCGGATCTGCCGCATCGCCCCGGCCAGGTTGCCCATCGTCCACGCGTCCGCGGGCGTCCGCCGCGTCGTCGGACCCTTGAAGAAGTCGTGGGTGTGGATCGCGAAGCCGTCGCCGAGCAGCTTGGTGCGGCACGACTTGGAGCGGTTCAGCGAGCGGTAGCGCGAGTCGAGGCAGAGCGCGCGCCGGAAGAAGGTGCCGGGCTCGACGGCGTTGCTCGTCCGGGCGTTCGGGGCGGGCTCGCCGACGTAGACCTTCGTGTCCGGGTCGGTGCGCTTGAACGACCGGTACGCCGCGTTGGACATCCGGACCCAGGTGCGGGGCTGGTTCAGCGGCCACATGGAGCGGAAGTTCGGCTCGTTCCAGGTCAGGTACGCGCCGAGCGACAGATCGGAGAACTCGCTGCCCATCGAGGCGGTGAAGCGCGAGAAGCGGGAGATCAGCGTGCCGGTGATCCGCCGGGGGACGGCCCGGCCCCGGTTGACCGCGGCGTAGATCCCGACGACGAGCCGGGCATCCGCGCCGGCGGCGTCGTCGGCCGCGCGACGGACGCGGAACGCGACGTCGGGCGCGAGCTTCGTGGCCCGGCCGTCCCACGACACGAGCACGCGCACCCGCCCGACGCGTGCCTGCCGGGCCTTCTTCCAGAACAGGTCGCGGTCCGCCTGGACGTCCGACATGACCAGTCGCGTGTCCTGCAGGCCCTTGACCATCGGGGCGCGGGCGGAGGCCTCGCGGGCGCCCGCGAGGAGCAGGAGCAGGGCGACGAGGACGAGGAGGAGCACGCCGCGGGTGCGGCGCAGTGGGTACGGCATCGGCGGATCGTAGGGGGACGGCGCCCGTCGTCGCGCCGCACGTGACGCGTCCCGGGCCGCGGCACGCGTCCCGCCCTCGGCCGTGCCCCTGTCGCCGTCGCTCCGCCACGGGGTCCGCCGAGGGGGCGGCCTCGGGCGTCCCGCGTCGCCCTACGATGGGGCGATGGGGACCGGGACCGACGATGCCCCGACGCTCGTCGGCCCGCGGGTGCGGCTGCGCCCACCGACCGCGCACGACGCCGACGCGTTCGTCGTCGCGGTCCGTGCCAGCGCCGACCTGCACCGCGGGTGGGCGACGGCGCCCGACACCCCCGAGGCGTTCGCCGCCTACCTCGCCCGGCTCCGCACGCCCGCGGTCGAGGGCTTCCTCGTCGTCCGCGGCGAGGACGACGCGCTCGTCGGCCGGGTGACGCTCTCGCAGATCTTCCGGGGCGACTTCCAGAACGCCTACGTGGGCTACGAGGCCTTCGCCGGTCACGAGCGGCGCGGGCACCTGACCGAGGGCGTGGGGCTCGCGCTGGACCACGCGTTCGGTGCCCTGGGGCTGCACCGCGTCGAGGCCAACGTCCAGCCGGGCAACGTGCCGTCGCTGGCCCTGGTGCGGCGTCTCGGCTTCCGCCGGGAGGGCCTCTCGCGCAACTACCTGCGGGTCGACGGCCTGTGGCGCGACCACGAGCGCTGGGCGATCCTGGCCGACGAGCACCGGGCCGGCGGACCCGACCGCGACGCCCCCTGAGGTCCCCGGCGGGAGCCGCCGGCGGTCGGGCACGCGGTCTACCGGATCGGCGGGCGGATCTGTCCCGGTGGCGAAGACGTCGGGCTCCGGGTCCGCCACCGCGACGGTTGCAGGCGGTCCGCGAGCTGTGGGAGGGTTGATCGCAGTCCGGATCCCCCGCCGGACGTGACCAGGAGGATCCCCCCTCATGCAGCTCCACCGAGCATTCGCGCTCGGGGTGGCGACGGCCGCGTGCGCCGTCTGTGCCGCCCCAGCGTCCGCCGCGCCCAGTGCGCGGGACTACACCGTCGTCGCGAAGGACGGCACTTCGGCGGCGGCCTTCCGCGCCGCCGTGAAGACCGCCGGAGGCACCGTCTCCGAGTACAACCGGGCCGTCGCGGTCGGCGAGGTGCGCGGGCCGAAGGGCTTCGCCGGCCGCGCCGTCGCGACCCGTGCGATCACCGCCGCGTCCGAGCGACGGGTCATCGGCAGCGTGCCGCAGGCCCGGACGCGGGCCGCCGCCAAGCGGGTCCAGCGGCAGCGCCGCATCGAGCGGGACCAGCCGCTCCGCGACCAGCTCCGCGGCCAGCGTCCCGCGCCCAACCCGCCGGCGACCGGCGTCGAGCCGCTCGCGCCGCTGCAGTGGGACATGGCCGCGATCGGCGCGAGCTCCGCCGGGAGCTACCGCTTCGACCAGGGCGAGGGCGTCCGCGTCGGCATCATGGACACCGGCGTCGACGGCTCGCACCCCGACATCGCCCCGAACTTCGACCGCGGCCTGTCGCGCAACTTCACTACGGACGACCCGCTCATCGACGGCCCGTGCGCCGAGGACCCCGACGGGTCCTGCACCGATCCCGCGGACGTCGACGAGGACGGCCACGGCACCCACGTGGCCGGCACGATCGCCTCGCCGCTGAACGGCACCGGCATCGCCGGCGTCGCACCGAAGGCCTCGATCGTCAACCTGCGCGCCGGTCAGGACTCCGGCTACTTCTTCGCCCAGGCCACCGTCGACGCGCTCACCTACGCGGCCGACAACGGCGTCGACGTGGTGAACATGAGCTTCTACATCGACCCGTGGCTCTACAACTGCCGCAGCAACGCGGCGGACTCCCCGGCCGCCCAGGCGCAGCAGCAGACCACCATCGTCGCCGTCCAGCGTGCCGTGGACTACGCGCGGAAGAAGGGCGTCCTGCCCGTCGCCGCGCTGGGCAACGAGAACACCGACATCGACGACCCGAAGGTCGACGGGGTCTCGCCGGACTACCCGCCGGACGCCGCCTACCAGCGCACCATCGACAACGGCTGCCTGAGCGTGCCGACCGAGACCGACGGCGTCGTCGGGGTCTCGGCGACCGGGCGCAGCGGCCGCAAGGCGTACTACTCCAACTGGAGCCTCGAGCAGACGCAGGTCGCCGCCCCCGGTGGCGACACGCGCGACCTGTTCGGGACGCCGCAGTACCGCTCGCCGCAGAACGGCGTGCTCGCGCCGTACCCCGAGGCCATCGGCCGTGCGGCGGGGGACATCGACGCCGCTGGTGAGCCGACCACGCCGTTCGTGGTCAAGGACACCTCGGGCGGTCGGGCGTCGTACTACCAGTACCTGCAGGGCACCTCGATGGCCAGTCCGCACGCCGCGGGCGTCGCGGCGCTCGTCGTGGCCGCGGAGGGCAAGCGCGACAAGCGGGCCGGTGGCCTGACGCTGGATCCGAAGAAGACGGAGCGCCTGCTGAGCGGCACCGCGACGCCGACGCCCTGCCCGGCCGGCGGCGTGCAGACCTACCCCGATCCCGACCTGGACCCGGCGCTCTACACCGCCCGGTGCACCGGCACGACGAGCCACAACTCGTTCTACGGGGACGGCGTGGTCAACGCGCTCGAGGTCGCGCGGCTCGGGAGGCGCTGAGCCGCCGGCCGGCGTCGCCCTCCCCGCGGGGGCGACGCCGGTGCGCCAGGCGAACCGTCCGGCGATCGCCACGTGTCTCGCCGGCCGTGCGGGCCGGAGCCCTAGGCTGGCCCCGTGCCCGACGACCGCCGTGCCCTCTGGCGACGCCTGCAGCGCGGCTGGCCCGCCGCCTATCCGCTCGTCCAGTTCCCCAACGCGCCCCTGCTCGTCGCCGTCGCCGGATCGCTCGCGGCGCGCGCGCTGTCGGGCGACGCCTCCGCGGTCGCCACGGCGGTCTCGCGGATGGGCGTCGTCGTCTGGGCCTGGCTCGAGCTGACCGCGGGCGACAACGCGGTGCGTCGGGTCCTCGGCGCCGCCGGTCTGGCCTACATGGCCCTGCAGATCTCCGGGGTGGGCGACTGACCCGCGCGGGCGCTCAGGCCGGCAGGTGCCCGGCCGCGGCGGCGGCGACGAGGTCCGGCGCGGTCCACGCCTCGGCGATCCGCACCACGGTGGCGGCCGCCGCGGACATCTCCTGCAGGGAGGCCCACTCGCGGACGGAGTGGTACTCGTGGCCGCCGGTGAAGACGTTCGGGGTCGGCAGGCCCATGGCGCTGAGCTGCGAGCCGTCCGTCCCGCCGCGGATCGCGGTGCGGACCAGGGTCAGGCCCTCGCCCTCGATGGCCCGCTCGGCGGCGGTCACGACGGCCGGGAAGCGCGCGATGTGCTCGCGCATGTTCGGGTACTGCGGCTCGATCGTGACCCGCAGCTCCGCGCCCGGCGCGTCGGCGGCGACCTCGGCCACGATCGACCGCAGGAGGTCGGCGTGACCCGCGAGGAGGTCGTCGTCGAAGTCGCGGATGATCGCGTGGACCTCGGCGTGCGCCGCGGTGCCGCTCGTCTCGAAGACGTGGATGAAGCCCTGGCGGCCGGACGTCGCCTCGGGGGTCAGCTCCGGCGGCAGGGCGGCGACGATCCGGGCCGCCAGCCGCGCGGCGTTGACGAGCTTGCCGGTCGCGAAGCCGGGGTGCACGTCGTGGCCGTCGATCGACACCAGGGCGCCGGCGGCGGTGAAGGTCTCGTCCTGCAGCTCGCCAGGCTCCGAGCCGTCGACCGTGTAGGCGCAGACGGCACCGAAGCCCTCGACGTCGAAGCGGTGCGCCCCGCGGCCGATCTCCTCGTCCGGCGTGAAGCAGACCCGCAGCGTCGGGCGGGGCAGCTCGGGGTGCGCGGCCAGGTGGGCGAGCGCGGTGACGATCTCGGCGACGCCGGCCTTGTCGTCGGCGCCCAGGAGCGTGTCGCCGCTCGAGGTCACGAGGTCGTGGCCGACCCGGGCGGTCAGTTCGGGCATGCGTGCCGGGTCGAGCACGGTGCCACCCTTCGGGAGCCGGATCTCGCCTCCGTCGTAGCTCTCGTGCACCAGCGGCTCGACGCCCTCGCCCGGGGCGTCCGGGCTCGTGTCGACGTGGGCGATCAGGCCGACGACCGGCCAGGGCGTCCCGTCCGGCGCGGCGGGCGTGGTCGCGGGCAGCGTCGCGTAGACGTAGCCGTCGTCGTCCAGCGCGACGTCGGACAGCCCGATCTCCTGCAGCTCGCCGACGAGCATCCTGGAGAGATCGAGCTGCCGGGCGGTGCTGGGGCTGCCCTCGGCCTCGCGGTCGGACTGGGTGGAGACGCGGACGTACCGGGTGAAGCGGTCGAGCAGCCCGGGGGAGAGCCGCTCGGCCAGCGGGGAGGTGAACGGCGCGCGGGGGACGGGGGTGACGGCCATCGACGCAGCGTGCCACACCCCGCTCGGCTCAGGCCGGCGTCGGCGCCGACCGGCGCAGCTCGACGACGTGCTCGTCGGGCCGGAAGGTGCGCGTCTCGCGGCGGAACTCCGCGGCCAGGCCGGGGTAGAGCGTGCGGTTGCGGCCGTGCTCGTCCAGGTACCAGCTGTTGCAGCCGCCGACGATCCAGACCGTCTCCTGCATCCGGGCCTGCAGGTCGTCGTTCCAGGCGCGTTGGGCCTCCCGCGTCACCTCGATCGTCGCCACGTCGCGCTCGCGCATCGTCCGCAGGGCCTCGGACACGTAGTGGACCTGGCTCTCGATCATGAAGACCTGCGAGGTGCTGCCCGTGCCGGTGTTGGGTCCCGACAGCAGCAGCAGGTTCGGGAAGCCGGCCACGGACGTGCCGCGGTGGGCCTCCATGCCGTCCTTCCACGCCTCGGTCAGGGTCACGCCCTCCCGCCCGGTCACGGTCATCCGCGAGAAGACGTCGGCGACGCCGAAGCCGGTGCCGCAGACCAGGACGTCGGCGGCGTGCTCGACGCCGGCGCCGTCGACGACGCCCTTCGGGGTGACGCGGGCGATCCCGTCCGTCACCAGGTCCACGTCGTCGCGCGCGATCGCCGGGTACCAGGCGTTGGAGAAGAGGATCCGCTTGCAGCCCATGCGGTAGTCGGGGGAGAGCTTCGCCCGCAGCGCGGGGTCGGGCACCTGGCTGCGCAGCAGCCGTCGGCTGACGCGCTCCAGCCCGGCCAGCAGCGCGGGCCTCTTGGTCAGCTGCATCGCGAGGAACTCCGTCAGGCCGAAGACCGTGCCGCGGACCGCGCGCTGGGCGGCGGGGACGCGTCGGTAGAGCCGCGCCTCCCGCGCCCCGATCTCCCGGTCGAGCTTCGGGGCGATCCACGGGGGAGTGCGCTGGAAGACGGTGACGCGCTCGGCGATCGGCGCGACCTCGGGGACCAGCTGGATGGCGCTGGCGCCCGTGCCGATGACCGCGACGCGCCGACCGGTCAGGTCCAGGTCGTCGTCCCACTTGGCGGTGTGGACGAGGGTGCCCTCGAAGTCGTCGAGCCCCTCGAACGCGGGCCAGTTGGGCTCCGTCAGCCCGCCGAAGCCGCCGACCACCACCCGCGCCGTCAGCTCGTCGCCGCCGTGCAGGCCGATCCGCCAGCGCTGGTCGTCCTCCTCCCACGTCAGCGACGCGACGTCGGCGCCGAAGCGGACGTGCCGGGTGACGCCGAAGCGGTCGGCGGTCTCCTCCATGTACGCACGGATCTCGGGCTGGCGGGCGTAGAGGTGCGACCAGTCCGGCTTCGGGGCGAACGAGAACGAGTAGAGGGGCGTCGGGACGTCGCAGCCGCAGCCGGGGTAGCGGTTGTCGCGCCAGGTGCCGCCGACGCTCGCGGCGCGCTCCAGGACGAGGAAGTCCTCGTGGCCGTCGCGCTCGAGGGCGACGGCCATCGCCAGGCCGGCGAACCCGGTGCCGATGACGACGACGTCGTGGTGGTCCGTGCCGGCTGGTGCGCTCACGGGGCCCACGCTACCCCGGCACGGCACCGACCATCCGATCGACCGCCGGGCGACCTGCCGATCGCCTCCCGAGTGGCGACGCGCCAAGCGGCCCCCACCGACCCGACGAACGGGTGTGCACCGAACTGCTACCCTGGGTAGGAAAGTTGCGTCACCCGCCGCCAGCGGCTCGTCGCACCCTCCTGCACACCGACCCGGAACGCCACGAGATGAACCTGACCGACCGAGGAATGGCCCTGGGCCTCCGCGCCCTCAACCGCTTCGCGGGCTCCGAGCTCGTCGACCGCGTGGGGGCCCGCCAGATCAGCGAGCGCGTCGTGCGGATCGGCGCGCAGCGCGGCTTCCAGGCCGCCGGCACCGTGGGGCGGACGTTCGCCAAGCGCTCCGGCGGCGGCTCCGCGTCGCGCCTGAAGCCCGCGAGCTCCGGCAAAGGCCTGTTCGACCTGTCGCCCGACGACGAGCAGGAGATGATCCAGTCGGCCGCGCGCGACTTCGCCGCGACCGAGCTGCGGCCCGCCGCCGAGGCCGCCGACACCGCCTGTGCGATGCCTGAGGGCCTGCTCGAGAAGAGCACCGAGATCGGCACGACGATGCTCGGCGTGCCCGAGGAGCAGGGCGGCGCCGTCCAGGAGCGCTCGGCCGTGACGTCCGTCCTGCTGGCCGAGGCGCTCGCGCACGGCGACCTGGGGCTGGCCTACGCGGTCCTCGCCCCGGCCGCCGTCTCCACCGCCCTCGGGCTGTGGGGCGACGCGGACCAGCAGGCCACCTACCTGCCCGAGTTCGTCGGCGAGAACGTCCCGACCGCGGCGCTGGCGGTCCAGGAGCCGCGTCCCCTGTTCGACCCGTTCGCGCTGCGCACGACGGCCACCCGCGACGGCGACGACTACGTCCTCTCGGGCGTCAAGTCGCTCGTTCCCCACGTCGGCACCGGCGAGCTGTTCGTGGTCGCCGCCGACCTGGCCGACCGGCCCGCGCTGTTCCTCGTCGAGTCGAAGACCGCCGGTGTCCTGACCGAGCCCGAGCCCGCCATCGGCCTGCGCGCCGCGGCGACCGGCCGGCTGATCCTGCAGGACGTCCGCGTCCCCGCCTCCGCCCTGCTCGGCGGCGGCGACCCCGACGTCTACGCCGAGGCGATCCGCCTGGGTCGCATCGCCTGGGCCGCGCTGGCCACGGGCACCGCGCAGGCCGCGCTGGACCACGTGATCCCCTACGTGAACGAGCGCGAGGCGTTCGGCGAGCCCGTCTCGCACCGTCAGGGCGTCGCGTTCTCGGTCTCCAACATGGCGATCGACCTCGAGAGCCTGCGCCTGACGACCTACCGGGCCGCCAGCCGCGTGGACCTCGGCAAGGACTTCGCCCGCGAGTCGCAGCTCGCCCGTCAGCTGACGACGCAGAAGGGCATGGACATCGGCTCGCAGGCCGTGCAGATGCTCGGCGGCGCCGGCTACGTCAAGGACCACCCGGTCGAGCGCTGGTACCGCGATCTGCGGGCCGCCGGAACCATGGAAGGCGCCCTGCTCGTTTAGCGGGCGGACGATCTAGGAGAACTGATGATCAATCTCGAGTCCCCCAAGAAGTTCGCGCCGCTGATCGGGCAGGCCAAGCAGGTCGCCCGCGAGGTGCTGCGCCCGAACTCCCGCAAGTACGACCAGGCCGAGCACGAGTACCCGAAGGAGCTCGACATGCTGGCCGCGCTCATCGACGGGCTCAACGACTCCGGCTCCGGCGGGGCGGGCGCCACCGGCGTGCGTGCGTCGAAGGACACCGGCGAGGGCAATCGCAACGGCACGAACCTGTCGACCGCGCTGTCGATCATGGAGACCTGCTGGGGCGACGTCGGCCTGACGCTGACGATGCCGCGCCAGGGCCTCGGCAACTCTGCCATCGCGTCGGTCGCCGACGACGAGCAGCTGAAGCGCTTCGAGGGCAAGTGGGCCGCGATGGCCATCACCGAGCCCTCCGTCGGCTCGGACTCGGCGAACATCCGCACGACGGCCCGCTACGACGAGGCCACGGACGAGTACGTCCTCAACGGCACGAAGATCTACGTGACGTCCGGCGAGCGCGCCGACCTCGTGGTGGTCTGGGCGTCGCTGGACCTCTCGAAGGGCCGCGCGGCGATCAAGTCGTTCGTCGTCGAGCGCAGCAACCCGGGTATGGAGCTCATCCGCCTGGAGCACAAGCTCGGCATCCGGGCGTCCGACACCGCGCAGTTCGAGCTCGTCGACTGCCGGGTCCCGGCCAACAACCTGCTCGGCACGCCCGACATCGACGCGAAGAAGTCGTTCGCCGGCGCGATGCAGACGTTCGACAACACCCGCCCGCTCGTGTCGGCGATGGCCGTCGGCGTCGCGCAGGCCGCGCTGGACTTCACCCGCGAGCAGCTGGCCGAGGCCGGCGTCGTCGTCGACTACGACCGCCCCGCGGCCCTGCAGACCGGTGCGGCCCAGACGTTCCTCGAGCTGGAGAGCGACGTCGAGGCCGCGCGCCTGCTGACGATGCAGGCCGCGTGGATGGCCGACAACCGCAAGCCGAACTCGCTGCACGCCTCGTACTCGAAGGCCAAGGCGGGGCGCACGGGCACCGACGTGGCGCTGCGCTGCGTCGCGCTCTGCGGCTCGATCGGCCTGAGCGAGGCCGACCTGCTGGAGAAGTGGTCCCGTGACGCGAAGATCCTCGACATCTTCGAGGGCACCCAGCAGATCCAGCTGCTGATCATCGCCCGGCAGCTGCTGAAGAAGAGCTCGGCCGAGCTGAAGTAGCGCGGCGTCTTCAGGTCCGCGTGCTTGGATGGCGGCATGTGCATCCAGTGCGCGGCGGGCGCGATGACGGCGGTGGCGGGGGCCTCGGGCGGCCGGATCTGGCTGCAGGCCCGCGTCCCCGCCCTGGCGCACCCCCGGACGAGGAAGATCGTCCACCGCACGATCATGGGCCTCGGCGTCCTGGCCGCCGGGGTGCTCGGGCCGTCGGCGGGCACCGGGTCGGGCGTCTCACCCGCCGCGGCCGCCGCGCCGCCGGCGCTGTCGCAGCCCGCCGGGCGCTGAGGGCCGCCGGGCCCGCGTGGGTCGGCCGATGCGGATCGGTGTCGTAAGCCGACACGTTCGTGCATCACCCGCCCGCGTGGGCTGGCCGATGCGGATCGGTGTCGTGGGGCGACACGTCCGTGCATCACCCGTCGGCGTGGGTCGGCCGATGCGGATCGGTGTCGTAGGGCGACACGTCCCTGCATCACCCGTGTCCGGCCCCTGGCGCCAGGGTGGTGCCGCGCCAGCTGCGCATCCCGCAAACGGGTATGAGACTCAGTCTTATGTAGGATCGAGCGCATGACCTCGCCCTTCAGCGCCGACGGCCGCCTGCCCGTCACCGTCCTCTCCGGCTTCCTCGGGGCCGGCAAGACCACCGTCCTCAACCGGCTGCTCGCCAACCGCGACGGTCGCCGCGTCGCCGTGATCGTCAACGACATGAGCGAGGTGAACATCGACGCGGAGCTCGTCGACCGGACGACCACGGGGGAGAGCGCGCTCTCGCGGGTGGACGAGCAGCTCGTCGAGATGAGCAACGGCTGCATCTGCTGCACGCTGCGGGAGGACCTGCTCGTCGAGGTCGGCCGATTGGCCGCGGCCGGCCGCTTCGACGCGCTCGTGATCGAGTCGACCGGGATCAGCGAGCCGCTGCCGGTGGCCGAGACGTTCACGTTCGAGGACGAGGACGGCGTCGGTCTGGCGACGGTCGCCCGCCTCGACACGATGGTCACGGTGGTCGACGCCGCCCGCTTCCTCGACGACCTGGGCTCGGTGGACGACATCGCCTCGCGCGGCGAGAGCCTCGGCGACGGGGACGAGCGCACCGTCGTGGACCTCCTGATCGACCAGGTCGAGTTCGCGGACCTCGTGGTGTTGAGCAAGTGCGACCTGGTCGACGAGGCGAAGCTGCGGCGCACGGAGCACACGGTCCGCCAGTTGAACGCTGGGGCGAAGATCCTCCGGTCGTCGCACGGCGACGTCCCGCTCGGTGAGCTGCTCGACACGGGGCGCTTCGACTTCGACGCCGCCGCCGAGCACCCGGGGTGGCTGCAGGTGCTGCGCGGCGAGGAGCAGCCCGAGACGGAGGAGTACGGGATCGGCAGCTTCGTCTACCGGCAGCGCCGTCCGTTCCACCCCGAGCGGCTGTGGTCGGCGGTCCACGAGGCGTGGCCGGGCGTCGTGCGCTCGAAGGGGTTCTTCTGGCTCGCCTCGCGGCCGGCGATCGTCGGCGAGTGGTCGACGGCCGGACCGATCCTCGACCTGCACGCGATCGGCACGTGGTGGGCGACGCAGCCCGAGGCCGCGTGGCCGGAGGAGGCCCGCGCCGGGATCGCCGCGGACTGGCACCCCGAGTTCGGGGACCGTCGCCAGGAGCTCGTCTTCATCGGCCAGCGGCTGGACCGGGAGACCCTGGTGGCCCGTCTGGACGCCGCCCTGCTGACGGACGAGGAGCTCGCCCGCGGTCCGCGGTGGGGTCGCGCGCTGCCGGACCCGTGGCCGCGCTGGGGCACCGACGCGATGCATCACCACGGGCACGAGGACGCGGTCGACGCACGGGCGGCGTAGGCCCCGCCGGACCTTCAGCCCGTCCGCGTCCGCCGCGGTCCGCGTGCCCGGCCGGTCAGCGTCCCGCGCACGCCCGCCGCGGCCGCCACCACCAGGTAGACCGCCACCGTGACCCCCGCGATCGAGGCGCCCGTGGCCGTTCCCGCGTGGTAGCTGAGGAGCAGGCCGCCGACGCCCGAGAGCAGCGCGATGCCGACCGCCAGCGCCATCGACGGGCCGAGGCGGCGGCCCAGGAGCCGCGCGGTGGCCGCGGGGGCGACGAGGGTCGCGGCGACGAAGAGGTTGCCCAGCGCCTGAACGCAGACGAGGGTCGCGACGGCGATCAGGACGATCAGCGCGACGTCCGTGACGCCGGGGCGCAGGCCCGCGGACCGGGCGCCGTCGCGGTCGAACGTCGTGGCCAGCAGCCGGGGGTGCAGGAGCCTCAGCGCCAGGAGGACGACGGCGGTCAGCGCCGCGGCGACGGCGACGTCGCCGTTCGTCAGGCCCAGGACGTCGCCGAAGAGGAGCTCCGACACGCCGGTCGGGGTGTCGGGGGAGAGCGCCATCAGGGTCCCGAGGCCGAACATCGACGTGAAGACGACCGAGATCGACGTGTCGCGGTCCAGGCTCGGGACCCGGGCGACCGCGGCGATCAGGAGCGCAGCGACCAGCAGCCCCACCGCACCGCCCAGGACGAGGGGCAGCCCCAGGAGCGCCGCGCCGACGAGGCCCGGGAACATCGCGTGGGGCAGGGCCTCGGCGCTGTAGGAGAGGCCGCCCCAAACGATCCAGCACCCGAGGAGCCCGCCGGTGGCGCCGAGCAGGACGACCTCGAGGAGCGCGCGCTGCATGATGCCGCTGCGCCACGGGTCGATCAGGCCGTCGAGGACGGACGCGACGAGGACGGCGTCGGTCATCCGCAGTGGTGTTCGGCGACGACCGCGAGCTCGCCGTCGTGCCCGACGCGCAGCAGCTCGCCGCCGTAGGTGCCCGCGAGGGTCTCGGCGGTCAGCGTCGTGGCGGGCGGTCCGAACGCGACCTGGCGGCCGTTGAGGCACAGGACCTGGTCCCACGCGCGGGCCTGGCCGACGTCGTGGGTGGCGATCAGCAGCGTCCGGCCCTCCCCGGCGAGCTCGGCGATCAGCTCGTCGAGGCGGCCGGCGCTCGTCGTGTCCAGCCCGCGGTAGGGCTCGTCGAGCAGCAGCACGCGAGCCCGCCGGACCAGGGCGCGGGCGACCAGGACGCGCTGGCGCTGGCCGCCGGAGAGCTCGCCGAACGTGGCGTCGGCCCGGTCGGCCAGGCCGACGGCCGCCAGCGCCTCGCGGGCGGCATCGCGGTCCGCACGGCGGGGACCGCGCCACCACGGACGGCCGGCGATCGTGCCCATCAGGACGACGTCCTGGGCCGACACGGGGAAGTCCAGGCGCGAGCGCTCCGTCTGCGGGACGATCGCGACGTCGCCCTCGACGCGCAGGGTGCCCGTGCGTGCCGTGAGCTCGCCGAGGACGACGCGGAACAGCGTCGTCTTGCCGCCGCCGTTGGGGCCGAGCACGGCGATCCGGTCGCCGGCAGCGGCCCGGAAGGAGACGTCGCGCAGGGCGAGGGTCTCGTCGTAGCCGGCGCCGACGCCGTCGAGGTCGAGCAGGACGTCGGTCATCGGGCTCCTCCGCGGACCGCGGGGGTCAGGGCCGCCGTCCGCGGGCGGGACCCACGGGTGCGCTGACGGTCGTGGACCGCCCGGGCGAGGACGGACGCGGCGAAGACGGCGCCGGCGAGGACGGCGATGGTGGCGCCGGGCGGGGCGTTGGTCTCCGCCGACAGCCAGAGCCCGCCGACGCCCTGGAGCGCCGTGAGCGCGACCGTCGCGAGCTGCCACGTCCGCAGGCGCGTGATCCACGGCCGGACGGTCGCCGCCGGGATGACCATGACGGCGGCGGCCAGGAGCGACCCGACGGCGCTGAGCGTGGAGACCGCGACGAGGGCGACGAGCAGCAGGAGCAGGGCGTCCGGACCTCCGGCGCGGACGCCCAGGGTGCGCGAGCCGGTGCGGTCGAAGCCGACGGCCAGCCAGCGGGGGCCGAGCAGCAGGGACGCCACGACGACGGCGACGGAGACGCAGCCGGCGATCACGAGGTCGCGCTCCGAGATCACGAGCAGGCTGCCGAACAGCAGCGAGTTGACGTTCGTCGCACGCGGGAAGACGTCGCTGGCGAGGAGCACGCCCGCCGCCAGGGCGCCGACGAGGACCATCGCGGTGAGCGTGCTGTGGTCGCCGGCGTCGTCGCGTGCGGCGAGCCGGCCGACCGTCAGCGCGAAGACCAGGGCGACCGCGAGCGCGCCGAGCGGGCCGGCGAAGCCCAGCCCGGCGGCGAGCACGAGGCCCGGGAACGTGGCGGCCGCGACGCCGTGGGCGTAGAAGGCCAGGCCGCGCAGGACGATCCAGACGCCCAGGACCCCGGCGCCGCCGGAGAGCAGCAGGACCTCCCAGAGGCCGCGCTGCACGAAGGGGAGGGAGAACGGCTCGAGCATCCGGGGCGGGCGGCCGGAGCACGTGCTCCGGTCGGCCGTCGGACTTTACATGGGAACGATTCCCAAGTTTCGTGAGGCGCGCTCCGCGCCCTCGGCCGCGGAGCACCGTTGTGTGCGCACCGGCACGCAGGGGTAGGCGGCCCGTGGGCCGTCCCGGCCCGCCACCCCCAGGAGGCACGCGATGACCCAGGACCCCACCGAAGGCTCCGAGCGCCCGGAGGACGACGACGTCGCCCGCACCGACGAGGAGGCCAAGGCGAAGCTCGAGGAGCTCGAGAAGGACCCGCCGAAGAACCTCGAGGACTGGCCGTCGGATCGCACGAAGTACCAGACCCTCGGCGGCACCGAGGGCACCGCGTCCTACGACGAGGGGCCGACGGCCAAGCTCGGGCCGTCCGACCTGCGCTACCACGACGACGGCTCCGTGACGATCAAGGGCGAGGAGGTCGACGACCCCGAGAAGTACCGCGGCGACCCGCTCCCCGGCGGTCCGACGGACCCCGAGGCGCCGACGGACCCCAACGACGAGGACCACGAGGAGCGCCAGAAGCGCCGGCCCCGCATCTGAGGCAGCGAGCCGCTCCGCGGTCGCACGACGTCGTGCGACCGGCGCGCGGCCCGGTCGGACCCGACACCATGGTCGGCGATGTTCCCTCCCGCGTTCCCCCGCACGGGCGGCCGGCCAGCGGTGCGCACGGGCTCAGCCCTGCTCACCGTCCTCGTCGCCGCGCTGCTGACCCTCCTGCCGATCACCACCGCCCGGGCGGCCGGTCCGCCGCTGTCGCCCACGGTGGTCGGCGAGGATCCCTTCGCCGGCGGCGTCTTCCGGTTCCCCCAGGGCCTGGGGGTCGACCCGCGCAACGGCCACGTCTTCGTCGCCGACCAGTACTCCGGGGTCGTGCAGGCGTTCGACGGCGGCGGGGCGCCGCTCTTCACCTTCGGCGGCCGCGCGACGCGCGGCGAGGCCGGACGGCTCGGCGTCGTCGGCGGCGTGGCGGTCGACAAGCAGGGCCGCGTCTTCGTCCTCGACGCCGAGAACGACCGCGTCCAGGTCTTCTCCGCCGACGACGGGCGCTACATCACGGGCTTCGGCAACTCGTCGTCGTTCACCCTGAAGTCGGGCTCGGACCGCGAGGACTCGGGCATCACCTCCGGCGGCATCGCCGTCAGCCAGGCGGGGCCCGGCAGCCCGGTCGTCGCCTTCATCGCCGACAGCGGCGGGGACCGCATCCTCCGGTACGTGCTGGACGCCGGGTCGCTGCAGCCTGCCGGTGGGCCGAAGGCCACCAGCGGTCTGGGCATCAAGCGGCCGCAGGGCGTGGGCGTCAACCCGGCCGGCGACCGGCTGTACGTGCCCGACAACCAGAATCACCGGCTGCTCGTCCTCGACGCCACGTCGCTGGCCCGGATCGGCAGCGCCGGCACGTTCGGCTCCGATCCCGGCGAGTTCAAGTTCCCCTACGACGTGGCGGTCGACGCCCGCAACCAGGCCTACGTCGGCGACAACATCAACGGGCGCGTCAACGTCTTCGCCGCGGACGCCCTGAACTTCGTCGGCACGTTCGGCGGCACGGGCTACCGCGTCGGGCGCTTCTCGATCGTCCGCGCGGTGGCGACCAACCCCGCGGACCCGGCCGGCGGCGTCTGGGTCGCCGACACCGCCAACAACCGCATCCAGCGCCTGTCGTCGACGGGCGTGGTCACCGGTGCCTGGGGCATCGCCGGCCGCGGCCCGGGCTACTTCACCCGCGCCCGCGGCGTGGCCTACCGGGCCGACGGTCAGATCGCGGTCGCTGACACGTTCGCCCACCGCGCCGCGGTGATGGCCGCCGACGGCACGTACATCGGCATGTTCGGCCGCATCAGCAAGCTCAACGGCTTCGCCGCGCCCGGCCGCGACACCGCCAACCAGCTCACGCTCCCCAGCGGCCTGGCGTACGACACCTCCGGCGCGCTGTGGGTGGCCGACACCTTCAACAACCGTCTCGTCCGCTACGACGGGGCGGGTGGCGTCATCGCCGAGACCCCGAAGGGCGCGCTCTCGCGTCCGCGCGGCGTCGCGGCGCTGCCCGACGGCGCGGTCCTCGCCACCGACTCCGGGGGTGGCCGCCTCGTGCGGGTCGAGCCCGACGGCTCCGTCACCACGAAGCGCGCGGGCCTGAACCGCCCGTCCGCGGTCGCCGTCGGCCCGGGCGGCAAGGCGTACGTCGCGGGCGCCCGGCTGATCATCGACGACGAGACCGGCGCCCGTGTGACCCCGCCCGACGGCGCGGCGTTCTGGGACGGCGCGCAGGGCCTCGCCGTCGGACCGGACGGCACGCTCTACGTCTCCGAGGCGCGACCGGCCACCCCCAACGGCGGACGCGTCCTGCGCGGCTCGCCGCGCCTGGGCGGCGGCTTCGACTGGGAGACGATCCTCGCCGAGGGTCGCGCGACCAACCAGGTCAGCGATCCCGCCAACCTGGCGCTCAGCCCCGACGGCCGCACGCTGCTGGTCGCCGACGCCGGCAACAGCCGCGTCCTGCGCCTCGACGCCCCCGGTGTCGCCCCGGCCGCCCGCCAGCGCGTCTCGGTGACCGTCGGCGGCGGGCCCACGCAGGGCACGATCACGAGCGACCCGCCCGGCATCGACTGCGGCACGGACTGCTCGCAGCTCGTCGGCCAGGACCGCCTGATCACCCTCACCGCGCGCGCGGCGCCCAACGCCCGCTTCCTCGGGTGGACCGGCGACTGCGCGGCGGCGACGACCGGGACCGTCTGCACGGTGCAGGCCTCCCGCGCCCTGGCCGCCACGGCGAGCTTCGGGGCGATCCCGCCGCCGCCGGTCCGGCTGACGTCGGCGACGCTGTCGACGACCCGCTGGCACCTGACCCGCAAGGCCGTGCGCAAGCGCGGCAAGCGCAAGGCCAAGCCGGCGCAGCCGGCCACGAAGGCACGACTGCGGGTCCGCCTGACGCAGGCCGCTCGTGTGCGTCTGCAGGTCGAGCAGTCCCGTCCGGGCAAGGTCGTCGGCAACGGCGCGAGCCGCCGGTGCGCCAAGGTCCGCACCGGGGCGAAGGTCAAGGCCGGCTCGCGGTGCACCCGCTGGGCGCTGCTGCCGACGTCGCGCACGCTGCGGCTGATCGAGGGCACCACGACGGTCGACGTCGGCCCGCGGTTCCCCGGCCGCACGCTGTCGCCGGGCCTCTACCGCCTGCGCGTGACGGCGACGGACTCGCAGAAGACCGTCGTCAAGCGCACGTCGAAGCGGTTCCGCATCACGAAGTGAGGGACCCGTCGGGCGGGGTGCCGCAAAGGCGCCCCGCCCGCCCGTCTGGTTGGGTTGGGCGGGTGAGCACGAGGACCGAGCCGCCCCCGCCCGCCCCGCTGCCCGTGGAGCACACGGGCGGCGACGGCCCGTTGCGGTCGCACTGGTCGGGATGCTTCGGCTGCGGTCCGGACCAGCAGGCCGGACTGGGCCTGGCGTTCGTCCGCTCCGGCGACGTGATCCGGGCGACGACGACCCTGGGCCTGCGGTTCCAGGGCGCCCCGGGTCTGGCCCACGGCGGCATCGTGTCGGCGATCCTCGACGATATGAGCGGCGCGGTCCCCGTCGTCCTGGGACAACGGGCCGTCACGGCCCGGCTCGAGGTCGACTTCAGCGCCCCGGTGGTCCTGGGCCACGAGCTCGTCGCCGAGTCGTGGCTGGAGTCCTTCGACGGCCGCAAGATCCGCATCGTCTCGCGGCTCCTGGACGGCGACACGGTGCTCGCGATCGGCCGCGCGCTGTTCCTGACGGTCCCGCGGGAGCACTTCACGGGACCGGACATCGCGGCGGGGCGGTCGGTCGCGCCCTGAGGGGAGCGGGTTGCGCCGCGGCGGCCGTGCCCCAGGCGAGCCGCCGCCAGCGGGCACACGGTCTTGGCGCCTGAGGCGCGTTCGACGAAGACGCGGGCGCATCCGGCGGTCTCGAGCGCATCGAGTTGCAGTTGGGGGTTCTGGTCGGTGGTAAAGACGCGGGCGTAGCCGACGAGGTATCCGGTGGGAGTCATCCGGCGAGGCTCGCGTACGTCCTGCGGGCGAAGGGTTGCTCGGCTGGGCCACGGGTTGTTCGATGCGTCGATGGCGACGATGACGTTCAGCGCGGTGCGCGAGAACCTCCGCGACGCGGTAGAGCTCGCCCGCACCGAGGCGGTGTTCATTGAGGACCCGGACCGCTGCGTCGCGGTCCTGATCAGTCCGGAGCGCTACGACGAGTTGATGGAGGCGCTCGAGGACGCGCAGGACGTGGCCGCGATCCGCGTGGATGAATCCTAAGGTGGTCCCAACGTCCGGTGGGAGGACGTCGAGGGTGAGCCGAACGAGTCGGCACGGGCCACCCCGGCGGTACGCGGGCTCTTCGAGCGCTCGCCGCCCTCGTGAGGCCGCTCTTCCGTGAGTCGCGCGGCTGCGGTCGATGAGCTCGTCGCGGACCGGTCGCCATCCGTGATACCCCGTTGCGGTCGTAGCACGGGTGCTACGGTGAAGCCCATGCGACGGACGATCACGCAGCGCGAATTGCGGAACGGGAGCGGCGAGGTCATGCGCGCGCTCGATCGCGGTGAGCACTTCGTCGTCACGCGCAACGGAACGCCGGTGGGAGAGCTGAGCCCGTCTGCGCCGGGGCCGTTCGTGGACCGTGGCGTCGTGCTACGGGCGTTCGTGAATGCCCCGGTCGTCGAACGGGAGCGGTTCCGGGCGGACCTCGACGACGGGGTCGACCACGACGCTGAGCCGCGTGCCTGAGGAACGGCGGCGCGGGCTCGTCGACACGTCGGTGGTGATCGACCTCGGGCGTCTTGACGAGGCCGCGCTGCCCGAGGAGCTCGCGGTCTCGGCGATCACGATGGCGGAGCTCGCGGCCGGCCCGCATGCCACGGACGATCCGGCGGAGCGGGCGCGCCGGCAGGAGCGGTTGCAGCGGGCGGAGGCGGTGTTCGCTCCGCTGCCGTTCGACGATGCGGCCGCTCGGGCCTACGGCCGGATCTACGCGTCGGTCCGAGCCGCCGGCCGGAAGGCACGAGGTCGTCGTGCGGTCGACCTGCTGATCGCGGCAACGGCCCTGGCCGCCGGGCTGCCCCTCTACACGTGCAATCCGGACGACTTCCGCTACATCGACGACCTCGAGGTCGTCGAGGTCACGCCGCCCTGAGAGTCCTGTCCGCCGACAGCCGGGCGGCGTGCGGCAAACGACTCTCGTAGGTGTGCGCGTCATGATCGGGTAATGCCTGTCGTGGGATGGCAGCCGAACTCCCCGGCCCAATGGTCCCTCTATGGGGCGGAGGCGGTCTGGCTGCGGAGGCGCCGCGTCGAGGCCGACCTGCCGGCGGCCGCGTGCGACGCGCTGCTCGAAGGGATCGACTCCCCGTCCCTGGTCCTGCTCGCGGGCGAGACGAACACCGCGGTCCCGGCAGATCTCGCCGAGCTCCTGGTCCGGGCGCTGGACGAGCTCGGTCTGACGCCACCTCCCGGTAGCGAGTTGGCGGGCCGGGTGCTTCGGTACTGGTGCTGGTGCATCGTGACCAAGCGGACCACGCCGCTGCGCGGAGCGCGATCGATCGATCGGCTCATCTACGAGTCCCCGACGCCGTCGACGGTGCCGGCGTTCTCGCGGATGGTCACGTCGTGGTTCGGCTGCGACCCGGTCGCGAGGATCGAGCTGGAAGGGGAGATCCGCGCGAGAGCTGCGGCGGTGCTCGCAGAGCCGCCTTCGAGACGGTGAACAAGGCAGGTGCGGGCCCGCGTCGCAGAAACGACCGGCTTCGGCTCAGTAGGGGTGGTCGATCTCGTGGTGGATCGCGTAGACGAGCGCGACGGTCTCGGGGTCTGCGATCTGTCCGTCCTGGACGGCGCGGTTGATGTTGCTGGTCGGCAGGCGGGTGACGTGGCCGAGGGTGTCGAGGTCTCGAGCTTCGTACTCCGGGTCGGTCGGGGCCGGGAAGGGTGTGGGAAGGGCGTCGAGCCTGATCGCCGAGAGCTGGACCGGCTCGTTCGCCGACCCGGTCGGGAGGCGTCCGATGAGCCAGGCGAGGGTGACGGGGATCAGGAGGTCGTGGGGGAGGTGGCTGAAGACGTGTTCCCAGTCGTCGTTGCTCTGGGGGTGGTACGTGTCCGACCAGGGTCGGCGGAGTGCCGACAGCAGCCCGGACTCGTCGACTCTCAGGACGATGCCGTGCTGGTCGTACGGGGCGATCACGCTCTGGCCCGAGAAGACGTCGGGGTGCTGGTTGGCCGCTCTCCCCGGGGCGGCACCGGCGCGCAGCAGCAACCCGATCGTCTCGTCGGGTTCGACGCGGTCGAAGCTGGCGTAGTGCAGCGGTGTGTTTCCGTGTTCGTCGAGGACGTCGACGTGCGCGCCGGCCTCGAGCAGCGCCCGCGTGCCTTCGGCCGAGTGTTCCTGGGCGGCGTAGTGCAACGGGGCAGGTCCGTGGTGGTCCTTTGGTCCCGCGTTGACGTCAGGCACGGCTCGGATCGCCCGGTCGATCGCGTCGCGATCGTTGCCGAAGAGTGCGTCGATCAGCGCGATGGTGGGGTCCATCCGAGGACCTTCTCAGGCGCGATGGTCGGCCGGAGCGATCCGATCGGTCTCGGGGGAGGTTCGAGTCCAGAGGTACAAAACCGGAGTCCGATCGACCCTCCCGGATGGTCAGCGGGCCGGGTGGTGCGCCGGAGCGTGATGGTCGAGCGGACCGGCTACTCGCCCGGTGGCGGCGGGGAGGACGGGTCAGCGAGCTGTGGTGGGGATCCAGGCGCCTTGTCGCAGCCGTACGTCCCGCCGCTGTAGGAGCTCCCGCAGAGGTCATCGGCCGGGATCCACGCATCGGTGGGTCTGGCGGGCTCGATCGAGAGCGTGGCCGTGTCGTCGGCCGGGAGTGGCCGGAAGGGGATGCGTTGGTCGAACCCCGGGGTTCGGACGAGCAGGCTCGCGCTCTGCAGGACGAGTGCGGTGTTGCGCTCGGTGAGCGCTCGCGCCGTGGCCACCGGACGGAGGCCGTCGGCGTCGGAGAGCCAGAGCCGGCCATCGTCGACGTAGGCCGCAGCGGCCGGGGTCCCGGTGACCAGCGCCGGACGGAGTGCTTCGACGTCGCCGGTCGGGCGGACGACGAAGCCCGATCGCACGTCGCGGGTGTCGGTGCCGGTTCCTGAGGTGCCCGTCGACTGCGTCTCGCGGACGAGGACGACGGGGCCGGCGACGACGATCGTGGCGCGGTCGCGGGAGAAGACCTCGGGCCCGTCGGTCTGCAGGAAGTCGTCGTCGGCGACGGCGAGGAAGGAGGCGCGCAGCAGTCGGTCGGCGGGGTCGCAGATCGCGAGGTGCTTCTCGGTCGGGTTGGCGTCGGGCGTGCTCCACGATGCGGAGTTGGCGAGCTGCACGCTCAGGGCGCTTGTGGAGGCGGTGACGACTGTCGCGGCAGACGGGCGGCATCGGGCCTGCAGGTCGCTCCGGCGGGGGTCGAACGGGAACGCCTGATCTCGCGTCGGCCCGGTGCTCTGGTCTCGCAATGCGAGTCCGTGGGTGCCCCAGCGACCGACGCCGAGCTTGGAGATCGCGGCTCGAGGGACGCGGCTTGCGAGCCGGAGAGCCGTCGCGTGGCCGTTCCGGCGCAGGAGGACGACGCGGCGGGTGGGCGCGGTCCCCGCGGCGACGGCGGCGTTGCCGTCGACCGTGACGGCGAGGCTGCGGACGATCCCGCGGATGGTCGTCCTTCCGGTGGCGCGGGTCCGGTTCAGACGCGCGGTCCGGACGGTCGCCCGTCGGTCGTCGCGGTGCACGGTCCAGGCGATCCAGGGGTCTGCGAGGGAGAGCGTGCCGAGGTGCTCGCCCTGCCGCAGGACGATCGGGGTGCGCCACGAGCGTCCGGCGGTGTCGCAGAGCACGCCGACGCGGGTCCGGGCCCGACGGATCAGGACCAGGGGCCCGGGGTTCGCGTCGCCGGTCCACGGCGACGCGGCGGATGGATACCGCTGCAGTGCGACGCCTGCCGGGGTGCCGTCGCGCGCGATCGACCGGCAGACGGACGCGCCCGAGGCGGCCTGTGCAGATGCGGCGAGGCCGACAGAGGCCGTGAGCGCCGCGCCGACGGGCGCCCACGCGCGGACGGCGCACCGAATCCGGGAGGTGTGGGGCATCGAGCTCGAGGGTCCTGACGGGGGAGGGGTGCCGTCGGCGTTCGAAACCCGCGCCGCTGAGCTGCGGAGCGGTGGGATACGAACGTCGGGCCTTTGGCCGTCGCTGCCGCGATCCGAGCGGCAGCACGTCTGCATCCGCGGACGAGGCCTCAGCGCCAGGTCCACGTCGGGCGGGAGGCTCCGGGCTCGATCCTCGGCGTCCTTCGCGACCGGCGCCGGGACCCGCCGCCAGCGCCGCCCGTCACGAGGTGGCGGCGCCGGCCGGTCGGGCTAGTTGGCGGGGACGACGTAGGAGCCGGCGAGCTTGTCGTGCCAGGTCTGCTTCTCCGAGTCCCAGAGCATCCAGAAGTAGCCGAGCAGGATGACGATGGCGGAGAGGATGCGGCCGAAGTAGCGGGCGGTCGCGGCGCCGTAGCCGATCGGCCCGCCGGTCGTGGACGACACGACCCGGATCCCGGCGACGCGCTTGCCGAGGGTCTGACCGTTGCCGCCGGGACCCTCGAGATAGATGTAGTACCCGATGCCGATCACCAGGCCGATGACCTGTCCGGCGGTGCCGAGCGCGAGCTGCAGCACCAGCGTGATGACGCCGACGATGATGCCGTCGACGAAGGACGCTCCGAAGCGGATCCAGAATCCCGCGCGCTCGGTAGGGATCGGCAGGGCGTCGGGGGCTGGGTTGCCGAAGGCGGTGGTGGACGCGTAGGTCTTCCTGGGGTAGACGCCGACCGGGCGCGGCGCCGTTGGCGCGGAGCGTACACCCTCTTCACCCCGCGAAAAGAGGGACCGACGAATGGCCATCCCGGGGCGGGATCGGTGATGCCCTGGCCGACCTACCCGAAACGACCGTCGGTGGCACGGCCACGGTCGACGGTGTGGGTCAGACGGAGCACCAGGCGCTCTTCGCACGACCGCTGAAGGCTCGCTCCACGGCGGGCACGTCGCAGAGCGCTCCGGAGTAGCGGAAGCGCGGGACGAGCGATCGGATGGCGTCCGCACCCTCGGGCTCGAGCAGGATCGGGCGGGCCTCCCTCTCGCCCGCGGAGCCGTCGACGATGCCGCGCCGGCCGAGGCGAGCCGGCAGCCGGATCGTCGTCCGGACCACGAGACGCGGATCGTCGACGCCCTCGCAGGTCGATGCCCGGGGCCACGTCGGATTCACGCGGAACCGCGAGGAGAGGATCCAGGCGTGTCGTCCCCGGCGGACCGAGACTCCCGCGAATCGGGCGGCGCTGTCGAAGGTCTCGTCCGACGCGCAGCTCTGGTCGTCGACGCGCACCCGCACGTCGCGCCCGCTGCGATCGACGGCGCCTCGTTCGAGCGAGATCGCTCCGGCGTACTCCGGGATCGGTGCACCGGGGTCGGCGGGGGCCTCGACGTGGAGCGTGATGTTGACGGGCGAGTCTCGGACGAGTGCTCTGAGGGCCGTGAGCTCGGCCGGGGTCGCCGTGTCGTAGACGTCGACGTTCACCGCGTTGCGGGTGGTGTCGATGTCCGTCGAGACGTGCTCCGCCTCGAGCGCGCCGGGGACCACGGTCGTGCCGATGCGGTCGGCCTCCGTCACGAGCTGCTTGTAGGTCGAGCGCACGGCGACGAGCCGGACGTCCTCGGTCAGCCCGCGCTCGTCCAGCCGATCGCGCAGGCGGCGCACGATGCGGCGGGTCGCCGCGGCCGGGGCGCCACCGGCGACGCCGATCTGCAGACGGCCGCCGTCGCAGTTCGTGTACCACGAGGAGCCCCAGACGTCCGCCTCGCCGTAGCGCAGGAGTCCACGCAACGGCGGCTCGCGGTCGGACACCCGGCCCTGCAGGCGGATCTTCGCGCGGGTCGTCCGCTCGCGGCACGGCGAGCCGTCGAGAGCCGGCAGGTCCAGGGACTGCCGCAGCGCCGCCGGCCAGCCGATGTCCCGGTCGTGCACCGATCGACCGTCCGCGGGCGCGGCGACGGCGAGCGTCCCGACGACGGCCGCCAGGACGCCCCCGACGCGGACGATCCGTGCCGACGGCCCGGCCGTCCGCCCGGTCCGTCGATCGCCACGCGCAAGCTGCATCGGCGGATCCTGACACGTGGGCCGGCTTCGATTCGTGTGCCGCACCCGGCGACGACGGATGCGTGCGTCGGCGGACCCACCGACGACCGCCGCTCCGGTCGTCGCCACCCTCCCGGGGCCCAGAGCAGGCCGCGGGCGGGACGTCCTGCTAGACAGCGTCGATGGACGCAGGGCACGTGGTCACCGAGCTCCGGCGTCGCGGCGCGACGACGTCGACGGGAGGCGCGAGGGAGGCGGTCGAGACGTTCTTCGCCTTCGCCGCCGAACCGGTGAGCTACGAGGACGGGGGGATCTCGACGGACATGGTCGTCGTGGGCACGGGGGTGATCGACGACGTCTCGCACTGGTACCCCGAGGACACCCGTCCCGAGCTGGGCAGCGTGCTCCTGAGCGTCTCGCGGGAGATCGGGATCGAGGACGCCGAGGGTGACCAGCTCGACGAGGCCCAGGCGTTCTACGAGATCGTGTTCGCCCCCTCGGCGGCCGCCGACATCGACGAGCACCTCGATCTCCAAGGGCCCGCCGGGAGCGACGACGACGAGTACGACTTTCCGACGCTCGAGGCGACGCGGGAGAGCGTCCTGGCATCGCTCGAGAGGCTGCTGGAGCACCCGCCCACCGGGATGAAGATCGACGGGCACGCGCCGCTGACGCCAACGGAGGCGTCGCTCGCGTCTCCGGCGCTCGAGCCCGTGCGGCTCGTCGGGGACGACGGTGGCCGTGATGCCGGCTACGCACCGGACGACTTCGACCGACAGTTCCGCGGGCGTCGGCTCGGTCGCCGCGGCAGTTGGGACACGACCCGGACGGTCGAGCTGCTGGTCGAGTTCTGCGCACGACCGCTGCAGCACGGTGCGTTCACGGTCGTGCGCGACGAGGCGGTCATCGACTTCAACCAGCCCTTCGGCGCCGAGGACGACGACGGTGCTCGGCTGACCCTCGAACGCGAGATCGACCTCGTCGGTCCGGACGGCGACGAGGAGACCGAGCGCATCGGCTGCACCCTGCTCTTCGACGTGACCGCCGAGATCGCCGCCCTCCCGGACTGGCACACGATCCGTGCTTCCACGGGCGCGACGACGACACCGGGCACCACGGGCGACGTGGCGCACCTCGGGGACCTGCTCGACGCGTTCCGGGCATCGCCCATCGCGCCGCTCTTGGACCATCGGGCCGATGGCCACCGGCCGGCCACGACGATCTGACGCGCGACGACGCGTCGCCGACGCGGGGCGTCCGCCGCCTCCCTGCCTCCCCGGTCCGGAACATGCGCGGAGGCGGTCGCCGCGAGACCCCCTCCGGGTGAGAGGCTCGCGCGACGCTTCGTGCGTTCCACGCACGGCGTGCACCGACAGGAAGAGCCAGGGCCATGAGCAGCAGTTCGACGGGACCGGTCGAAGGGGCGCAGGAGGGCGGCGAGCGGGTGGCCCGTTCATCCGGGTTCGAGTGGCTCGCGCGGGCCGGCCTCGTGGCCCGCGGGGTCGTCTACGCCATCATCGGCGTGCTCGCGGTGAAGCTCGCCCTCAGGGACGGCGGTGAGACAACCGACCAGCAGGGAGCGCTGAAGGAGATCGCCGGCCAGCCGTTCGGCAAGACGCTGCTCGTGCTCATGGCGGTGGGACTGGGGGGCTACGCGCTGTGGCGCCTGCTGCGCGCGGCCCTCGGCCACGGCACGGAGGAGTCCGACGACGCGAAGGCCCGCATCGGCGGTGCGGCCAGCGGCATCGGCTACGCGTTCCTCTGCGTGACGGCCGTCAAGATCGTCTCCGGTGCGAGCACGGGATCGGGCTCCCCGGAGAAGACGACCGGCGGCGTGCTCGCCTGGACGGGCGGACCGATCCTCGTCGCCGTGGCCGGCGCCGTCCTGATCGCCGTCGCCGCCGACGAGGCGCACAAGGGCCTGGCCCGGCGGTTCCTGAAGAAGTCCAGGACGGGTCGGATGAGCCGCGGGGCGACGCGGACCTTCACCGCGCTCGGGGTCTTCGGCCACCTCGCCCGCGCGGTCGTCTTCGCCCTCATGGGCTACGGACTCGTCAAGGCGGCGGTCTCCTACGACGCCGACGAGGCGATCGGGCTCGACGGGGCCCTCGCCCAGCTCTCGACCGCGTCGTACGGGCCGTGGCTGCTGGGGGCCGTGGCCGTCGGCCTCCTCGGCTTCGCGGCCTACTCCATCGCCGACGCCCGCTACCGGAAGGTCTGAGCGGCACCGCTCCCCGGCGACCCCGACACCCGATCAGCCGAACGCGGTGCGCACGAGGTCGGCGATCCTGTCGACCGTCGCGTCGTCGAGCTCGTCGAGGAACCACGCCGCGGGCCGCAGGGTCGTGGACGGCTCCCGGTCGACCGCCCCCTTCGCGGAGAGCCCCAGCGACATCACGCCGTCGTCGCACCGGAAGAAGATGAGCACGGGGGTGCTGCGGCTCCGGGCGTACCCCGGTGCGCCGTACCAGATCCGCGGCTTCATCCTCGGGCCTGCGGTGGTGATGGTCTCGTGCAACCGCGCGCCGATCTCGGCGTACGGGGCCGGCCATCCGGCGATCTTCTCGAGGACCGCGTCGAGGTCCTGCTTCGACTTGTCGGGCTTGCTCGTGGACATGTCGTCCGTCCTTCGCTCGCGCCGCGTCAGCGGCAGGGGTGAACACAACCCGGCTCCGTGGGACCGGGCTGCGCAATCTCCACCGCGGACGTGTCCCGGCCGACCGGCCGGTCCCCTCCGCGGATGTGTCAGACGAGCGGATCGTCATCGACTGCGCGAGGGCCCGCACGCTACACGGCGCGGGTCCCGCGGACCACGATCGGCGACCGGCGGGGCCGCCGTCCGCAGCTAGACCGGCACCGGCGACTCGTCGAGGACCTTGCGGATCCGCTTGCTCGAGATCGGCTTGGCCGGCTGGTCGGGTCGGCCGGGGTCGCGGACGCCCTTGACGCCCTGACCGCCGGAGAACTGGACGATCCGGAGCTCCTCGAGCATCCAGCGGACCTCGGTCAGCCGGGCGGGCACCGGTCGGCCGGCGGGCCACGCCTGCAGGCGGGCGACGTAGGCCCGCTCGAGCTCGTGGACGGCCTGCATCCGGTCGGTGTCCGTCGCCCGGGCGTCGGGCAGGCGGTCCAGGCGCTGCGTCGCGGCCTCGAGGTACCGGACGACGTCGGGCAGGCGCCGCGCGCCGGCCTCGGTGACGAAGCCGGGGTGCACGAGCCGACCGAGCTGCGCGGTGACGTCGCGCTGGGCGGCCTCGAACGCGGGGTGGGGGACCGTGGCGGCGAAGCGCTCCAGGCGGGAGCGGACGGCCCGCTCGGCGTCGAGGACGCGCACCACCTGCTGCAGGACCTTCTTGGCGGAGGGCGCCAGCCGCTCGGCGACGGAGGCGCGCAGGGCGGCGAAGCCGGCCTCGTCCCACGCGGGGCCGCCGGCGACCTCCACGAGCACGTCGATCGTCGCGGCGAGCGTGTCCTCCATGACCCGGTCGACGGAGCCGTGCGGCGCCGTGGCGAGGGTGAGCTGCGCGGCGGTCGGCAGGCTGCCGATGACCTTGCGCGCGGGGGATGGCACCGTCAGGAGCAGCAGGCGGCGGGTGCCGAGGACCATCGACGCGGCCTGGGCGTCGGCGGCGTCGAACGCCCGGACGCCGACGGTCGTCCCCTCGTCGACGAGGGCGGGGTAGACCCGGACGCCGTGCTCGCCGCCGCCCGGCAGCCCGATCTCGCGCTGCAACGTGCCGATCGACCAGGTCGTCAGGCCCTTGCGCTCGAGGTCGGGCGTCGCGTCGTCGAGGCGCTTGCGCAGCACGGGCCGCAGCTCGGCCCGGAGCGCCGCCAGGTCGTGGCCGGACGCGACGACGGTGCCGTCCTCCTCCTCGATCGAGAAGGTCATCCGCAGGTGGGCGGGCAGCGCGTCGAGGCGCAGCAGTCCCGGGGTGACCTGCACGCCGGGCAGCTCGTTCAGCTCGCGCGCCAGGGCGACCGGGAGCGGCGCGCTGCGGGGCACGATGCGCTCGAGGACCCGGCCGACCGTCTCGGGGATCGGCACGAGCTCGCGCCGGACGTCCTTGGGCAGGGCCCGCAGGAGCGCCTCGATCAGCTCACGCCGCAGCCCGGGGACGAGCCACTCGAAGCCGACGGCCTTGACCTGGGGCAGCAGGTCGAGCGGCACGTGGACGGTCACGCCGTCGTGGTCGGTCCCCGGCTCGAACGCGTAGGACAGCGCCAGGACGAGCTCGCCCTGCTTCCAGGCCTCGGGCCGCTGCTGCAGGTCCTCGCCGACGCCGACGGAGAGCTGGGAGCGCTCGTCGATGAGGAGCTCGCGGGTGAAGTGCAGGAGCTCGGGCGTCCTGCGCTTCTCGTCGCGCCACCAGCGGTCGAAGTGCGCACCGGAGACGACGCCCTCGGGGATCCGCTCGTCGTAGAACGAGAAGAGGACCTCGTCGTCGACGAGCAGGTCGCGCCGGCGGGCCCGCTCCTCCATCGCGCGGACCTCCTCGATCATCGCGGCGTTGTGCTCGAGGACCTGCCGGCCGCCCGCCTTGCCGCCGTGCCACTCGCCCTCGACGAGCGCCTGGCGCAGGAAGATCTCGCGCGAGAGGACCGGGTCGATCTGCGCGTACTGGACCGGCCGGCCCGCGACGACGGGGAGCCCGTAGAGCGTCGCCCGCTCGTCGGCGACGACCGAGGCGCGCTTCTTCGACCACCGGGGCTCGGCGTAGGTGCGGCGCAGCAGGTGCCCCGCGAGCGGCTCGATCCACTCCGGCTCGATCCGCGCGGCGGTGCGGCCCCACAGGCGCGAGGTCTCGACGAGCTCGGCGACCATCGTCCAGGTCGGCGGCTTCTTGGCCAGCGTCGAGCCGGGGAAGATCTGGAAGCGCGCGCCGCGGGCGCCCAGGAACTCGGGTCGCTGCGGGCGGCCCTTGCGCTGGATCCGGCCCTTCTGGTCGGTCTTCTGGGTCTCGTCCTTCAGGCCGACGTGCGAGAGCAGGCCGGCCAGGAGCGCCTGGTGGATGTCGCGCTCGCTCGACTCGCGGGCGCGGGCGGCCTCGCGCTCGGCGGCCCGCAGCCGGGCGACGCCGGTGGCGCCGGCGCGGTCGATCGGCCGCAGCTCGGCGTCGCTCGGGAGCGCCGAG
>NZ_JAURWA010000173.1 GCF_030655195.1 Patulibacter sp. | reverse complement strand
CCCGCGGCCCGCCGCCCCGCGGCCCGGCGGCCCGGTACCCGTCCCCCCGCTGCCCGTCGTCCTCCGGCCTCAGGCGCCCGTACAGCCCGGCGCCGACGAGCAGCAGGACGCCGAGGACCGCCCAGGCGACCACGCGACCGGCCGTGTCGACGTCGGCGAGGTCCAGCAGCGCGATCTTGCCGCCGACGCCCGCCAGCAGCAGCAGGCCAACCATCCGGACGGGCGCCTCCCGACGGTGCAGGCCGGCGGCCAGGAGGGCCAGGCCCGTCGAGGCCCACAGCCCGTCGCGGACGACGGCGACCGCGTCCGCGCCGCCGCCGAGCGTCGCCGTGAGGTGCCCGGCGAGAATCGACGCGCCCAGGAGGGCCGTCGCGCCCGCCACCCCGGCGAGGGCCCCGCGGACGGGCTCGTCGACCGGGAGCTCGTCGGCCGCGCCGTCCCCGTCGGGTCGACGGACGTGCATCGTCATCGCGTCGCGCAGCGTGGTGATGCCCACGCACGCCGCACCGGCCACCGCGAGCAACGGCAGGACGAGGATCCAGACCGTCCCGTCGCCGACCACTCCCCACGACGCCCGGAGCGCTGCCCCGTCGTCGTGCAGGAGCGCGACGGCGGCCGCCACCGCCAGCGAGGTCAGCGCCGCGCCGCGGGTGACGACGTCCCGACGGCGGCGGTCGAGCAGCAGGAGCGCGCCCGCCTCGCCGGCGAGGACGAGCGCCAGGCGATCCGCGGGGAGGGTCGCCGAGGTCCACCAGAAGAGGACGCCCAGGGCGGCGACGTCGAGCAGGACCCTCGCGTCCTCGCTGCGCGGTGCGACGACGCGGGCCGACACGCCGCAGACCGCGGCGAGGACGGCGCACGCGACGAGGAACCCCTCGTCGGGGCCCCCGGACGTGCCGACCGCCTCGACGAGCGCCAGGCCGGCGTGCAGCCCGAGTCCGCCGATCAGCACCGGCAGGTGGTGCTTCGCGGCGTGGCGGGCGAGGACGGCGAAGGCGAGCGCCGCGACCGCCCAACCGACGAGCTGCCACGTCCCGCTCGCACCGATGGCGAAGCCGAGGTCCAGCACGAGCACGGCGATCGAGAGCAGTGCGAGGTCGACGGCACCGGTCCGTCCCGCGCGTCGACGGACCACCAGCGCCGCGGCGGCGAGGAGCGCCGCGGACGCGACGAGCGTCAGGACGGCCTCGACCGGCCTGCCGATCAGGGCGTAGCCGCCGCCGAGCGCCGCGGCGAGGCCCGCGTGGGGCACGAGCAGGAGCGGCATCGACCAGCGCTGCCGGTCACGCGGCGCCCGGATCTCCCACCCGGCGACGATCACGAGGCCGGCGGCCAGCGCCGCGACCGTCGCGACACCGGGGGCCGCGACCGTCCAGAGGTCCGGCCCTGCGAGCCCGACGCCCGGCAGCCCGGTCGGGCCGTCGAGGTCGTCCAGGAGCGAGAAGACGCCCCAGGCCACCTGCGGGAGCGCGAGCACCGTCGCGGCCGCGGCGAGCCAGGTCCACGGCCGGCGGCGCAGGAGCAGACCGGTCGCGGCCATGGCGACGACGACGATCGGCAGCACGAGCCCGTCGACGGGGGCGATCACCGGCGCGCCGAGCGCACCGAGCAGCCCGACGCCGGCCAGCGGCGGAGCGTCCCACCGGAGCGCCAGCGCGGCCGACGTGATCCCGAGCCCGGCGAGCACCCCCAGCCCGAGGACCTCCGGGAGCAGACCGTACGTCGCGGTCGCGACCGCGGCGGTCGCGTAGAGCCCGCCGAGGCCCGTGCCGGCCATCGCCCACGACGCCTCCCGGGCCACCCCGCGGCGGGCGTTGCGCAGTCCGGCGGCGAGCAGCCCGAAGGACGCGACCATCCCGATCACGCAGCGCCAGGCCTCCGTGATCACGCCGTCGCGGACCCCGAGCCAGAACAGGGTCCCCAGCGCGACGAGCAGCGCGGCGCCGCCGGCCCAGGCGAGCAGCCGGCCGCCGACCAGGGCCTCGTCGACCAGGGCGCGGACCGCCGGAGCGGGGCTCGGCGGGACCCGCGGCATCACGGGCCGCAGGGGCGCCGCTCGCGCGGCAGGCGGTGCCGGCGAGCGGTCCGGCGGGGCGGAGGGGCGGACCGACGGGGCGGAGGGGCGGTCCGACGGTGCAGAGGAGCGGTCCGACGGGGCCGCGGCGCCCGGCGACGGGACCGCGGCGCGCGGCGGCGGCGCCGGTGCGCGCGGCGGTCGACTCGACGTGGGCACGCCGACGAACGACTCGACGCGGGCCAGGCGTCGTTCGAGGTCGGCGAGGACGCCGGGCGGGACGGCAGGGGGATCGGGTGCGACGGGAACGGACACGGTACGGCCTTCCGGCTGAGCTTCGGGGTCCTGTCGACCCCCGGTCAGCAGTGACCGTAGCAGCGTTGCTGACCATCGGTCAACACTTCTTGACCCCGGGTCAACGGGAACACCCCGTCCCGCCACCCCGGCACGGGAGGTCCGCCCGGCCCGCAGGCGGGCCGCCGGCTCGGGGGCGGACGAGCGGTGCGCGGCACGCCGCCGCCGTCCCGCCCGGCGGGCGCTCGGGTGCGCGATCGCCGTCGTGCACGGCCGATGGGCTGACCTGCGGTCGACAAGCGGGACGGCGTCGGCCGGGGTCGCTGTCGACCCACGGTCGACAGCGGTATGCTCGCCGGGTGCCCCTGCCGCGCAAGGACAAGCCCGCCCGTCCGGCGCCGGCTCGCAGGGAGAAGGCCGCCCGGCCCGCCGCCGCCCGCAAGGAGAAGCCGGCGCGCGCCGCGGCGCTGCCCCGCAAGGACAAGCCCGCGCGCGCCACCGCCGCCCGGGCCTACCGCCGGATGACCGTCGAGGAACGCCGCGCGTCGCTGCTCGAGTTCGGCGAGCAGCTCTTCGCCGAGCACGACTACGCCGAGCTGACGATGTCGAAGATCGCCCGCGCGGCCGGCGTCTCGAAGCCGCTGATGTACCACTACTTCCCGACGAAGCAGGCGTTCTTCCTCGCGACGGTCTCCCGCGGCGCCGAGGAGCTCGCCGCCCGCGTCCGTCCCAGGTCGGACGTCCCGCTCGGCGACGCGGCGATCGAGAGCCTGACCGCCTACCTGGCGTGGATCGACGAGCGGCCCGAGGCCTTCCGTCGGCTGCTGACCGCCGCGGCCGCCGAGCCCGGCGTCCGGGACATCCTCAGCGGCATCCGCGCGTCGACCGTCGAGCAGATCGCCGCCGCGCTCGGCCACCCCGACATCGCGGTCGCCCCCGCGTCGCTGCGCGCCGCCCTGAGCGGCTGGCTGCTGTTCGTCGACGGCGCGATCCTCGTGCGCCTCGACCTGGGCGCGCCGCCCCGCGACGAGCTGGTGCAGCAGCTCCTCGGCACGCTCGCCGGCGCCGTGCTGGCCGCCGGCGACGAGACCGCCGCGGCACGCCTCCTGGAGGACGCCGCCGGCGACGCGCCGACCGGCCCGCTCCCCGCCGACCCCGAGGCGACCGACGTCCCTGCGGACGGCGCCGCGCACGAGCCGGCCTCCCCCGCCCCGGCCGGCTGACGGTGGCCCGCCGCGCGTCGGCCCGGGGCAGCGGCCGGCGGGCCGAGCCCGTGCGGGTCGAGTCCGGCGTCGGGACGCTCGAGCTGCAGCCCGACCGCGGCCGCCCCGGCGGTCGCCTGCTGCTGATCGACGGCCTGGCCCACGGCTACGTCGACCTCGACGATCCGACGCACCTCGAGCTCGACTACGTCGCCCGCATCGGGGCGGCCCTCGAGGTCCTCGTCCCCCGCGGCGACCCGGCGGACGTGCTGCACCTGGGCGGAGGCGCGTTCAGCCTGCCGCGGTACCTGGCCAGCACGCGGCCCCAGGTCCACCAGACCGTCGTCGAGCGCTCCGGCGCCGTGATCCGCCTGGCCGAGAAGCACCTGCGCCTGCGCCGCGGGGAGCGCCTGTCCGTCCTGCAGGCCGACGGCGCCGCGATCGTGCGCAGGTCCGCCGACGATGCGTTCGACCTGGTGCTCGGCGACGCGTTCGTCGGCACCGAGACGCCGCCCGCGATGGCCACCGACGCCTTCGCCGGACAGGTCGCCCGCGTCCTGCGCCCCGGGGGTCGATACCTGCTGAACGTCGTCGACCAGCCGCCGTGGCCGTTCGCGGCCCGGCAGGCCGGCGTCCTGCGGGACGCGTTCGCGCACGTCCTGGCCTTCGGCGGCCGCGACGTCGTGCGCGGCCGTCACGCCGGCAACGTGCTCTTCCTCGCCTCGGACCGACCGCTGCCCGCCGACGCCCTGGCCCGCCGGATCGCGGGCGGCGCCCACCCCGCCGAGCTCGTCCCGGCGGAGCGGCTGGCCGGTTGGGGCTGAGGCCGCGGGGCCGCCGCCCGACCTGGTCCCGGCTCCGACGCCGGGAGCGTCGAGACCGCGACCACCCGCCGCGCGCCTCACCGCGGCGGCAGCGTCTCCCGCACCCAGGAAGCGATCGCCGGCACGTGCTCCGGGGCGATGTGGTGGCCGCCGTCGTGGTCCAGCATCGTCAGGTCGAGTCCGGCGTCCGCGACGAGCGCCCGGGCGCGGTCGGCGAACTCGTGGCCGATCACGGGGTCCTGCCGGCCGTGGGCGTTCAGGACGCGGGTCGCGGCGCGGCCCTCGAGCTCGGGGGCCCAGCCTTCGACCACGGGCACGAAGCCCGACATGCCGAGCACCCCGGCGACGACCGGCCGCCCGCCGCCCAGACCGGTGGCGTGGCTCATCACCGAGCCCATCGAGAAGCCGCCGAGGATCGTCCGGGCGGGCGACACGCCCGTGCGCTCCCACAGCGCGTCGTGGAAGGCGGACAGCGCGAGGAACGACGTGCGGAACGTCTCCGGGTCCGGGTAGCCGACGCGCGGCACCACGTACCAGTGCTGGCCCGGCCAGCCCGGGAGGCGCAGCGGGGCACCCGGGGTGACGACGTGCAGGCGCCGGTCGGGGTCCAGCACGTCGGCCAGACCGATCAGGTCGTGCTCGTCGGCCCCGCGACCGTGGTGCAGGACGAGCAGACCGTCGGGGTCGCCGTCGGCGGGACGCTCGCGGTGGACGAGCTGGGGGGTGTCGGGGGTGCTCACGGCGGACCTTCTGCGTCGCAGATAGTTGCTTGCGCAACAATCATAGCGCGTCCGGGCGACGCCGACGAGCCGCCTGCCGACCACGACACGAGAACGGCCGGCGCATCGCGCCGGCCGTCGTCACCTCGTCCGCGCGGCGCCGGGCGCCGCGGGGCTCAGACCTTCTCGGGGACGTCGATCTCGCGCTTGAGGATCTTGCCCGTCGGACCCTTGGGCAGCGCGTCCACGATCCACACGTGACGGGGGTACTTGTACGCGGCGACCTGGCCCTTGACGTAGGCCTGCAACTCGTCGGCGGTCACCGTCTGCCCCTCCTTCAGCGCGACGCACGCGGCGATCTCCTCGCCGAGCTCCTCGTGCTTGACGCCGATCACGGCGGCCTCCGCGACGGCGGGGTGCTCGTAGAGGACCTCCTCGACCTCGCGCGGGTAGACGTTGTAGCCGCCGCGGATGATCAGGTCCTTCTTGCGGTCGACGATGAAGTAGAAGTCGTCCTCGTCCACCTTCGCCATGTCGCCGGTGGAGAACCAGCCGTCGGCGTCGATCGCCTTGGCGGTCGCCTCGGGGTTCTTCCAGTAGCCCTTCATGACGTTCGGGCCCTTGACCTGCAGCTCGCCGACCGCGCCGACGCCCACGACCGCGCCCTCGTCGTCCACCAGGCGGATCTGCACGCCGTCGACGGCGACACCGATCGAGCCGGGCTTCATCGGCAGCTCGGGCCGGCTGAACGTCGCCACCGGCGAGGTCTCGGAGAGGCCGTAGCCCTCGAGGATCTTGGCGCCGAAGGACTCCGTCACCCCGCGCAGGACCTCGACGGGCAGCGCCGAGCCGCCCGAGACGAACAGGCGCACCGAGCTCGTGTCGTAGTCCTCGCGCTTGGGGTGGTGCAGGACGGCGCCGTGCATCGTCGGCACGCCCATGAAGATCGTGACCTTGTCGCGCTGGATGATCTCGAGCGCCTGCGTCGGGTCGAACCGGGGCAGCAGCGTGACCTCGGAGCCCGACGCGACGGAGACGTTGAGCGTGCAGGTCTGGCCGAAGACGTGGAAGAACGGCAGGCCGCCGAAGAAGACGTCGGTCTCGGCGGGCTCGTACAGCGGGATGCACGCGCGGACGTTCGAGCCGATCGAGCCGTGCGTGAGCTCCGCGCCCTTCGGCTGACCGGTGGTGCCCGAGGTGTAGAGGACGACCGCGGTGTCGTCGTCCTCCTTGTGCGCGACCTCCTCGAACGGCGTCGCCTCCGCGACCCGCTTGCCGATGTCCTCCGGCTCGATCAGCAGCACCTTCGCGTCGATCTCGGCCTGCTCCGCGCCGCCCTCGGCCGACTCGGCGAAGCCGTGCCACGCCAGCAGCAGCTTCGCGCCGGAGTTGTCGAGGTAGTAGGCGACCTCGCGCTTGGACAGCAGCGGGTTCATCGGCACGACGATCGCGCCGAGGCGGAGGGCGCCGTAATACGCCATCGGGAAGTGCGGGGTGTTCGGCAGCATGATGCCGACGCGGTCGCCGGCCTCGACGCCCATCTCCTTCAGCATCCCGGCGACGCGCTGGCTGGCGCCGTCGAGCGCCGCGTACGGGACGGCGGCGTCGTCCAGGCGGATCGCGATCCGCTCGGGGAACTTCGCGGCGGAGGTGGTCAGGAGCGTCGCGAGATTCGCGTTGGGCTGATCGGCCATGCGCCCATCCTGCCATCCCCGGCGCGGCCGTGCACGACCTCGGAGCACACGCCGACGGGCCCGTCCCGTGACGGGGACCCCACTAAGCTCGGCGGGGCGCCCGGGCCCCGGGCACCGACCCGGAGGTCACCTTGCAGAGCCCGCCCGACCCGACCAGCGCGACCGACGGCCGCCCGCCGATCCGCACCGACCTCGAGACGCTGCGCGGCGCGTTCGGCTTCGGCGTGGCCGGCAACTTCGCCGGGCACCTCGAACAGGCCGGGGAGGCCGCGGACTTCGTCGCCGTCGACGCCTCCGACGGTGCGCCGAAGGGCATCTTCCCGTTCTACGTCCCCGGGGGCGACACGTTCCTCGGGGCGTTCCCGCTCTCGACGGACGCCACGGCCCTGCCGGTCCAGGACGAGCCGGCCAACCTGCAGCTCGAGCCCGAGGTGGGCGTCCTCTTCCGGATCGCCTATGCGGCGGGGGGCGCGGTCGAGGCCCTCGAGCCCTTCGCGGTCGGCGCGTTCAACGACTGCTCCATCCGGCGTCCCGGCGCGACGAAGATCAGCGAGAAGAAGAACTGGGGCCCCACCTCGAAGGGCGTGGCCCCCGAGCTGTTCGCCGTCGAGGACCTCGACCCGGAGGGCGCCACGCGCGAGTTCCGCCTGGCGAGCTTCCTGCGCCGCGACGGCGAGACGCACCCGTACGGGATCGACTCCCCCGTCCCGGGCTACTCGTACTACGGGACCCAGCTCGTCGACTGGATGGTCGACCGGCTCGCCCACCAGCAGGGCGGCGACGGCACCCCGCTGGAGCCCGTCGGCGAGCAGCTGCGCGCCGCGCGCCCGGACCTCGTCCTCGTCGGGATCGGTGCGACGCGCTACACCGACTACGGCGAGACGACGTTCCTGCGAGAGGGCGACGTCTCCTACGTCGTGGTCTACGACGGCTCGGTGAGCACGCCGGACCAGGTCCTGGCCGCGGTCTCCGCCGACGACACCTCGACCCTCCGGGCCGCGTCGGTGCTGCGGCAGGTCGTCGGCGGCTGAGGCGGGCGGCGGGAGGGCGCTCGACCGACGGCGCCCGTCAGCGCGCGACGGTGACGGTCCGGCGCACGCGCTGGACCGTCGCGCCGCCGATGGTCACGCGGTGGACGCCCGGCCGCAGGCGGACGGCGATCCGATTGGACCCGCCCGACAGCGTCCGCCTGATCCGTCGGACCGTCCGCCACGACGTGGTCGCGCGGTGGCCGGCCCGCGCGCTGCGGACCCGACGCTCGATCCGGATGACCGAGGCGCCGGGGGCGGTCGACACGAACGAGAGGCCGGCCCGGCCGGCCGCGATCCCGTCGACGACGGCACGCACGGGCGGCGCCACCGCCGGGGCCTCGGTCGCCCGGTCCTTGCCGCCCGCGGGCTCGGGGCGCCACGACGGCTGCGCGGGGTCCGTGGCCTCAGGGATCGTGCCGTTCGGGTCCCGCACGTAGTACGCGGTCGTGCCGACGCTCGGGGCGTACAGGGCGTCCCCGGAGTACGTCGCCACGACGTCCTCGGTGCGCGGCGCGAGCATTCCGGGGCTGAGGTACCCGTTCTCGCACCAGATGACGTTCGGGAACGGCGGGCCCCAGGTGGGGTGGTAGGCGTTGATGCCGCACGAGGTGGTGACGGTCTCCGAGCCGGGCCCGCTGCTGACCCAGGAGATCGTCCCGGTCGGCACGGGCGCGCCCGGGGGGACGTCCGCGTAGACGCCCACCGTGCACGAGCGCATGCCGCCCGTCCCGATGCCGTAGCAGCGGATCGTCGTCTGGGACGGGATCAGGGACGCGTGCGCGACGCCGGGCCCGACGGCCAGCAGGGCCAGCACCGAAGCCGCCCCGGCGACGACACGCCGAAGCGCTGGGGACGACGGGAGGACCACTGGACGAGCACCACGCATCGCGCGACCCTACGTCCCTGCGACGTCGTCATCGAGGTCGACGGACGGACGTCCCCCTCGCTCGGAGGACGCCGTCCGCCGACCCGGGACCCCGGACCGATCCAGGCGGTCGGGGCCGGGCCGACCGATCAGGTCGTGTGGAACGTGTCCGGGTCGGGGCCCTGCCGCTCGTCCTCGTTCAGCGCGCTGATGGCGGCCAGGTCCTCCGCGGTCAGCTCGACGTCGAAGACGTCGAAGTTCTCCTCGACGCGCGAGGCGGTGACCGACTTGGGGAAGATGATGTTCCCCTCCTGCAGCTGCCAGCGCAGGATCGTCTGGGCGGGCGTCTTGCCGATGCGCTCGGCGATCCCGGCGATCGTGGAGTCCTCCAGGAGCTCGCCGCCCTGGGCCAGCGGGCTCCAGGCCTCGGTGTGGATCGTCTTCTCGGCCTGGAAGGCCTTCAGGTCGACCTGGGTCAGCAGCGGGTGCAGCTCGATCTGGTTGACCGCGGGCACGACGTCGCCCTCCTTCAGCAGCCGCTCGAGGTGGGCCTGCTGGAAGTTCGAGACGCCGATCGCGCGGGTCCGGCCGCTCTCCAAGATCTCCTCCAGCGCCTTCCAGGTCTCGACGTAGTCGTCGTGGTCGGGCAGCGGCCAGTGGATGAGGTAGAGGTCCAGGACGTCGAGGCCGAGCTTGTCCATGCTCTCGTCGAACGCCTTCAGCGTCTTCTCCCGACCGTGGTCGGCGTTCCACAGCTTCGTCGTGACGAAGAGCTCGTCGCGGGCGATGCCGGAGGCCTTCACGGCCGCACCGACCTGCGCCTCGTTGCCGTACGCGGCGGCGGTGTCGAGGTGGCGGTACCCGGTCGACAGCGCGTGCTCGACGATGCCCTGGGTGTCGTCCTCGGGGATCTGCCAGGTGCCGAACCCGAGCTGCGGGATGACGACGCCGTTGTTCAGCGTGATGACGGGGACGTCGGAGGCGTTGGGCATGCGGAGGGGTCCTTCCTGAGGGTGACGGGCCCGGTCGCGACTCACGGGCACCTGTCCTACGCCTACCCGGCGGGGCGGGTCCCACGCACGAATGGTTGCGTGGTGCACTACCCGGGAGAGCCCCGACGCTAGGTCCTGCCCCACACGGGCGGGTCCGGCTCGCCGGTGAACGCCCGCATCCGGACGTCCGCCTCGGCAGAGCGCTCCGGCGCCGCGGCGTCCTCGGCCGCGAACAGCCAGGCGGCCGACGCCAGCTCGCGCACCCGCAGGCAGACCGCCCACGACGCGTCCTCCTCGAGGCCGTAGCCGCGCCGCACCGCGTGCCACCAAGCCGGGTCCGCGCCGTAGCGCTGCGGGTGGAGCGCCGCGGGTGCCAGGTCCCACGCGCGCGGGCCACGCCCGATCAGGTCGAAGTCGGCGAGCACCGAGCGCCCGGTGCCCTCCTCCGTCAGGACGTTGCCGGGGTGGGCGTCGCCGTGGACGACCCCGACGGGCGTGCTCGACGACAGCTCCTCCAGCCGTCGCCCCAGGCCCGCGCGGACGTCCTCGAGCGTCGCCAGCTCGTCCGCCGAGAAGTTCGGGTTGCGCCGCAGGCCCGCCAGCCGCGCCTCGATCAGCTCGAGCGCGCCCCAGCCCGGGAGCGGGGCGTCGTAGTCCTCGGTCACCTCGTGGAAGCCGCGGACGAGCGCACCGAACGCCTCGCCCTCCGTCACGCCGGCGGGGTCGTGCGGGATCCACTCCCACGCGGTCGCCCAGTGACCGTCGACGTCGATCGGCTGCTCGACGTCCAGCGGACGGACGGCGTCGAACCCCTTCCGGGCGAGGAAGCGCGCGAGGTCCAGCTCGCGCTCGACGGCCTCGCGCGCCCGCCCGGAGGGCGCCACCCGGACGACCGCGTCGCCGACCCGGTGGCTCGCGTTGGTGCCCAGCCGCAGCAGCTCCGGCGCCCCCCGCAGCCCCCAGCGGCTCGCCGCGGCGGCCACGAGCGGTGCCGCCGCCTCGGCGGTCCAGGGACGACGGACGGACTCCATCGACCGGATCATGGCGGACGGCCGCCGTCACCCCCGGCCGGGTGGGGGTCGGACCGGGGGGATCCCGGGTCGATCGGGGCCGCACCGGCCTATATGGTCCGGCCCGCGTGGTGTCCTTCCCGTCGCCCCGGCGTCGGACCCGCCCCCGATCGCGCCGCGCCCCGCCATGGAACCCGTCATCTCCTTGCACAACGTCACGAAGCGCTTCGGCCAGAACGTGGCCGTCGACAGCGTGACGATCGACGTGCCACGCGGCCAGTGCTTCGCGTGGCTCGGGCCCAACGGCTGCGGCAAGACCACGCTGATCCGCATGGTGCTCGGGCTCGCCCGGGCCTCGTCCGGATCGATCAAGGTGCGCGGGCTGTCCGTCCCCGGCGAGACGCAGCAGGCCCTCGCCCGGGTCGGCGCGATCGTCGAGGAGCCGCGCTTCTACCCCTACCTGACGGGCCAGAAGAACCTGGAGATCTGGGCCGCCCACCAGGGCGGGGACGCCCGGCGGCAGATCGCGCCGTCGCTGGACCGCGTCGGCCTGACGAGCCGCAAGGACGACAAGGTCGGCGGCTACTCCCTCGGCATGCGCCAGCGCCTGGGCGTCGCCCGCGCCCTCCTGAACGACCCGGAGCTGCTCGTCCTGGACGAGCCGACCAACGGCCTGGACCCCGCCGGTCTGCAGGAGTTCCGCAACATGATCAAGGAGCTCGTCCGCGAGGGCCGCAGCGTCTTCATCTCGTCGCACATCCTCAACGAGGTCGAGCTGATGGCCGACCACCTGGCGATCATCGAGAAGGGCAAGATGATCACCCACGGGTCCCTCGACGACCTCAAGCGCGGCGGCTCGCACGCGATCGCGGTCCGCACGGACGACGTCGCGGCGGCCGAGCCCCTGCTCCGCGCCCTGCCGTTCGCCCTCGACGTCGTGCGCAAGGGCACCGACACGCTCGACGTGAAGGTCGAGTCGATCGAGGACGCCATGCTGCTGCAGACCGGCCGCGAGCTGTTCTCCGCCGGCGTCGGCGTGATCGAGCTGCGCAAGGAGGGCGAGACCCTGGAACGTCGATTCCTCGAGCTGACCGGTGGCCTGGCCGGCGAGCTCGGCGGCAAGATGGGCGGCGTCACGCCCGGCGGGGCCAGTGCTCCCGCCCCCACGACGGAGCCGGGCGCATGATCGTCCCGCTGGTGGGCGCCGAGCTGCGGCGCATCGTGGGCCGTCGCGGCTCCTTCTACGGCTCGATCGCCTTCGCGGCGCTGATCGTCGTCATCGCGATCCTCGCGGCCAACCCGAACGACGACGACACCGCGGTCGAGATCGTCGCGGTCGCCGGCCGGTACGCCGGCCTCCTCGGCGTCGTCGTGATGGGCGCCCTGGCGGGCAGCTACGACACCGCCAACGGCACCATGCGCTACCTCGTGCTGACCGGCGTGCCGCGCTGGAAGCTCGCGGTCGTGCGGCTGCTGGGCATCATGCTCGCGGTCCTGCCGATGGCGGTGCTGATCCTCGCCGTCGGCATCGCGTGGGGCGCCTCGACCGGCGACCTCGACGGGACCTCCGTGCTCGACAGCCTGTGGGCCGTCGTCATCACGCTGTGGACCTGGGGCCTCGTCTCCTGCTCCGTCGGCATGCTCATGCGCTCCAACGGGCCGGCGATCGCGGTCTCGATCGTCCTGTTCTTCGGCGGCACGCTGATCACCGGGCTCGTCTACGGGCTGATCTCCGAGACGCTGGCCAGCTACCTGCTGCCGTCCGTCTTCGAGCAGGTCGCGAGCCTCGAGGGCACGAACGGCGACGGCGACTTCGCCATCGCCCTGGGCGCGGCCTTCGCGGGCCTCGTCGTCTGGCTGGGCGCCCTCACGGCGCTGGCCATCGTGCGCACCAACCGCGACGAGTACTAGGCCGGGAGGGGACCGGGTCGGCCGACCGCCGGCCCGCTCCCCTCCCGTCCGCCGCGGCCCCGACCGCGGCACCGACGACGCCCGTGGGCGTCGGATCGCCCCGGGCGGTGTCCGCCGGGATCCGAGGTCGCCGGGGCCGGTGCCCCACGGCCCGAGGTCGCCGAGGCCCGAGGTCGCCGAGGCCGGTGGCCCCATGGCCCGTGATCGCCGAGGCCCGAGACCGCCGAGGCCGGTGGCCCCACGGCCCGCGATCGCCGAGGCCCGAGCTCCCGGGGCCCGCGCCGTCGGCGCCCCCGGGCGACCCGATCTCGGTCGCCGAGGACCCCCGATCGCCCTCCACCAGGGGTGCGACATCTCCTGCGCTACGGTCGTCCGACTATCTCAGTCCGCACGACTCAGATGATGTGGACGCGCGCCTCACCACGTGCTACGGTTCACGAACCCAACGGTTGACCTTCTCAACTACTTAGGACCGCTCCCCGCTCATGACCACCCTGCCTCTCATCCCGCTGGACGACGTCGTCGTCTTCCCGACGATGGACGTCACCCTCCCGGTCGACCCGGGCGAGGACGACCGCGTCCTGCTGGTCCCCCGCGTCGACGGCGAGTACGCCGCCGTCGGCACCATCGCCCGCGTCAAGCGCAAGGTCCGCCTGCCCGGCGGCGGCACGGGCGCCATGTTCGAGGGCATCGCCCGCGGCGTCGCCGGCGCCGCCCAGACGGGCCCGACGGGCGACCTGCGCGTCACCGTCGACGAGCACCCCGACGACGTGCCGGTCGACGGCCGCACCCGCGAGCTGACCCGCACCCTGCGCGCCACGATCGACGAGATCCTCAGCGCCCGTGGCGACGACGGATCGGTCCAGGCCGTACTGCGCGCCATCAAGGAGCCGGGCGCGCTGGCGGACTCCGTCGGCTACGACCCCGAGCTGTCGGTCGAGCAGAAGGTCGAGATCCTCGCCACGCTCGACGTCACCGAGCGCCTCGAGAAGACGATCGAGCTGCTGCAGGAGCGCCTGAGCGACCTGCAGCTGCGCACCAAGATCCGCGAGGGCGTCGAGTCGGGCGCCCAGAAGCAGCAGCGCGAGTACCTCCTGCGCAAGCAGATGGACTCCATCCGGCACGAGCTCGGCGACGACGACGCGTCGGTCGTCGAGGAGTACCGCGAGAAGATCGAGGCCGCCGGCATGCCCGAGGCGGTCCGCGAGCAGGCGGACAAGGAGCTCGCCCGCTTCGAGCGCATGGGCGGCGAGGGGTCCGGCGAGGCCCAGATGATCCGCAACTACCTCGACTGGCTGCTGGCCGTGCCGTGGGGCGAGCGCTCCGAGGAGAACCTCGACCCCGTCCACGCCCGCGAGACGCTCGACGGCGACCACTTCGGCCTCGAGGACGTCAAGGACCGCATCGTAGAGTTCCTGGCCGTCAAGAAGCTGCGGGCCGACCGTGGGCTCGACGACGAGTCCGCGAGCGACCGCCGTCGCGGTGGCGGCTCGATCCTGACGCTCGTCGGGCCTCCCGGCACCGGCAAGACGTCGATCGGCGAGTCCGTCGCGAAGGCGACCGGGCGCGAGTTCGTGCGCATCGCCCTGGGCGGCGTGCGCGACGAGGCCGAGATCCGCGGCCACCGCCGCACCTACATCGGCGCGCTGCCGGGCCGGCTGGTCCGCGCCCTGCGCGACGCGAAGACGATGAACCCGGTGATCCTGCTGGACGAGGTCGACAAGGTCGGCGCGGACCACCGCGGCGACCCGTCGGCGGCGCTGCTCGAGGTCCTCGACCCCGCGCAGAACCACAGCTTCCGCGACCACTACCTGGACGTCGAGATCGACCTCTCGCAGGTGCTGTTCCTCGCGACGGCCAACTCGCTGGACACGATCCCCGGCCCGCTGCTGGACCGCATGGAGATCATCCCGTTCGACGGCTACACCGTGGCCGAGAAGCGGGCGATCGCCCGGGACCACCTCGTCCCGCGTCAGCGCAAGGCCAACGGCCTGCACGACGACGAGGTCGTGGTGCCCGAGGAGCTGCTCGCGACGATCGTCGACGAGTACACCCGCGAGGCCGGCGTCCGCCAGCTCGAGCGCACGGTGGGCAAGCTGCTGCGCAAGACGGCGACGTCGATCGCCTCGGGCAGGGACGAGGCGCCGGTGACGGTCGACCTCGACCGGGTCCGCGACGCGCTCGGCCGGCAGAAGGTGTTCCACGAGTCCGCGGCCCGCACGGCGGTCCCGGGCGTGGCGACGGGCCTGGCGGTCACGGGCACCGGCGGCGACGTCCTCTTCATCGAGGCCACGCGCGTCCCGGTCCCGGGGTCGAAGGGCTCCCTCGTCCTGACCGGGCAGCTGGGTGACGTCATGAAGGAGTCCGCCCGGATCGCCCTCTCCTGGGTCCGTGCGAACGCCGACAAGGTGGGGATCGACCCCGCGACGTTCGAGGACGCGGAGTTCCACGTCCACGTGCCGGCGGGCGCGATCCCGAAGGACGGACCCTCGGCCGGCATCACGATGGTGACGGCGCTGGTCTCGCTCCTGACCGGCCGCCCGGTCAAGCACACGGTGGGCATGACCGGCGAGGTCACGCTGCAGGGCCGCGTGCTCCCGATCGGCGGGCTGAAGCAGAAGTCGATCGCCGCGCACGCCGCCGGGCTGACGGACATCGTCATCTCCGAGCGCAACCGCGGTGACCTGGACGACGTACCTCAGGAGGTCAGGGACGCCGTGACGTTCCACCCCTCGATGAGCCTCGACGAGGTGCTCGAGGTGGCGCTGGAGGCCCGCGTGGCGGAGGTCGCGCAGGTCTAGGTGACACGGGCCCGTCCCGGGGGCCGCCGGCCGTGCACGACACGCACGGCCGGGAGCTCCCGGCGGACCCGAGACGCGTGCGGGCGAGGTCCGCACGAACGACGGGGGAGGCAGTCGGCACGGGCATCCCGCGCCGACGGACCCCCTCCTCCCGTCCCCGTCCCCCGGCCCCTCCACGGGGTCGAGCGATGCCGAGGAGCGCGGTCCACGCGACCGCTCGGCATCGCCCGGTCCACGACCGGACGGTCATCCGGGGGGATGCCGCGAAGGGCCCCGGGCGACCGGGGCCCTTCGTCGTCGCGCCCGTCCGCGGGCACGCCGATGACTCCCGCCCGTCCTGGTCGTCCTGGAGACATGAGCACCGACCCCGCGCCCGTGAAGGGCCCCGCCTCGTACTTCCCGTCGATCGAGAAGACGTACGGCGAGCCGATCGCCCACTGGAAGGCGATCATCCGCGCGGCGGGCCCCCGGAAGCACATGGAGCTCGTCGCGATGCTCAAGACCGACCACGGCCTCGGCCACGGCCACGCGAACGCGCTGGTGGCGGACACGCTGCGGGAGGACGGGTGAGCCGCTGAGCGGCCCCGCCCCGTGCTGCGGTCAGCGGACGCGCAGGCCGCGTTCGCGCGCGGCTGCGGCGAGGCGGTCGTCGCCATCACCGACGAGGCGCCGGAGCAGGACGCTCCGAGGCTCACCCGGCCGGAGCGCCGCGGCGTCGTCCACCGCTGCGGCGACGTCGTCCGTCTCCGTGATCATGTGGCGGGGACGCGTCGTCGCCAGGGCCGAAGCGTGGCACCGACGGTTGTGGCGCAGCACCAGTGCGTCGCCGCCCGGACACGACGAAGGGCCCCGGGTTTCCGGGACCCTTCGCAACGCGGGGCGGACGAGCGCTCAGCCGCAGACGGCCGGCCCGTTCGCTGCGTCTTCGCGACCGCTCAGCCGCAGACGGGCCAGGGGTTCGATCCGCGCTGGGCCTGCAGGGCCGCCGCGCGCTGGTCCTGCTCGGCCTCGGGGGCCGCCGCCGGGTCGCCGGAGCCGCCGACCGAGTTCCAGGTCTGCTGGTCAAACTGGTACTTGCCGCGGTACGTGCCGTCGGCCGAGACCGCGCCCGGGTCGCCGCCGGACTCGCACTGCGCGACGGCGTCGAGGCCACCGCCCGCGCCGCCTCCGCCGGAGGCCGGGGCCTGGCTGGCCGGGGCAGCGCCCTGCCC